>NZ_JBHRSJ010000001.1:0-398058 GCF_042643485.1 Azotobacter bryophylli | reverse complement strand
CCAGGAGGACGCGGCCCATCGAGGTACAGTAGGCCGGCAGCCGGCTGCCGACGCTGAGATCCACCGAGATCAGGCGCTGGGGCACCGCCGAGCGGGCGATGTAGAGGATCTGCTCGCCTTCGAGGGTGGCCAGGTTGCAGGCCTCGTGGAGCTGCTCGCTGAGCCGGTCCAGATGGGGCTGGGCGGAGACCGCCAGGGGAGTGGAGGACAGATAGGCATGGCCGAGGGTGAGCACCTTGGGCAGCAGCGAGTAGGTGCGCCCGTCGGTGGTGACGTAGCCCAGCTTCATCAGGGTGTACAGGCAACGGCGCACGGCGGCCCGGGGAATCTCGGTGCGGTGGCTGATCTGGGCGATGGTCAGGTGGCGCTTGCGCTCCTGGAAGGCGTTGATCACGGCCAGGCCGCGCGCCAGGGAGGTCATGAAGTTCGGATCGCCGCTCAGCTCCTCGATGCGCCTGGCGGGCGAGACATAGGGCGGCGGGGCCAGGGGCGGCACGGCCTGACGCGTTTCGCTCATGGAAGCTCCTCGGCTGGATCGGGCCCGGGTGGCCACAGGATCAGTCGATTATCGAACTCATGTTCGATAATCGCAACCCAGCGGAGGCGTCGTTTCGCGACCGGCAGGACGGGGCGGGTCGGCCCCCGTCCCCTCCCAGGGATGGCACCCGTCGCTCTCGCCTCAGAAATCGAAGAACACCGTTTCCCCTTCGCCCTGGATGCGGATGTCGAAACGGTAGGCGGTCCGGCCGTCCACCTCGCAGCGCCGGGCCACCAGGGTCTGGCGCCGCTCGGGCTGCTCGATCAGGTTGAGCACCGGATCGGCCGCGTTGGCCTGGGCCTCGTCGTCGAAGTACAGGCGCGTCTGCAGCTGGATGTTGATCCCGCGGGCGAACAGCGAAACGTTGATGTGCGGAGCCATCGGCACGCCCGCGGCGTTCTTCACCACTCCCGGCTTGACCGTCTTCAGGGTCCACTCGCCGGCATCGAAGGTGGTCGCGGTGCGGCCGAAGCCGTTGAACGGCTTTTCCACGTCGTAGACCGGGTCGTAGACGCCTTGGTGGTCGGCCTGCCAGAACTCCAGGAAGGAATCGCGCACCAGGTGGCCGTTGCCGTCGTAGACGTTGCCGATCAGGAGGATGTGCTCGCCCGGCGCGTCGTCCCTGGCCATCTCGTTCCAGACTTCCTGGTCGCGGGTCGGGTTGCCGGCCGCGGCCAGGGCCAGACCGATGTGCACGTAGGGGCCGGCGGTCTGCGAGGGGGTTTCCGGCAGCAGTTCGGAATTCATGGTCGGCTCCTTCTCACTGGTTCTCGAAATGGGTCTGGCGCTGGCCGCGCAGGACGATGTCGAAGCGGTAGGCCAGGCAGTCCATGGGATTGCCCATGCCCATGTCCAGGCGGCCGATCAGGCTCTGCACGGCATCCGGATTGGCGATGGCGCGGACGATCGGACACTTCGGGATCAGCGGGTCGCCCTCGAAGTACATCTGGGTGATCAGCCGGGTGGCGATCGACGGGCCGCTGATGGAGACGTGGATGTGGGACGGTCGCCAATCGTTCGGGCCGTTGCGCCAGGGGTACGGGCCCGGCTTGACGGTGCGGAAGTGATAGCGGCCGTCGGCATCGGTCAGGGTCCGGCCGACGCCGCCGAAATTGGGGTCCAGCGGCGCCAGGTAGCGGTCGTTCTTGTGGCGGTAGCGGCCGCCGGCGTTGGCCTGCCACATCTCCACCAGGGTGTGCGGAACCGGCTTGCCGTACTGGTCGACGACGCGGCCGAACATGATGATGCGCTCGCCGATCGGCAGGCCGCCGTGGTCGAAGTTGAGCAGCAGGTCGTTGTCGTGCCTGCCCATCTTCAGGTGGGAGAAATCCGGGCCGGTGGTTTCCGAGAGAGATTGCGGAATGCTCACCAGCGCCTGCCGCGGGGAGCGGGCGATGGAGGTCTTGTAGTCGGGGGTGTAGGCCTTTGGCTGCCAGTTCCGGTCGCGGGCAACGAAACGGCGATTGTCCAGTTCGGACATGACTGACTCCTTGTTCTTGGATTATCGGGTCGCTGCGCATGGGGCGCGAACCGAGTCTCCCCCGCTCCCTCGTCCGGTGAAAAGTGAAAACCTCGCCCGCTCGCATAACCGAATGGTTATGTGATGGAGGATGCGCCCAGCTCCCCCGCCACCTGCCGCAGCTCCTCGCAGAACCACTGGGCGGCCAGCGGCAGCGGCAACGCCGAGTTGAAGCAGAAACCGATGGAACCGCCCGGCTCGCGGATGCCCAGTTCCAGCTCGACCAGCTCCCCGGCCCGGATGTCCAGGCGCACCGCATCCAGCGGTGCCAGCCAGAGCGCATCGCTGCACAGCACGTAGCGCCGGCTCAGCGCCGGCGAGAGGGTTTCCAGGCGCTGCAGCGGCTGGGGAATGCCGGCCTGGACGAAGAAGCTGTCGGCATGCTGGCGGATGGTCGTGCCGGCCAGCGGCAGCACCAGCGGGTAGTCGGCCAGCGCGCCCCGCTCGTCGGGGGCGATGCCGAGCAGCGGATGTCCGGGACGCACCACCAGGGCCATGGATTCGCTGTAGAGGTGCTCGAAGGTCATGCCCCGGATCTCGGGGCTGTCGGTCATCCGCCCGACCACCAGGTCCAGCTCGCCGACCCGCAGCTGCGCCAGCAGATGGGCGCTCGGCCCGGTGGCGACGCTGACCACCAGCGCCGGATGCTGCCGGTGCAGACGCAGCACCACCTCCGGCACCACCTGGCTCTCCACCGTCGAGAGCACGCCGACGCGCACCAGCCCGCCGGCCCGGTCGTCGCCGCGCAGGGTGTTGACGCCATCGCGCAGGGCCTGCACGCAGGGCCCGGCATAGCGCAGGAAAGCGACGCCGGCGGAGGTGAGGACGACGCCCGACTTGCCGCGCTCGAAAAGGCGGCTGCCGAGGATCTCCTCCAGCTCCTTGAGGGTCTTGGATATCGCCGGCTGGGACACAGCTATGGCATCCGCCGCCTTGGCGAAGCTGCGCAGGCGGGCGACCTCGAGAAAGCCGACGAGGTGACGGAACTTGATGCGGTTATCGACCAGCATGGGGCGCCTCGAATGCCTGACAGACGGGGAAACGCCGGGCCGGGAACAGGCCCGGCGGACGGCGGGTGCGGGCGGGCCTTGCGCTCAGCGGCGCTTGCCGCCGAGCAGCGAGCCGAGCAGGCCGCGCACCAGTTGCCGGCCGAGCTGGTCGGCGGCCTGGCGCATCGCCGTCTTCATCGTCCGGCTGGCCAGCGTGCCGAGCAGTTCGCCCGCCATGTCGGCGAGCCCGCCTCCGCCTTCCCCGCTCCCGGCCGCGTCCGTCCCGGTCGCCTGGGCCGCGCGCTGGGTCAGCCGCTCGTAGGCCGACTCGCGGTCGATCGGCTTGTCGTAGCGCCCGAGCAGCGGCGAACCGCTCACCAGCGCGGAGCGCTCGGCCGGGCTGAGCGGACCGATGCGCGACTGCGGCGGCGCGATGGCCACCCGCTGCACCATGGCCGGCGTACCCTTCTCTTCCAGGGTGCCGACCAGGGCTTCGCCGATGCCCAGCTCGGTCAGCACGCTCAGGGCGTCGAACGCCGGATTCGGGCGGAAGCCGTCGGCGACCGCGCGCAGGGCCTTCTGCTCCCTGGCGGTGTAGGCACGCAGGCCATGCTGGATGCGCAGGCCCAGCTGCGCCAGGATGCTGTCCGGCAGGTCGCCCGGCGACTGGGTGACGAAGTAGACGCCCACCCCTTTCGAGCGGATCAGCCGCACCACCTGCTCCAGACGCTCCTGCAGGGCCCTGGGGGTATCGGCGAAGAGCAGGTGGGCCTCGTCGAAGAACAGCGCCAGCAGCGGTTTGTCGACATCGCCGCGCTCGGGCAACTGCTCGAACAGCTCGGCCAGCAGCCAGAGCAGGAAGGTCGCGTAGACCTTCGGCGACTCATGGACCAGGCGGCTGGCGTCCAGCAGATGCACGCGGCCACGACCGTCCGGCTCGGGCCGCAGCAGATCCTCCAGCTGCAGGGCCGGCTCACCGAACAGCGATTCGGCGCCCTGCTGTTCCAGGGTCGCCAGCCGTCGCAGCAGCGCCTGGGCCGAGGCCGTCGTGAACAGGGCGCTGTCCTCCCCGAGCAACTGCGGATTCTCCCGCAGATGGTTGAGCAGCGCCTTCAGATCCTTCAGGTCGAGCAGCAGCAGGCCCTCCCGGTCGGCCACGCGGTAGGCGGCATAGAGGGCGGCCTGCTGGCTGTCGGTGAGTTCGAGCAGATTGCCCAGCAGCAGCGGGCCCATCTCGCTGAGGGTGGTGCGCAGCGGATGGCCGCTCTGCCCGTGGACGTCCCACAGCGTCACCGGGTAGGCGCACGCCCGGTAATCCAGCCAGGGCATGCCGGCGATGCGTTCGGCGACCGCGCCCTTGGGCTCGCCGGCGGCGCCGAGCCCGCAGAGATCGCCCTTGATGTCGGCGGCGAACACCGCGACGCCCGCGTCGCTGAAGGACTCCGCCAGGCGCTGCAGGGTCACCGTCTTGCCGGTGCCGGTGGCGCCGGCGATCAGGCCGTGCCGGTTGGCCAGCCGCAGGGACTGCGTCACGGGCCTGCCGGCGGGGTCGGCGCCGAGAACGAATGCATTGGAGTCGGCCATCTTTCTTCCTTGTATAGATGTGGGAGGGCGGCCTGCGACGCCCGGATCGGTTCAGGCGAAGACCACCGTCTTGTTGTCGTGCACCAGAACCCGGTCCTCGAGGTGATAGCGTAGCCCACGGGCCAGCACCATCTTCTCCACGTCCTTGCCGCGGCGGACCATGTCGTCGATGGTGTCGCCGTGGGTCACGCGGACCACGTCCTGCTCGATGATGGGACCGGCATCCAGGTCCTCGGTGACGTAGTGACAGGTCGCCCCGATCAGCTTCACCCCGCGCAGGGACGCCTGATGGTAGGGCCTGGCGCCGGCGAAGGACGGCAGGAAGCTGTGGTGGATGTTGATGACGCGCTGGGCGAACTCGCGACACAGCTGTGGCGGCAGTATCTGCATGTAGCGGGCGAGCACCACGGTGTCGGCCGCATGTTCCCTGACCAGCCGGGAAACCTCGGCGAAGGCCGGCTCCTTGTCCCGCGGATCGACCGGAACGTGGTGATAGGGAATGCCGTGCCATTCGACCATGCTGCGCAGATCCTCGTGGTTGGAGATCACGCAGGGAATCTCGCAGTCCAGCTCGCCGCTGTTCCAGCGGTGCAGGAGATCGGCCAGACAATGGGATTCGCGGCTGGCCATCAGCACCACGCGCTTGGGCTGGGCGGAATCGGTGACCCGCCACTCCATGGAGAACTCGCGGGCGATCGGCGCGAACGCGTGGCGAAACTCTTCCAGATCGAAAGGCAGGGAGTCCGCGCGAATCTCATGGCGCATGAAGAACCAACCGCTGTCGGTATCGGAATGGTGGCTTGCCTCGGTGATCCAGCCATTATAGGTTGCCAGGAAGTTACTGACCTTGGCGACGATGCCGACTCGGTCGGGGCAGGCGATCACCAGCCGAAAAGTACGCATGTTGGGCAAACTCCAGACTTCGCGAAAGTCTCATTCTAGCCATAGCCCCGGAAAACTTCAGTATTCCTCAATTCCAGTGGGGAATCCGCATAAGACATCAAGCAGACAAAGAGCAAAATCGATAAATAGTAAAAAACTCGTCAAATTCGACGAGCATTCAACCGACACTTCGACGATTCGCCTCTTGCCAGCAGCCTGCCTGCCAGAAGGAGTTTGCTGCTAATTTCCAGTTGGAAATTCCGTACTGCTCCCGACAAGTTCGGCATGTCTTCTTAAAATCATCACAATGGCCCGAGCGAAGTTGGCAAAACATTTCAGAGTTATTTACTTGGCGAGAGGGGCTGTCTATTATTAGTGACACTATTAACAGGTCACCCGCGCCAGCGGTTTAAGGGTAGGAAAATGTCTTTGATCAATGAGTATCGCGCTACTGAAGAGGCCATCAAGGAGCTTCAGGAGCGCCTGAAAAACCTCTCGCAGGACGACAAGCTGCAAAAAGAACTCGAGTTCGAAGGCAAACTGCGCAAGCTGATGGGCGAATATCAAAAGACTCTGCGCGACATCAACAGCCTGCTCGATCCGGACGCCAAGCTCGGCAAGGCTCCGCGCCCCGCGAAAGCGCCCACCCAGACCAAGCGCGCGCGCAAAGTGAAGCAATACAAGAACCCCCACACTGGCGAAGTGATTGAAACCAAAGGCGGCAATCACAAGACCCTGAAGGAATGGAAGGCCCAGTGGGGCGCCGACACCGTGGAAAGCTGGGCGACCCTGCTGGACTGATCGCCCGTCCGCGAAGTTGAATAAACGCCAGTAAAGACTGGCGTTTTTTTATGGGCGATTTATTTACAGGGGCAATCCTGCCCTGCCTCACAGCGTATAACGCTCGGCCAATTGCCGGGCATATTCGCGCCATTGCAGCAGAATCCCCTGCTGCTTCGCATCGGCCCCGGCAAGCTTTTCCGCCAATAGCGCATTGAAATCGGCCAATGTATTGGGCGCCCCTTTTCCCGCATCGCTCAGGCGCTGTTTGCAGAAGTCCAGCCAGCGGCTCTGCTCGGACGGACTCAAAGTTTCCGGAAAATTACGCGCGCGGTAGCGGAACAGCAATTCGGGCAATCGCCCGTCATCGAAAGACCAGCTCTTCGTGGCGAGACTCTGCGGATCGGTACAACGCACTTGTTCGCAAAGACGGCGGTCGCGTTCTCCGAGAAAACCGTCGTACAACTGCTGTTCGGGATCCTCGCTCGCGGCGAATTCGTCGGCCGTATAGAGTGCCGGCAACTTTTCCTGCCAGAGCGTACGCCCGTCACGCAGCAAGTCTGCACGCCGATGGCACTCGCCAATATCCAGCTGCAATCGAATTAAATCCTCTTCCCGCAGAACTCCCAGCGGGGCCAATACCGGACAACGATTGATATATATCTGTTTCAGGGGGACCGGTAATTCATCGGCAGCCAGTTCTTCGCGGCGCGTATACAAACGCCGGCGCAGGGTCTGCACATCGAGATCGAACAGCGGGGACGGATCGGCCTGCAGATCGCAGACGATCAGGGCGTTGCGATTGCGCGGATGCCAGGCCAGAGGCAGGACCACCGCCAGGTAGCGGCGCTCGGCCGAGAAGCGCCCGGAAACATGCACCATCGGCTGCAGCAGCCGCACCTGATCGAGCACCCGCTGCTTGTTACGCAGCTGATAAAGGAAGCCATAGAGCTTGGGCTGCCGCTCCCGGAGCAGGCGGGCCATGGCGATGGTGGCGCGCACGTCGGCGAGGGCGTCGTGGGCCTGGCCATGGTCGATGCCGTTGGCCACGGTGAGGCGGTCCAGCCTGAGGGTCACCCGGCCCTCCTCTTCCGGCCAGACGATTCCCTCCGGGCGCAGGGCATAGGCGGTGCGCAGGAGGTCGATCAGATCCCAGCGGCTGTTGCCGCCCTGCCACTCGCGGGCGTAGGGGTCGAAGAAGTTGCGGTAGAGGCTGTAGCGGCTGACCTCGTCGTCGAAGCGCAGGCTGTTGTAGCCGGCCACGCAGGTCCCCGGGCGGGCCATCTCGGCATGCAGGCGGGTCATGAATTCGGCCTCGCACAGCCCCCGCTCGGCCAGGGTCGCCGGGGTGATGCCGGTGACCAGGCAGGCGGCCGGGTGCGGCAGGATGTCGTCGCCGGGCCGGCAGTAGAGGTTCAGCGGCGCCTCGATCTCGTTGAGATCCTCGTCGGTACGGATGCCCGCAACCTGCAGGGGGCGGTCGCAGCGCGGATTGATGCCGGTGGTTTCGTAGTCGTACCAGAAGATGCTGGAGGTCACGGTCGGGTCCTGTCGAAGAAACCGCAAGAGTGTAGGGCCAGTCGCCGATTATTGCGCCAGCGGCGTGCCCATCGGGCAGAAGAACCGGCCCCTGCCTCTTCGGCGCCATTGGCCCAGGCAAAAAGCCATCATTTATATAGCCGTCCTTTCCGCCGCTACCCCAGCCCGGCCTTCGGCGAGGTTGCCTGCTGGCCGGTAGCTGGCTAGCATCGGGCTTTCCCCTGTGCCGCCGACCGATGCCTCCTCACGCAACCTCGCCCGCCAAGCCCCCTAGCCCGCCGCTGGATACCCGCTACAGCGTGGAGACGCCGGAAGGCATCGACCTGGTCCTGCACCCGGCGGGGCTGGTGCCGCGAGCCCTGGCCTTCGCCGTCGATCTCGGCATCCGCGGCCTGATCCTGCTGCTGATGTCCATCGCTCTCGCCCTGCTCGGCGAGCTGGGGCTGGGCCTGATGAGCCTCCTCTTCTTCCTCGTCACCTGGTGGTACATGGTGCTGTTCGAGGTCCTCAACCAGGGCCGTTCCCCCGGCAAGCAACTGCTCGGCCTGCGGGTGGTGCACGACGACGGTACCCCGGTCGGCTGGTCCGCCTCCCTGACCCGCAACCTGCTGCGCTTCGTCGACATCCTGCCGTTCGGCTACACCCTGGGCATCCTCAGCTGTCTGGCCCACCCGGCCTTCAAGCGCCTCGGCGACCTGGCCGCCGGAACCCTGGTGATCTACCGGGAAAAGCCGGCCGCGCCTCCGCAGCTGCCCGAGGTCGCGCCCCTGCCAGCGCCCTTCCCCCTGCAGCTGGCCGAGCAGCGCGCCCTGCTCGACTTCGCCGAACGGCAGTCTTCGCTGTCCCTCGAGCGGCGCCGGGAACTGGCGGAAATCCTCGCCGAGCCGCTGGCCGTGCCGCCGGAGCAGGCCGAGGCGAGGATCGACGGCATCGCCCGCGGACTCCTGGGGCCGGCATGAAGCAGCAGCGATTCGAACAGGCCCATCAGCGCGAATGGCAGGACTTCGCCACGCAGCTCGACGCCCTCGAGCACGGCAAGTCGGGAGCGGAACACCGCCGCTTCGGCGCCGCTTACCGGCGCCTCTGCCAGCACCTGGCACTGGCCGAGGCGCGCGGCTACAGCGGCCATCTGGTCGAGCGGCTGGGACAGCTGGCCTTGCGCGGCCATCAGCAGCTCTACCGGCACCGGGAGCATCTGGGGGCGCGCTCGATCGGCTTTCTGCTCGCCGGCTTCCCCCGCCTGGTGCGCGAAGAATGGCGCTTCGTGCTGACCGCCGGCCTGCTGTTCTTCGGCAGCCTGCTCGGCATGGGCCTGCTGGTCTATTTCTTCCCGGAACTGATCTACAGTCTGGTCTCCCCCGAGCGGGTGGCGCAGATGGAGGCGATGTACGATCCCGATGCCAGCCGCCTCGGCCGCTTCGGCGAACGCGGCTCCGGCATCGACTGGCTGATGTTCGGCTACTACGTCATGAACAACGTCGGCATCGCCTTCCAGACCTTCGCCAGCGGCCTGCTGCTGGGGCTCGGCAGCCTGTTCTTCCTGCTCTACAACGGCCTGACCATCGGAGCGATCGCCGGCCATCTGATCCGCATCGGCTATCAGGACAACTTCCTCTCCTTCATCGTCGGCCACGGCGCCTTCGAACTGACGGCCATCGTCCTCTCCGGCGCCGCCGGCCTCGAACTCGGCTGGGCCCTGCTGGCCCCCGGGCGCCTGCGCCGCGACGAAGCCCTGCGCCGGGCCGCGGCGCGCAGCGTCCGGCTGATCGCCGGGGTGCTGGCGATGCTGCTGATCGCCGCCTTCATCGAGGCCTACTGGTCGTCCATGACCTTCGTCGGGGCGCCGCTCAAATACCTGGTCGGTGCCCTGCTCTGGCTGCTGGTGGCGGCCTACTTCCTGCTGGCCGGACGCGATCGCCATGCGCCTGACTGAAGCCAGCGTCGCCATCCGCCCGCGCAGCCCTCTGGAAGCCATGGACCTGGGCGTGCTGCTGGCCAGGAGCCACGCCGGCCTGCTGATGCGCGCCTGGGCGCTGCTCACGCTGCCGCTGTTCGCCCTGCTCAGCCTGCTGCTGTGGGACAGTCCGGGCTGGTCGATCCTGATCTTCTGGTGGCTGAAGCCCGCCTACGAGCGCCTACCGCTGCATATCCTCTCCCGCGCCCTGTTCGGCGAGACGCCGACCCTCGGCCAGGCCTTCCGTGCCTTGCCCGGCGCGCTGCGCCCGGCGCTGCTGGCCAGCCTGACCTGGCACCGCTTCAGCCCGACGCGCAGTTTCGAGCTGCCGATCGTCCAGCTGGAGGGCGGCGACGACCGGGCCCGACAACAGCGCCTGGCGGTGCTCGCCAGCCAGAGCGGCGACCGCGGGGCCGGCCTGCTGACCCTGGTCGGCATGCATGTCGAACTGGCCCTCTGGCTGGGTCTGATGAGCCTGCTGTACCTGCTGGTGCCGCAGCAGGCGGGCCTGGAGTTCGACTGGCAGAAGCTGCTGGCGACCAGCGGGGCCGAGTGGCGGTGGCTGGAGCACCTGTCCAACCTGCTCTATGCCCTGGTGCTGACGCTGTGGGAGCCGGTGTACGTGGCCTGCGGCTTCAGCCTGTACCTGAACCGGCGCACCCTGCTGGAGGGCTGGGACATCGAGCTGGCCTTCCGCCGCCTGCGCCAGCGGCTGGCGACGGCCGCGGCCGTCGTGCCGCTCGTGCTCGCCCTCGCGCTCTCGCCGCTGTCGGGCGAGACCTGGGCGCAGGTGCCGGATGCCGCCATGCCGGTCCCGTCAGCGGAGCGGCAGGAACAACAATCGCTGAGCAGCGAGACCGCCCGCCAGGATGTCCGGGCCCTGCTCGCCCAGCCGCCGTTCACCCAGAAGGAAACCGTCACCCGCTGGCGCTTCGGCAACCCATCGTCGAAGAAGGACGCTGACTCGACCGATTGGCTCCGCCGCTTCGACGCGCTGCGCGCCCTCTGGACCAGCCTGAGATGGCTGCCGGATCTCGTCGAGATCCTGCTCTGGAGCGGTATCGTCTGCCTGCTCGTTCTGCTCGCCTGGCGCTACCGCGACTGGCTGAGCGTCTTTGCCGGCCGCCTGCCCCGGACGTCGCGACGCCAGCGGCCGGCGCCGGAAGTGCTCCTCGGCTTGCAGGTGGCGCCGCACAGCCTGCCGGACGACATCGCCGGGGAAGCAGAACGGCTCTGGCCGGAACAACCGCGCCAGGCCCTGGCCTTGCTCTACCGTGGCCTGCTCAGCCGCCTGTTGCACGACTTCCGCCTGCCGCTCAAGGAGGCGGACACCGAGGGGGAAGTGCTGGCCAGGGTGCGTCAGCTGCATCAGACCGACCTGGAGCGCTTCGCCGAACAGCTGACGCAGCATTGGGCGAATCTCGCCTACGGTCACCGCTTGCCGCCGGAGCAGGCCAGGGTCGAGCTGTGCGCCGCCTGGCGCCGCCAATTCGGGCCGGAGACCCGCGCGTGAGAGGGCATCGCCGGCTACTCGGCATCGCCGCCCTGCTGGCGCTCGGCGTGCTCGCCGCCTTTCTACTCGGCCGGCTGCAGCCCTATCGGGAAACCGTGGAGCGCGGCCCGACCGCCGAGGTGCGGGCCAATCCCTATCTGGCCGCCGAGCGCTTCCTGCGCCGGGAGGGCGTCGCCGTGCGGCGCGCCGAAGGGCCCGGGGCGCTCCACGGCCTACCCGACCACGGCCACACCCTGCTCCTGCTCGCCGATCGTACGCACATGACGCCGTATCAGGCCGAGCGCGTGCTGGAATGGACCGCCCGCGGCGGCCACCTGGTCTTCGTCGCCGAGCGCCTGTGGGACGAGAAAACCGGCCGCAGTGGCGATCCGCTGCTGGACCGGCTGGGCATCCGCCAGTACCTCAGCGAGGACCTCAAGGTCGGCTCGCCCGACAGCGCCGCCGCCCCCGCGGAGCCCCATCCGGAGCTGACCCGGTTCTACGTGGAGCCCGGACGATCGCCGGTCTATCTCGCCTTCGACGACAGCTTCCATCTCTACGACCCGCGCAACCGCGGCACCGCCTGGGCCAACAGCGCGACCGCCACCCATCTGCTGCAGCTGGCGCACGGCGCCGGCAGCGTCACGGTCCTGACCGACAGCTGGATCTGGCAGAACGGCAAGATCGGCGAGTTCGACCATGCCTGGCTGCTCTGGCACCTGACCCGAGGCAGTCAGGTCATCCTGCTCCATCGCAGTGCCGGCGACGCCCTGCCCCGTCTGCTGCTGCGCCACTTCCCGCAGGCCCTGCTGGCCCTGGCGCTGCTGCTCGCCCTGGCGCTCTGGCGTGCCGGCATGCGCCAGGGGCCGCTGCAACCGGCCGCTGCTCCGGCCCGTCGGCAGTTGGAGGAGCACCTGCGCGCCAACGCCGATTTCCTCCTCCGTCACGGCGGCCAGAGCGGTCTGCTGCAGGAGCTGCAGAGCGATATCCGCCAGCGCGCCCGGCGCCGCCATCCGGGCTTCGCCCAGCTTTCCGAAGCCGAGCAGTGGCAACAGCTCGCCCGTCTCTGCCGGCTGTCGCCGGAGCACGTCCGCGCCGCCATGCAGCCGGCGTCCGGGACGCTCTCCGCCGTCGAATTCACCCGCCAGGTCGCCGACCTGCAAACACTCAGGAATGCCCTATGAGCGAAGCGACACCCAGCAGTCCGGCCGCGCCCGAGCCGGCACTCCAGCGCCAGCGCGCCAGCCAGCTGCTGCAGGCCCTGCGCGAGGAGCTGCAGAAAGCCGTGATCGGCCAGCAGGCCGTGATCGACGACCTGCTGACCGCCCTGATCGCCAACGGCCACGTTCTCGTCGAGGGCGTTCCCGGCCTCGGCAAGACCCTGCTGGTACGGGCCCTGGCGCGCTGCTTCGGCGGCGACTTCGCGCGCATCCAGTTCACCCCCGACCTGATGCCCAGCGACGTCACCGGGCATGCCGTCTACGACCTTGCCAGCGAGCGCTTCAAGCTGCGCAAGGGGCCGGTGTTCACCCACCTGCTGCTGGCCGACGAGATCAACCGGGCGCCGGCGAAGACCCAGTCGGCGCTGCTGGAGGTGATGCAGGAGCGCCAGGTGACCCTGGAAGGGCGCGCCCTGCCCGTACCGCAACCCTTCCTGGTGATGGCCACGCAGAACCCGATCGAGCAGGAAGGCACCTATCCGCTGCCGGAGGCGGAGCTCGACCGCTTCATGCTCAAGGTGCGCATCGACTATCCGGCGGCTGCCGACGAGCTCGCCCTGGTCCGCCAGGTCACCCGTTCGGGCCGCGCCGACATGCTCGAAGTCGCGCCCCTGCGCCCCCTGCTGCAAGCCCGCGACGTGCCGCTGTTGCAGAAGATCGCCAGCGAACTACCGCTCGACGACCAGGTGCTCGACTACGCCGTGCGCCTGGCCCGCAGCACCCGCGAGTGGCCCGGGCTGGCCCTGGGCGCCGGGCCGCGCGCGTCCATCGCCCTGGTCCGCTGCGCCCGCGCCCGCGCGCTGCTGCGTGGCGGCGAATTCGTCGTCCCGGACGACGTCAAGGGCTGCGCCCTGGCCGTGCTGCGCCACCGGGTACGCCTGGCGCCGGAGATGGACATCGAGGGCCTGAGCGTGGATCAGGTGCTGCTGCAGTTGCTCGAGCAGATCGCGGCGCCGCGCTCATGAGCCCCGTCGACCGTCCCGTCGCGACCGCACCATGAAGCCATCCCGTCTGCTGCTCGCCCTGCTCGGCGGACTGTTCGGCGTCGCCGTCGTCCTCGGCGCCTTGTCCGCCCTGCAGGTGAGCGTACCGGCCGCGCTCGGCTCGCTCTGGTGGAGCCTGCTGCTCGCCCTGCTGCTGCTTGCCGGGCTGGACGCCTTCCGGCTGCGGCGCCAGCTCTCGCCGCAGCTGGCGCGGCAGCTGCCCGGCCATCTGCCGCTGGGCCGCTGGAGCGAGGTGCGCCTGTCCCTGGAGAACGCCGGCCGGCGCACGCTGCGCCTGGAGATCTTCGATCACCTACCCGACGGCATGGCCGGCGAGCATCTGCCGCTGTCGGTCGAGCTGCCCCCCGGCGAAAGCCTCGACTGCGGCTACCGGGTGCGCCCGCTCTTGCGCGGGCATTTCCGCTTCCAGCGCTGCGAGATCGCCCTGCCCAGCCCGCTCGGGCTATGGCAGGGCCGGCGCTATCTGGCGCTGCCGGGCGAAACTCGGGTCTACCCGGACTTCGCCCGCCTGTATGGCGCCCAGCTGAAGGCGGTCGACGTCTGGCTCGGCCAGCTCGGGGTGCGCCAGCAGCCGCGCCGTGGGCTCGGCCTGGAGTTCCATCAGCTGCGCGAGTTCCACGACGGCGACAGCCTGCGGCAGATCGACTGGAAGGCCACCGCCCGCAAGCACACGCCGATCGTCCGCGAATACCAGGACGAGCGCGACCAGCAGATCCTCTTCCTGATCGATTGCGGCCGCAGCATGCGCAGCCAGGACGGCGAACTCTCCCATTTCGACCACGCGCTGAACGCCTGCTTGCTGCTCGCCTATGTGGCGCTGCGCCAGGGCGACGCCGTGGGCGTGGCGACCTTCGCCGGCGAACGCCCGCGCTTCCTCACGCCGGTCAAGGGCAGCGGCCAGCTGAATCAGCTGCTGAACGCGGTCTACGACCTGCAGACCACCCGGCAACCGGCGGACTACGCCGCCGCGGCCAGTCTGGTGCTGGCCCGCCAGCGCCGGCGCGCGCTGGTCGTGGTGGTCAGCAACCTGCACGACGAGGACGACGAGGAGCTGCTGGCCGCCGTGCGCCGTCTGGGGCATCGGCACCGGGTGCTGGTCGCCAGCCTGCGCGAGGAAGTGCTCGACCGCCTGGCGCAGACGCCGGTACAAGGCTATGCCGACGCCCTCGCCTATTGCGGCACGCGCGATTATCTGGATGCCCGCGATCGTCTGCACGAACGCCTAGTCGCCCAGGGCATTCCGCTGCTCGACGCGCGTCCGGGCGAGCTGGGGCCGGAGCTGGTCGGCCGCTATCTGGCCTGGAAGAAGGCCGGGGTGTTGTAGGGGGAGTCAGGCCGAGGCGGCCTGGGCGGGAAAGGCGAAATAATGGCGGAGGACGTCGATCAGCTCGTGGTACTCCACCGGCGGGTCGATCAGCTCGAAGCCGGAATCGAAGCTGCCGGGGGTCACGTCCTCGCAGGTCCAGCGGCAGACCGCGGCGAAGTCCACGAAGGAGAGATGATCGTCCTGGGGGATCTTCAAGCGCATGTCGAAACGACCATATACCAGCATCGGCCAGGGGCTGATCAGCATCAGTCCATCGCGCGAGATGTTGCCGATATACCCCATGGGTTTGTCGGTAATGCGATTGAAAACCTTCAGGTAGTAGGGCAGTTGGTGACGTTCGATACGACGTTCGGCGGTCATGATTAATAGCGAATCGCTAGTTGGGGTATCTCAGTATGGCCTCAGTATCGCCCACTAACCAGTACTGACGTCACTAAAACTCCCCGCTCTTTTTTGCCGATCTTTTATCGATCGGACGTCATTCCGGTTAGGCTAACCTGCAGCCACCGAATGAACCGCGCTACGCCGGCACTTGCCCACAGGAGAACCAGGAATGAATCTGCATCAGCTGCTCGTCGTGATCGATCCGACCCGGGAGGCGCAGCCCGCCCTGGACCGGGCTGCCTGGCTGGCCCGCCAGAGCGGAGCGGCCATGGAGCTGCTGGTCTGCGAATTCCACCCGTCCCTGGAGATCGGCCAGCTGTTCGACCGGGAGCAGGAGGAGAAGGCCCGCACCTCGCTGCTCGCCCAGCGCCGGCAGATGCTCGAAGACCTCGCCGCGCCGCTGCGCGCCGAGGGCCTCGCGGTCACGGTCGAGGTCCGCTGGGGCCGGCCGCTGCACAAGATGATCCTCAAGCGGGTCGAGGAGCTGAAGCCGGACATCCTCTTCAAGCCCACCCACGAACACGGGCTGCTCAAGCGCCTGCTGCTGACCAATACCTGCTGGGAGCTGCTGCGCCACTGCCCGGTACCGCTATGGCTGGTCCATCATGGCCAGTGGCAGGGCAAACGCCTGTGCGCCGCCCTGGACCCGCTGCACAGCGCCGACAAGCCGGCGCACCTGGATCATCGCCTGATCGCCGCGGCGCGCGACCTCGCCGAAACGTTCGGCATGGAGGCCCACTACCTGCACTGCTATGCCCCGCTGCCGCGCACCCTGGTGTTCGATGCCGAACTGGTGGAGAGCTACGACGACTACGTCAAGCGCAGCGAGGAGCGCCACCGGGAAGCCTTCGCCCAGCTGCTCAGCCCCTATTCGATCCCGGACGGACACAGCCACCTGCAGCCGGGCTATCCGGAGGAGCTGATCCCCCGCTTCGTCCGCGAACAACAGATCGACCTGCTGCTGATGGGCGCCGTCGCCCGCGGCCACCTGGACAACGCCCTGATCGGTAACACCGCCGAGCGCGTGCTGGATGCGGTGGACTGCGATCTGCTGATCTTCAAGCCGCAAGCCCAAGGTAGTGCAGACCGACCATGACTACAGGGACGCACCGTAGTAGCCTCCGAATCAGCGTCCTATGAAGGAGTTCCGCATGACGTTCCGCCGTACCAAAATCGTCGCCACCCTCGGTCCAGCCAGCAGTTCTCCCGAACGGCTGGAACAACTGATCCTCGCCGGACTCGATGTAGCCCGACTGAACTTCTCCCATGGCACTCCGGACGAACACCGCGCCCGCGCCCGCCTGGTCCGCGAACTGGCGGCCAAGCACGGCCGATTCGTCGCCCTGCTCGGCGATCTGCAGGGACCGAAGATCCGCATCGCCAAATTCGCCGACAAGCGCATCGAGCTGGCGGTCGGCGACCGCTTCCGCTTCTCCGTCACCCATCCCCGCGATGCCGGGACCCAGGAAGTGGTGGGCATCGATTACCCCGATCTGATCAAGGATTGCAGCGTCGGCGACGAACTGCTGCTCGACGATGGCCGCGTGGTCATGCGCGTCGAGGAAAAGACCGCCGACGAGCTGCACTGCGTGGTGCTGATCGGCGGCCCGCTATCCGACCACAAGGGCATCAACCGTCGCGGCGGCGGCCTCACCGCCCCGGCCCTGACCGCCAAGGACAAGGCCGACATCAAGCTGGCCGCCGAGCTGGAGCTGGATTACCTGGCCGTGTCCTTCCCCCGCGACGCCGCCGACATGCAGCTGGCCCGGCGCCTGCGCGACGAGGCCGGCGGCACCGCCTGGCTGGTGGCCAAGATCGAGCGCGCCGAGGCGGTGGCCGACGACGAGGCGCTCGATGGTCTGATCCGCGCCAGCGACGCGGTGATGGTGGCCCGCGGCGATCTCGGGGTGGAGATCGGCGATGCCGAACTGGTGGGCATCCAGAAGAAGATCATTCAGCATGCCCGGCGCCTGAACAAGGCGGTGATCACCGCGACCCAGATGATGGAGTCGATGATCCACAGCCCGATGCCGACCCGCGCCGAAGTCTCGGACGTGGCCAACGCCGTGCTCGACTCCACCGACGCAGTGATGCTCTCGGCGGAAAGCGCCGCCGGCGAATACCCGGTGGAAGCGGTGCAGGCGATGGCGCGCATCTGCCTGGGCGCCGAGCGCTACCCCGCCAACACCCGCTCCAAGCATCGCATGGGCGAGCAGTTCAAGCGCTGCGACGAGAGTATCGCCCTGGCCGCCATGTACACCGCCAACCACTTCCCGGGCGTGAAGGCGATCATCAGCCTGACCGAGAGTGGCTACACCCCGCTGATCATGTCGCGCATCCGCTCCTCGGTGCCGATCTTCGCCTACTCTCCGCACCGCGAAACCCAGGCGCGGGTGGCGCTGTTCCGCGGCGTCTACACCGTGCCCTTCGACCCGGCGGCGGTCCCCCCGGAAAAGCTCAACCAGGCCGCCGTAGACGAACTGCTCAAACTTGGTGCGGTCGAGCCAGGCGATTGGGTCATCCTGACCAAGGGCGACAGCTACAACACCACCGGCGGCACCAACGGCATGAAGATCCTCCATGTAGGCGAGCCGCTGGTCTGACGTAACGGGCGGCTCAAGGCCGCCCTCTTGAGACCGGCAGCGCCGTGGCGTTCATGAAGGCCGCGGCGCTGTCCCTCCTCCGACATCCCCTTCAGACACCCGCCGACTCCCAGCTCGCCTCGCAGCGGTTGCGCCCGTTGCGCTTGGCCCGATAGAGCGCCTGATCGGCACGCTCCAGGGCCAGTTGGAGCGTATCGCCGTCCTGCAGCAGGGTCATGCCGATCGACAGGCTGAGATCGCTCAGACGCATCCCCACGGGACTGGCCACGGCGAAGGCTTCGCGCAGGCGTTCGCAGCAGACGGCTATCTGATCGATGTCCACGTTCAGCAGCAACAGCACGAACTCCTCGCCGCCATAACGGGCCAGTACGTCGCCTTCGCGCAGGCATGCCTTCGCCACTGCGGCGAAGGTCTGCAGGACCCGGTCCCCGGCCGCGTGCCCGTGCAGATCGTTGATCCGCTTGAAATGGTCGAGATCGATCAGGGCCAAGCCGAGCTGGCGGTCGGGAGTCAGATTTGCCAGCTCGGTCTCCGCCAGGCGCATGAAGTAGCGCCGGTTGTACATCCCTGTCAGTTCGTCGGTCGCCGCCAGATCCTCCAGCTGGCGCATCATGCCGCGCAGGGTGTTCTGATGGGCGAGCAGGTCGTTGCGCTTCTGCCGCATGCGCTGGTAGGTCGCCTGGATATGCCGGCGGAACAGACACAACCACAGCAGAGCGCCAGCCAGCGTCAGCAACTGCAGAATGACCGGTCCGGGCGGGACCGGCTCACCGCGGGAGGTCTCCCACAGCACGAGGAGGGAAAAGCAGAGGAAGGCGTAGCCGCAGCAGCGCACGAAAGCCCAGGGGCGTAGCTGGAGAATGCCGAACAGCGGGATCAGGACATAAAAGACCAGCAGGGTGGCCTGGGCCTCGAGCGACAGATCGACCAGAAAGTAGGTCAGCCAAGCCAACCCCACCAGCACCTGGACTTCGGTCCGGCACGGGTCCTTCGCCTTGAGATTGCGGCCGCTGCGAAACAGCAGGAGAAAGCCAAGCTGGCTGGCGATGATGAGGGCGCCGCCGATCGGGATCATGTGGATCGGCGCCTGGTAATGGCCGATTGCAGCCGCCACCAGGATCAGCAGGAATGTCATGGCATAGATCGCCGATGCCATGGCGAAACGCTTCAGCAACAGGCGTCGTCGAGCATCCTGCTCGTGCCTGGGACTTGTAGTGCTCATGGGGTCCTTCCCGTGTAACACAAGGCTTTCACTCTACCGGTGGGCCGACCGTTTGCCTAGCCGGAATCTGGTCGGCTGTGCCGCCTGGACGGGGCGCGTTATACTGCGGCGATTTTTCGCACCGGACCTGGCCCGATTGGCCGACGTACCCAGTCGATCAACGATTTAGACCTAGGTTCGGCACGTGGAAGTTCCTGCCCTATCCAAAGGAGCGCAGCATGACCGTGATCAAGCAAGACGACCTGATTCAGAGCGTCGCCGATGCCCTGCAATTCATCTCCTACTACCACCCGACCGATTTCATCCAGGCCATGCACGAGGCCTACCTGCGCGAAGAGTCGCCGGCCGCACGCGACTCCATCGCCCAGATCCTGATCAACTCGCGCATGTGCGCCACCGGCCACCGCCCGATCTGCCAGGACACCGGCATCGTGACCGTGTTCGTCAAGGTCGGTATGGACGTGCGCTGGGACGGCGCCACCATGAGCGTCGACGACATGATCAACGAAGGCGTGCGCCGCGCCTACACCAACCCGGACAACGTCCTGCGCGCCTCGATCCTGGCCGACCCGGCCGGCGCGCGCAAGAACACCAAGGACAACACCCCGGCGGTCATCCACTACTCCATCGTCCCCGGCGACAAGGTGGAAGTGGACGTGGCGGCCAAGGGCGGCGGCTCCGAGAACAAGTCGAAGATGGTCATGCTCAACCCGTCCGACTCCATCGTCGACTGGGTCCTGAAGACCGTCCCGACCATGGGTGCCGGCTGGTGCCCGCCGGGCATGCTCGGCCTCGGCATCGGCGGCACCGCCGAGAAGGCCGCGCTGCTGGCCAAAGAGTCGCTGATGGACGAGATCGACATCCATGAGCTGAAGGCCCGCGGACCGAAGAACCGCGTCGAGGAACTGCGCCTCGAGCTGTTCGAGAAGGTCAACCAGTTGGGCATCGGCGCCCAGGGTCTGGGCGGCCTGACCACCGTCCTCGACGTCAAGATCAAGGACTACCCGACCCACGCCGCCTCCCTGCCGGTGTGCATGATCCCCAACTGCGCCGCCACCCGCCATGCCCATTTCGTGCTGGACGGTTCCGGCCCGGCCGAACTGGAAGCCCCGAGCCTGGACGCCTACCCGGAAATCGTCTGGGAAGCCGGCCCGAGCGCCCGCCGCGTCAACCTCGACACCGTCACCCCGGAAGAAGTGCAGAGCTGGAAGCCGGGCGAAACCCTGCTGCTCAACGGCAAGATGCTGACCGGCCGCGACGCCGCGCATAAGCGCATGGTCGACATGCTCAACCGCGGCGAAGAGCTGCCGGTGGACCTGAAGGGCCGCTTCATCTACTACGTCGGCCCGGTCGATCCGGTGCGCGACGAGGTGGTCGGCCCGGCCGGCCCGACCACTGCGACCCGCATGGACAAGTTCACCCGCCAGATCCTGGAAAGCACCGGCCTGCTGGGCATGATCGGCAAGTCCGAGCGCGGCCCGACCGCCATCGAAGCGATCAAGGACAACAAGGCCGTGTACCTGATGGCCGTGGGCGGCGCCGCCTACCTGGTCGCCCAGGCGATCAAGAAGTCCAAGGTGCTGGCCTTCGCCGAACTCGGAATGGAAGCCATCTACGAGTTCGAAGTGAAGGACATGCCGGTCACCGTAGCGGTCGACACCAAGGGTGAGTCGGTACACATCACCGGCCCGGCCCTCTGGAAGCAGAAGATCGCTGACAGCCTGGCCGTGGAAGTGAAGTAAGCCTTTCCGCAGCGCACAGCCCGCTCGCAGCGGGCTGTTCTGAGAAACGGGCCCGTGCCATCCGCACGGGCCCGTTTTTCTTTCACCTTCGCCGACCTTGCGGTCCTGTGTCACCCTTCCCAGTGAACGTCGGCAGCGCCGCGCGCTCCGTGAGAAGAGCGGCGCCGCCGACCTGTCCCTCTGCCCATCCCGGTGGCAGCCCCTGAGGACCGTTCGAATGGACTGGCTCGATCTCATCCAATGGCCTGCGATGGTCGCCACCGTGGTAGCGGCCTGGCTGATCGGCTCGCTGCACCGACGCCGACGCCGCATCGGCTTCTGCTGCTTCCTGCTCAGCAACCTGCTGTGGGTTCTCTGGGGCTGGTCGGCCAAGGCCTGGGCCCTGATCGTTCTGCAACTCTGCCTGGCGCTGATGAACATCCGCGGCCTGCGCAAGAACGATCCGAATTAGGCCGGCGATCCCCCCTGAAGCGGCAGACGGATGCCGAACGGGTTACCATGGCCGCCCGCTCAACCGCTGCCCTACCCTCATGCCCTATTCCGTTTCGCCGATCGGCTTCCTCCGCTCCTGCTTCAAGGAAAAGTTCGCCATACCGCGCCAGCCGCAACTGGCCCCGGCCGCCCGTGGCGTGCTGGAACTGGTGCCGCCCTTCGCTCAGCCGGAGGCTGTCGAGGGGCTGGAGCAGGTCAGCCACGTCTGGCTGCTGTTCCTGTTCCATCAGGCACTCGAAGAGCAGCCGCGCCTGAAGGTGCGGCCGCCACGCCTGGGCGGCAACCGCTCGTTGGGCGTGTTCGCCACCCGCTCGACCCACCGTCCCAACGGCATCGGCCAATCGGTGGTCAGCCTGGAGAAAGTGGAGCCGGGACGGCTGTGGTTGTCCGGCATCGACCTGCTCGACGGTACGCCGGTGCTGGACATCAAACCCTACGTCCCCTATGCCGACTGCGTCGCCGGAGCACGCAACGCGATCGCCGACGCGCCGCCCGTGCCGATCCCGCTGGACTGGAGCGAAACCGCGCTGCAGCAGGTCCGGGAGCACGCTGCGCGCCTGGGCGAGCCACTGGTCGAGCTGATCGAGCAATGCCTGACCCAGGACCCGCGGCCGGCCTACCAGAGGCCCGAGCCGGAGCGCCGCTACGGAGCGCGCTTCTGGGACCTGGACGTACGCTGGCATTACCCGCAGCCCGGGCGGATTCTCGTACTGGAAGTGATAAAGGCCTGAGCGCCGCAGCAAATAGAGAATGGATGCCTCACGGCCCGAGCGTGCGGCAGAAACGAAGAAGCCCGGACGAGCCGGGCTTCGAACGGACGAGCGATGCGCTTACTTCTCGACGAAGGCGCGCTCGATCAGGTAGTCGCCCGGATCGCCCATGCGCGGGGAGACCTTGAGGCCGAAACCGTCCAGCACCTGGCAGGTTTCCTCGAGCATGCTCGGGCTACCGCAGATCATGGCGCGGTCGTCCTGTGGGTTGATCGGCGGCAGGCCGATGTCCTGGAACAGCTTGCCGCTGCGCATCAGGTCGGTCAGGCGACCCTGATTGCGGTATGGCTCGCGGGTGACGGTGGGATAGTAGATCAGCTTTTCCTTCACCGCATCGCCGAAGAATTCGTTCTGCGGCAGCACTTCGGTGATGAACTGCTCGTAGGCCAGCTCGCTGACATGACGCGTGCCGTGAATCAGGACGACCTTCTCAAAGCGCTCGTAGACTTCCGGGTCCTGGATCAGGCTCATGAAGGGCGCCAGGCCGGTGCCGGTGCTGAGCATGTAGAGATGCTTGCCGGGCAGCAGGTCACCGAGGATCAGGGTGCCGGTGGGCTTGCGGCTGACCATGATCTCGTCGCCTTCCTTCAGATGCTGTAGGCGCGAAGTGAGCGGACCGTTCTGCACCTTGATGCTGAAGAACTCCAGATGCTCCTCGTAGTTCGGGCTGGCGATGCTGTAAGCACGCATCAGGGGACGGCCATCGACCTCCAGACCAATCATGACGAACTGACCATTCTCGAAACGCAGGCCCGGATTACGGGTGGTCTTGAAACTGAACAGGGTATCGTTCCAGTGATGAACACTGAGGACACGCTCGATGTTCAGATTACTCATTCAGGGACTCCTCGGAATTTAAGCTACCAAATCGGCATGATTGTCCCCTATTTTAGAAGGGAGCAAACTATCCGTTAAATGAATTATTAAGATATGGATAATCGGTTATATAGATATGCGCTTCACTCTTCGCCAGCTTGAGGTCTTCGCTGCTGTCGCCCGGCTGGAAAGCGTCACCCGCGCGGCCGAGTCGCTGGCTTTGTCGCAATCCGCCGCGAGCACCTCGCTGACCGAACTGGAGCGGCAATCCGACTGCCAGCTGTTCGACCGCGCCGGCAAGCGCCTCAAGCTCAACGCCCTGGGCAGGCAGCTGCTGCCCCAGGTGATGGCCCTGCTCAACCAGGCCCACGAGATCGAAGAGCTGCTCAACGGCAAGGCCGGGTTCGGCTCCCTGTCCGTCGGCGCCACGCTGACCGTGGGCAATTACCTGGCCACCCTGCTGATCGGCGCTTTCATGCAACGCCATCCCGAGTCGCAGGTCCGGCTGCATGTGCAGAACACCTCCCACATCATCCACCAAGTGGCGAACCATGAACTTGACCTGGGTCTGATCGAAGGGGAATGTCAGCATCCGGATCTGGAGATGCTGCCCTGGGTCGAAGACGAACTGGTGGTATTCTGCTCGCCGCAGCATCCCCTGGCTCGGCGCGGCCGGGCCAGCCTGGACGAACTCTCCGGCGAAGCCTGGATCCTGCGCGAGCAGGGATCCGGCACCCGCCGGACCTTCGACCAGGCCATGCGCCATCACCGCGGGATGCTGAACATCCGCCTGGAGCTGGAACATACCGAAGCGATCAAGCGGGCCGTCGAATCGAGCCTGGGCATCAGCTGCATCTCCCGCCTGGCGCTGCGCGACGCCTTCCGGCGCGGCAGCCTGGTACCGGTGGAGACGCCCGACCTGGACCTGACCCGGCAATTCTTCTTCCTCTGGCACAGACAGAAGCTGCATACCGCGGCCATGCGCGAATTCCTCGAACAATGCCAGACGCTCACCGCCGGCGTGAGACGCAGCGACGAGATCGTCCTGCCGCCGATCGCCTAGCAAGGCATCGGGCACGCCCCTATCCAGGGTCCGCGGCTCCAGCACAGCCTCGCAGCTCACTCCTCCGGCACCGACTCCAATTGCTGCAGCAGCAAGGCCGCCTGGGTGCGGTTGCGTACGTTGAGCTTGCGGAAGATGGCGGTCACGTGGGCCTTGACCGTCGCTTCAGAGACGTTCAGCTCGTAGGCGATCTGCTTGTTCAGCAGGCCGTCGCAGACCATGGTCAGTACCCGGAACTGCTGCGGCGTCAGGCTGGCCAGACCGGCGCTGGCAGCCTTGGCCTCGTCGGACACGCTGGCCTTGGCGCGGGCCTGCGGCGGCCACCACTCGTCGCCGTCGAGAACCGTGCGCACGGCCTGCTGGATGATCTCCAGCGAGCTGGATTTGGGGATGAATCCGGCGGCGCCGAATTCGCGGGCCCGGGCGACCACAGCCGTATCTTCCTGGGCCGAAATCATCACTACGGGAATCTGCGGGTATTGTCCGCGCAGCAGGACCAGGCCGGAAAAGCCATGGGCGCCAGGCATGTTGAGATCTAGCAGAACCAGATCCCAGTCGGACTTCTCCGCCAGGCGGGCCTCCAGTACGGCAATGCTGTCGGCCTCCACCAGCCTTCCCCCGGAACCGAGCCCGAGGGTCAATGCCTGCTGCAGGGCGCTGCGAAAGAGCGGATGGTCATCGGCAATCAGGATGTCATAAGCGGGCATCGGCAGATCCTGTTTCCTTATCGGGCGGGCCAGGGACGAGGAGCCTGCGGCGATGCGCCACAGATTGCCCCACAGGGCGGACGCCATCGGGCGAAGGCCCATAGTTTACGCTTCCAGTCGACCGTCGAGCCTGATTTCCGACTCGAGATGGCTGGACAGACTCGAAATCCGCGTCCCTGCTCGGGCGCAAAGCATGAGAGCCGCTATCGGAATGGTCAAGCGTTACGCTTGTCCTTCATGGTGGCAGGTCGGCACGCAGCCGTGCTGCGCAGCCGCTAGTCGGATGCCGGCAAACGCCGCCAGTGCGGCCTTCAAGCGCCTGAGCTAAGAGCTTTCCGATGGGCGAATCCCCACACCGGAGAGGGACAATCGCATAAGTCGAAGAGCCATCAACCGGGGCTTTCAGGCAAAATTGGCGGTTTTCCTCCGAGCCCCTGAATGCACAACCCCGCCCTGCGCGCCGACCTGCTCATGCTGCTGACCGCCCTGATCTGGGGCAGCGCCTTCGTCGCCCAGCGCCTCGGCATGGACAGCATAGGTCCCTTCCTCTTCACCGGACTGCGTTTCAGCATGGGATCGCTGGCGCTCCTGCCGCTGATCCTGTTCAAGAGAGAAGCTCGCCCATCGCCACCAACGGATTTTCGCGGCATGCTGCGCGGCGGCCTGCTGATGGGACTGGCGCTGACGCTGGGAATCAGCCTGCAGCAGATCGGGCTACTGTTCACCAGCATCACCCACTCGGGCTTCATCACCGGACTCTATGTGATCGTGGTGCCGCTGCTCGGACTCTTCTTCGGCCAGCGTGCCAGCCTCGGCACCTGGCTCGGCGCCCTGCTGGCGGTGCTCGGCATGTTCCTGCTCAGCGTCGGCGCGGACCTGCGCCTCGCCCCGGGCGACTGGCTGCAACTGGCCGGGGCCTTCGTCTGGGGCGTGCACGTGCTGCTGGTGGGCCATTTCGCCCAGCGCTACGACCCGCTACGCCTGGCGTTCCTGCAGTTCGTCGTCTGCTCCCTGATCAGCCTGATCCTGGCCCTGCTGCTGGAGCCCATCGAATTGTCGGGCATCATCGCGGCCGGCCCCGCCCTGCTCTACAGCAGCTTCATCTCGGTCGGCGTCGGCTATACCCTGCAGGTTGTGGCACAGAAGCACGCCATCGCCTCGCACGCAGCGATCATTTTCTCCCTGGAATCGGTGTTCGCCGCCCTCGCCGGCGCCCTGTACCTCGGCGAAAGCCTGTCCGCCAGAGGCTACATCGGCTGCGCCGTGATGTTCGCCGGCATGCTCGTCGCGCAGCTCTGGCCGAACCGGCCGAAAGGATCGAACCGACAGGCCGGATAACCCGGCCTCGGCTCAGAGGAAGGCACGCAAACGCCGATGGACCTCGTCGTCCGGATCGAGCGGACCGCTGCGCTTGGCCGCCAGGTAATGGGTGGTGAACACGTCCAGGTAGGCATTCAGCGCCTCCCCGGCGTGCCGGTCGCCCGCCAACTCCAGACAGAGCGCCGCCACCTCTGCGGTACACAGATGATCGTCCCGCTTGGAACGCCGCAAGCGATAGCGCGAAAGCTGCTCGGGCTGCAGGCTCAGCACCGGCAGCCGGTCCAGGTAGGGACTCTTGCGGAACATCTTGCGCGCCTCGGTCCAGGTGGCGTCGAGCAGAATGAACAGCGGCCGCCGTCCCGCCACCCGGGGCACCTCGTTCACCACCCGCTCGGGCGCCGCGTACTCGCCGGGGAACACCACGCAAGGCTGCCAGCGGGGATCGTCGAGCAGCGCCAGCAGTCGCTCGTCCACCGCGGTCCGCGACCAGCCGAAGGCAGCCGTATCGGCGATCACATCGGCGATCAGCCAGCCGGTATTGCTCGGCTTCAGCGGCTCGACGTCGTGCATCAACAGACACATGCCGGACTCGGCCTGGACTCGCGGCCGCCAGGCGCACAGACAATGGCTGAAGGGAACCCGGCAGGACGGGCAGCGCGGCACCCGCGACCCGCGCGCCTGGAAGGGTTTCAGGCTGCGAGCCAGACGCTCCTCGCGCAGGCGGGATACGGCATGGCTCATCGGCGCTCCCCGGACAACGGGCAAACTGGAAACATGATCGGTACGGGACATCGGAAGAAGAGCCGGCAGTCTATCAGAGCCGGTACGCCCCCGATGCAAGCGCCGTTTCCCATCGCCCCGGACCGCTTTCCCCGCGCGCGGACCTGAACCCGATCCGCATTCACATTGTGGCCACTCCTCGCACCTCTATAATGCAGCGCGCCACCGAAGCCTGCCGTTTTCCTTCGGTGCCCTCGAATCGAAGCCCACGGAGAGAAATAACAATGCTGCGACTGATCGCCCTGACCCTCTGCCTCGGCCTGCCGGCCGCCCAGGCAGCTTCCCTGAAGGACTTCGAGCTCAGCAAGATGCTGACCAAGGTGGCCAGCGAGAGCAGCGTCGGAACGCCCCGCGCCATCAACGAGGACATTCTCGACCAGGGCTATACGGCCGAGGGCAACGAGCTGATCAACCACCTGAGCGTGCGGGCCTCGCACGCCGCGCAGATGCGCGCCAACCCCGGCACCGTACGCAACCAGCTGAAAAGCAGCGTGTGCGGCAACCGCGGCTATCGCCAGCTGCTCGCCAAGGGCGCCGTGCTGCGCTACGAGTTCAGCGAGTACAAGACCAACCGCCCGGTGGCTTCCCAGCGCTTCACCGCCAGCGACTGCGGTCTCTGAGCCGGTCGACCGGCGGCCGGCCGCTTCTCATCTCAACGCGGCCGGATCGCCCTTGCCGGCCACCGCCGCGACCTCGTCCTCGCTCAGCAGGCCGCCGAGCGGCAGTCCCAGCAATCCGGCGCAGGCCTGCACGACATGGGCCCAACTGGCCTGGTTGGCGAACAGCATGCCGGCCTCGTCGAGGGTGCCGCCGCGGTTGCGGTACCCCATCACCACCGACTTTCGCGCATCCGGCAGGATCGGCCAGAGATGGCCGCGGGCCACTTCCGGGCGCATGTGCGTGAGCAGCACGCGGCGCTCCAGACCATCCGGGAACAGCCGGGCGCGCAGATCGGCATCGGCCAGGGCCTCCTCCTCCCAGCGATCCCGGGGCGCCCTGAAGCGTCCCGGCTCCTGCAGGTAGACCAGCCGATAGGCCTTCCCGGCCGCACGCAGACGCTCGGCGGCGCGACGCATCTCCGCCAGCTGGTAGCTGCCGTTGGCGATCAGCAGAACGGCGTCCACACCGGCAACCTCATCCACCACCAGGGCCCCGTCGCGGGCCAGTTGCTCGGCTTGGATCTGGTCGAACAGCACGGGACGCTCGCGCTTGGGCACGACCATGCAGGTTAGTTGGCCGCGCGCCCGGTAGATCGACGGCAGCACCGCCAGCAGGCTGTGGTGATCGGCCGGGAAGATCACCCGCACCATGTCGCCCATCTCGCCGAGCAGGGCCTCGCAGAAGGTGGTGTCCTGGTGCGACTGC
This sequence comes from Azotobacter bryophylli, assembly GCF_042643485.1. Lineage (NCBI taxonomy): Bacteria > Pseudomonadati > Pseudomonadota > Gammaproteobacteria > Pseudomonadales > Pseudomonadaceae > Azotobacter > Azotobacter bryophylli. The sequence goes on along the minus strand of NZ_JBHRSJ010000001.1, from coordinate 369,966 downwards.
TGGTTCTTGCCGTTCTCCCAGGTGTGCGAGCTGGCCACCAGCGGCCAACCCAGCCAGCCGGCCGGACGGCCCACCTCCTTCTGCTGGCGGGCGAAGATCAGGGCCTGGCGCACCGCGCCGAGCATCTTCACGCAGAAGGCTTCGTAGCTGGCCACCAGGTTGAGCCCACCCCGGTTGGCCAGGCAGGCGGAAACCACCGCCTCCTCGTTCAGCGCGGTGATGATCTTGCCGTCGACCGCTTCCAGCTCGCTTTCCGGCTGACAGGCGCGGTGACGGAGCGCCTTGAGCACGCCCCCCAGGCGGTTGCTGGCCAGTTCGTCCGGATTGCCGACGCGCGGGCGCAGTTGCGGATTGGCCTGCACGAGATCGACGAAGAAGCGGTCCAGCGCCTTCATCGGCGAGCAGCGCTCGCTCAGGTCGAGGTAGTGCAGCGGGGGAAGCGCCGGTATGGGCGGGTTGCGCGTGGCCAGCGGGTTGTCGCGCTCGAGCGGGCGCCCCTGGCGCAGGGTGGCGAACAGCGCGCGAGCGGCCGCCAGCTCGTCCGGAGACACCCACAGCGGCGCCGCATGCTGGTTGAACAGCGCCCGAGCACCGACGTCGGTGTGCGGGTTGCCCGGCAACGGCAGGTTGTGCGCGGCATTGCTGCCGGCGCCGTAGAAGCCGAAGCCCTTCACCGTCTCGGCGATGCCGTAGGGAATCGGCAGGGGATAGTGCAGTATGCCCCGCTCCAGCTCGGTCACCCGGCGCCCCAGACGCTGCTGCATCTCCCACAGGGTGCAGGCGAAGGCCGCCGGGTCGCGACCGTCGAAGGCGATCGGGTCGAAGCCGCAATGGCGCAGGTGCTGCTTGAATCCGGCCAACCCCTCCGAGGTGCCCAGCTCAGTGCGCTGCTCGATGCGTCGGCCGTTGGCGATCATCACCGGCAGCGCCGCGCCGCAGTCCTCCGCCCGCCACCAGCGCGGCATCCAGTCGCCGCCGCGCTGCTCCTCCGCCGCGCCGTCGGAGAGGAAGGCCACCAGCGTCTCACCCGGCAACGGCAGATGCGCGTACTGCAGTTCGGCGAAGCCCAGGTAGCCGCCTTCGGCGATGCCTCCGGCGGTATGCGGGGTGACATGGCTGCCCAGCGGCGCCGCCGGACGCCCGTCCGCAGCCTGGCGGTAACCGTAGAAATCCTCCAGCAGACGGTTGATGCCGTCTTCGTCGCAGGGATAGGTCAGGGCCTGCTCGGGCTGCTGGTTGCCGGTCAACAGGTTGAGGGCATCGATGGCCGCCACGCAGTGCCCCTGGCCCATCAGCCAGCCGCGGGTTTCGCCGCTCAGGGCATTGAGCGCGAGATAGCCGGCGTAGGCCGGCACCATGTTCAGCGCGCCGCCGGTGTGCCCCTCCGGCCAGGCCTTGAAGTCGTCCGCTTCGAGGGAGGCGCCATCCAGACGCACGCGCCGGGCATAGGTCATGTGCACAACCAGCCAGAGCCCCGCGGCGGTCAGCCGGTCGAGTGCGGACAAGAGCCGGTAGACGCTCGCCAGATCCGGCTGCAGGCCCGCCTGCACCAGCTGGTGAGCAAGACGGAAGACTCCCGCCTGGGTCTGCGAACTATGCTGAAGAGGACCGTATCCCTGTTGCCAGGCGGCGAAGGCAGGCTCGACTCGAGCGTGCTCCTCCAGCTCGGCGAGGCTCGGGAGAATCTGGGTCATCGGCTGCTCCATGGTCGGTTATTCATCAGTCTAGTCAGTGCCGGCTTGAGTATATGATGACGCATATCAACGCGGGCCCTGCCAGCTGCCGGCAGCCTGCCATCATTCTCCCGACGAAGGAAAGACCATGGCTTTACTCACTTTTCTCGGTGCGATTCAAGAAGTTACCGGCTCCTGTTATCTGCTCGAGACGCGCGACGGCAGCCGCGTACTGCTCGATTGCGGCATGCACCAGGGCCGGCGCGAGGAGGATGAAAGCAACAGCAAGCCCTTCGCCTTCGACCCGCACAGCCTGAACGCCGTGGTCGTCTCCCACGCCCATATCGATCACACCGGGCTGCTGCCGCGCCTGGCGACGGCCGGTTACAACGGACCGATCTACGCCACCGAAGCCACCTGCGAGCTGATGGACCTGATGCTGCTGGATTCCGCGCACATCCAGGAGAACGACGCCGAATGGGAAAGCAAGTGGCGGGCACGCCAAGGCAAGCCCCCGGTCCAGCCGCTCTACACCACCGCCGATGCGCAAAAGGCCCTCTCCCTGTGCCGCCCTCTGCCCTACGGGCAGAGCCAGGAAGTCGCCCCCGGAGTGCAGGTGACTTTCCATGACGCCGGCCACATCCTCGGCTCGGCCATCGTCGAGCTGGAGGTGCACGACCATCACCTGACCCGCCATCTGGTGTTCTCGGGCGATCTCGGCAATTCCTCCACGCCCCTGATGCCCGATCCGACGATCCTCACCCGCGCCGATGTGGTGCTGATGGAGTCCACCTACGGCGACCGGGATCATCGCCCCACAGAGGAAACCCTGGAAGAGTTCGCCGAGATCCTGCAGACCGCCCACCGCGAAGGCGGCAACGTGCTGATCCCGTCCTTCGCCGTCGGCCGCACCCAGGACCTGCTGTTCTACCTCGGCCGCTTCTATCAGGAAGGCCGGCTGCCCCAGCAGGCGGTGTTCCTCGACAGCCCCATGGCGATCCGCGCCAACGCCATCTACTCCCGCTTCGGCGAGCACTTCGACCCCGCCGACCGGGCCCTGCTGCGCGACAAGGGCGTCAAGCGCGCCGAAGACTGGCTGCCGATCCTGCGCCCCACCCTCACGCCCGACGAGTCCATGGCGATCAACCGGATCAAGAGCGGCGCCATCATCATCGCCGGCAGCGGCATGTGCAACGGCGGACGCATCGTCCACCACTTCAAGCACAACCTCTGGCGCGAGGAATGCCATGTGGTGTTCCCCGGCTACCAGGCCCAGGGCACCCTGGGGCGGCGTATCATCGACGGCGCCAGCACGGTCCGGGTGCTGCACCAGAACATCGCCGTACGCGCCAAGGTACATACCCTGGGCGGCTTCTCGGCCCACGCCGGGCAATCCCAGCTGATCGACTGGGTGAGCCACTTCGACCACCACCCCGAGCTGTATCTCGTGCACGGCGAACTGGAGAAGATGCAGATCCTGAAGCAGGCCCTCCATGACCGCCTGGACTGGGTCGCCACCATCCCGGAGCCGGGAGAACAAATAGCGCTCTGAACCGCAGCGGCAGTAGTATGGACGGGCGCGACCGGAATCCCGGTCCGCTCCCTCGAAGGGTTGTCAATGAATGACACAGCCTGCATTGTGGTCGTGCCGCGAGCCGGCATTGCCCCAGGTTCTGCGCATAAGGAGAAGTCGATGCCTTACGAACCGGACGATTTTCTGTCCCGCCATGTCCAGACTACTGGGCTAGATGTCAATGGACTCGTCCACCAACTGGTCGACGAGATCGTTCCCGAAACCAGCGCCAACCTCCCGCTCTACCGGGAGATGCTGCTCACCGTCATCCGCATGGCACAGGCCGACCGCAACCGCTGGGATGCCAAGATCATGCTTCAGACGCTGCGGGAAATGGAGATGGCCTTCAGCCGGCTCGAACAGTTCAAGCGCCGGCGCAAGGTGACGGTCTTCGGCTCGGCCCGTACGCCGGTGGAACACCCGTTGTATTCCATGGCCCGCGAACTGGGCAGCGCCCTGGGACGGCGCGGCCTGATGGTCATCACCGGCGCCGGCGGCGGCATCATGGCCGCCGCTCACGAAGGAGCCGGTCTGGAAAACAGCCTCGGCTTCAACATCACCCTGCCCTTCGAGCAACATGCCAACGCGACGGTCGAAGGCACCCCGAACCTCCTGTCGTTCCACTTCTTCTTCGTCCGCAAGCTGTTCTTCGTCAAGGAGGCCGATGCATTGATCCTCTGCCCGGGCGGCTTCGGCACCCTGGACGAGGCCCTGGAAGTGCTGACCCTGATCCAGACCGGCAAGAGCCCGCTGGTTCCGGTGGTGCTGCTCGACGTACCCGGCGGCAGCTACTGGACCGACGCCCTGCAGTTCATCCACAAGCAGCTGGAGAGCAATCGCTACATCTTGCCCACCGACACCCAGCTGATGCGCCTGGCCCACAGTGTCGAGGACGCGGTCGAGGAAATCGCCCAGTTCTACCGGAACTACCACTCCAGCCGCTGGCTCAAGGACCTGTTCGTCATCCGCATGCATCACCCCCTGAGCGAAGCGGCCCTGGCGCGGCTGCGCGACGAGTTCGCCGATCTCTGCCTGACCGGCAGCTTCGAGCAGCAGAACTACTGCGACATCGAACAGGACGAGCCAGAACTCTGCCACCTGATGCGCCTGGCCTTCATCTTCAACGCCCGCGATCACGGCCGGCTGCGCGAACTGCTCGACTTCATCAACCTTGCCGAAAACTGGGCGCCTAAGCCCAAGTCCTGACCTTCGGTCGATCTGCCCACTCCGAACTCGCCCGAGGTACCGCTTCTGCCTGTTGCAAAAGCCGCCCTCGGGGCACAGGCATACCCATTCTCCTGCGGGAGCTCGAGAGCCAGTCCTTTCAAGGGATTGCACTCATCTCTCGTCGGAGAGTCGGAGGAGCAAGATCGATAGCGCTTTGCTGAGAGTGGACGCATCCGTGCTTCACTTCCGCTGTTCATGGCAGATGAATCCCTTCAGCCCTTGCCGGCAAAAGCAACCGGATAGCCTGAAAGTGCTGGGCTTTGGGGCGCTATATGGCAGGCTTTGCAAAAAATCGAGAACGGCGAGCCCAAAGCCGCACACAGGTGCGATCAGTCGTCGTGGCTCGATTCGCCACGCAGCAAACGGCCGATGAGATCCGGGGAAAACCCCCGATAGCTAAGGAAACGTCCCTGTTGGGCGCGTTCACGGGGATCGCGGGGTCGCTGCCCGCCGAACTTACGCCACCAGGTCTCGGCCAGCAACTCCGACCAGTCGAGACCACTCCCGCGTAGCGCCTGCTCGATGTCCGCCCGCGGCAGTCCGCGCAGGGCCAACTCCTCGCGGATACGCAGCGGACCGTAGCCGGCCCGCGCCCGACTGGCGATGAAGCTCTCCAGATAGCGAGCTTCGCTGAGCAGTCCCTCTTCCGTGAGACGGTCGAGGGCGCTCTCGATCAGTTCGGCTGCTGCACCGCGCTGGCGCAGCTTGCGGGTCAGCTCGACGCGCCCGTGCTCGCGCCGCGCCAGCAGATCCATGGCCGCACGGCGCACGGCCGCAGGGCTATCGAGCAGCATCGGATCGACCTACTCAGATATCCGCATCCGCGTCGACTGCTTCCAACTCGTCGGCCGAGGATTTGGGCGCATTGCCGGTGACCAGCAGCTGCTCGCGAATGCTCTTCTCGATGGTCGCACTGATTTCCGGGTTGTCCTCCAGGAACTTAGCCGCGTTGGCCTTGCCCTGACCGATCTTGTTGCCCTGGTAGCTGTACCAGGCCCCGGATTTCTCCACCAAACCTAGCTGTACGCCGAGGTCGATAACCTCGCCGCTGTGGTAGATCCCCTTGCCGTAGAGAATCTGAAATTCGGCCTGACGGAACGGCGGCGCCACCTTGTTCTTCACTACCTTGACGCGGGTCTCGCTGCCGATCACCTCGTCGCCCTCCTTCACCGCGCCGGTACGGCGGATATCGAGGCGTACCGAGGCGTAGAACTTCAGGGCGTTGCCGCCGGTGGTGGTTTCCGGGTTGCCGAACATCACGCCGATCTTCATGCGGATCTGGTTGATGAAGATCACCAGGCAGTTGGCGTTCTTGATATTACCGGTGATCTTGCGCAGGGCCTGGGACATCAGGCGCGCCTGCAGACCGACGTGGGCGTCGCCCATTTCGCCTTCAATCTCCGCCTTGGGCACCAGCGCAGCCACGGAGTCGACGATGATCACATCCACCGCGTTGGAACGCACCAGCATGTCGGTGATTTCCAGGGCCTGCTCGCCGGTATCCGGCTGGGAAACCAGCAGGTCGTCGACGTTGACGCCGAGCTTGGCGGCGTAGTCGGGGTCGAGCGCGTGCTCGGCATCGACGAAGGCGCAGGTGGCGCCCTGCTTCTGCGCTTCAGCGATCACCGACAAGGTCAGGGTAGTCTTACCGGAGGATTCCGGACCATAGATCTCGACGATTCGTCCCTTGGGCAGACCGCCGATGCCGAGTGCGATGTCGAGGCCCAGGGAGCCAGTGGAAATGGCCGGAATCGCCTGGCGATCATGATCGCCCATGCGCATCACCGCCCCCTTGCCGAACTGCTTCTCGATCTGGCCCAAGGCGGCAGCCAAAGCGCGCTTCTTGTTCTCGTCCATTGGAGACCTCACGTGTTCAAAGGGCCACACGGCCACTGACAACTGTATAAGTAGACAGTATTAGAGCACAGGAAATCTCTCTCGCCTACCCCGGCATGCCACTCTTCGGCGGGATTTGCGTGTTCGTGCCCGGATCCTCGCCGGCCACCAGGCGAGCCAGCCCTGCCAGAGCGGCCTGCACCGTCTGTCGACGCACGGCCTCGCGATCACCGGGAAAGAGTTCGCGCCTGGCAAACAGACGCTCACCGTCAGCCCAGGCTAGCCAGACGGTGCCGACCGGGTTCTCCACAGAGCCGCCATCTGGTCCGGCAACCCCGCTCACCGCCACTGCGAAGTGCGCCCCGCTGCGCGCCCGTGCGCCACGCGCCATGGCTTCGACCACCTCGCGACTGACCGCCCCTACGCGCTCGAACAGCTCAACCGGCACCCCCAACTGGATCGTTTTCTGACGGTTCGAATACGTGACATAACCGGCCTCGAACCAAACCGAACTGCCGGGAATGCGGGTAATCGCCTCGGCTATGCCGCCGCCGGTGCAGGATTCAGCGGTAGTCACCTGCTCGCCCAGACCACGCAGGGCAGCACCGAGCTCGTCAGCCAGATGAGTAATGTGATTCATGGGAGCCTCTTGCGGAGATAAGGATACTCTCACTGCTTATCGACTTGACGTACATGCCTTCTCGCGCCCTCCTGCACTGCACGCCTCTAACGCCTTCCATCTTTTCGACAAGGGGAAAATTACGAAAAGAATGTACCTAGTACGAAATTTAACAATCAGGTCATCATCCGATTGATAGCCTTTTTATTTACCATGCCCCTATCGAGATCAAAGTAGCAGCTCGATATCCCATATTGTGAAGCGCTCAATTTCAAGGCTGAAGCAAATACAGCTATCACTACTGCAGAACAGCATTGCCAGTCAGCTTCCAGCCATAAGTGGACGCATCCACTTGATTTTTCATTTGCATCGGACCATGCCTAAGCACAACCCGCCAACCCCCTCAATTAGCGAATCATCGCCAAGAGAACAGCGTCACAGACGGGCCAACTTCCCAGCCCGATGAATAGCCCAACCCACTCGATTACCAAACAGTTGGCATTAACCCTCGCAGCCCTTACCAATCGCCCTGTTCGCGAAACCCTATTAGCAATCCTGGATAATTATTAGAATCGTCTTTTTCGACCAATCCATAGGTATTATTCAATGCTCCTCGTCACCGGCGGAGCCGGCTTCATCGGCTCGAACTTCGTTCTGCAGTGGTGCGCTCATACCGATGAGCCGGTGCTGAATCTGGACGCGCTGACCTACGCTGGCAATCTAGCCAATCTGCAGTCCCTGGCCGGTTCGCCGCAGCATATGTTCGTCCAGGGCGACATCCGCGATTCGGCACTGCTGAATCGCCTGTTCGCCGAGCACAAGCCGCGAGCAGTGGTGCATTTCGCAGCCGAATCCCATGTGGATCGCTCGATCCTCGGGCCGGAAGCCTTCGTCGAGACCAACGTGGTCGGCACCTTCCGCCTGCTGGAGGCGGCCCGTACCTACTGGAGCGGGCTGGACGAGGCGGCGAAGGCGGCGTTCCGCTTCCTGCACGTTTCCACCGACGAGGTGTACGGCACCCTGGGGCCGAACGATCCGGCCTTCAGCGAAACCACGCCCTATGCGCCGAACAGCCCCTACTCTGCGTCCAAGGCCGGCTCCGACCATCTGGTGCGCGCCTACCAGCACACCTATGGTCTGCCGACCCTGACCACCAACTGCTCGAACAACTACGGCCCCTATCACTTCCCGGAGAAGCTGATACCGCTGATGATCGTCAACGCCTTGGCGGGCAAGCCGCTGCCGGTGTACGGCGATGGCCAGCAGATCCGCGACTGGCTGTACGTGGAAGATCACTGTGCGGCGATCCGCCGCGTGCTAGAGGCCGGCCAGCCGGGCGAAACCTACAACGTCGGCGGCTGGAACGAGAAGGCCAACATCGACATCGTGCAAACCGTCTGCGCCCTGCTAGACGAGCTGGCCGCGGCGCCCGACCGCGGCGTGCGCGATGCCCGCAGTGGCGCCCCGCTGGGCCGCTATGCCGAACTGATCACCCATGTCACCGACCGCCCCGGTCACGACCGCCGCTACGCGATCGACGCACGCAAGCTGGAGCGCGAGCTGGGCTGGAGGCCGGCGGAGACTTTCGAAACGGGCATCCGCAAGACGGTGCAATGGTATCTGGCCAATCAGGAGTGGGTCGCCGCCGTGCAGGACGGTAGTTACCGTGATTGGGTGCAAACGCAGTACGGAGCACGTGCATGAAGATCCTGCTGCTGGGCAAGAACGGCCAAGTCGGCTGGGAGCTGCAGCGCGCGCTGGCACCGTTGGGCGAACTGGTAGCGCTAGACCGCCAGGGTGGCCAGGACCTATGCGGCGATCTGGCCGATATCGACGCCCTAGCCGCCACCGTTCGCAGCCTGGCTCCACAGGTGATCGTGAATGCCGCCGCCTACACGGCGGTGGACAAGGCCGAGAGCGAGCCGGAGTCGGCCCTGCGCATCAACGGCGAAGCCCCCGGCGTCCTGGCCCGCGAGGCCGAACGCCTCGGCGCCTGGCTGGTGCATTACTCGACGGACTACGTGTTCGACGGCAGCGGTGAGCAGCCCTGGCGCGAAGATGCCCCGACCGGCCCGCTGTCGGTCTACGGGCGCAGCAAGCTGGCGGGCGAACGGGCGATCGCCGCCAGCGGCGCGAAGGCATTGGTGCTGCGGACCAGTTGGGTGTACGCCGCACGCGGCGGCAACTTTGCCCGGACCATGCTCCGTCTGGCCGGGGAGCGCGACGCCCTGCGGGTGATAGACGACCAGGTCGGCGCGCCGACCGGCGCCGAGCTGATCGCCGACGTGACCGCCCATCTGTTGCGTCAGGTCCATACCGCAGCCGACGCCTCGACGCTCGCCGGCGTCTATCACCTGACTTCGGCCGGCGAGACCAGTTGGTGCGACTACGCCCGCTTCGTGCTGCAGCAGGCCCAGGCTCGCGGCGTATCGCTGAAGGCCGGTCCGGCACAGGTCGAGGCCATCCCCACCAGCGCCTATCCGACCCCGGCACGACGTCCGCTCAATTCGCGCCTAGACACCCTTAAACTCCGCGAGACCTTCGGCCTGCATCTGCCCCATTGGCAGACCGGCGTCGCTCGCATGCTCTCTGAAATTCTGGATTGATTTCATGCTGAAACGTAAAGGCATCATCCTCGCCGGCGGCTCCGGTACCCGTCTGCATCCGGCGACCCTGGCGGTTTCCAAGCAGCTGCTGCCGGTATACGACAAGCCGATGATTTACTACCCGTTGAGCACCCTGCTGCTGGCGGGCATTCGCGACATCCTGATCATCTCCACGCCGCAGGACACGCCGCGCTTCTCGCAGCTGCTGGGCGACGGCAGCCAGTGGGGCATCAATCTCTCCTATGCCGTTCAGCCGAGTCCGGACGGACTCGCTCAGGCCTTTCTGATCGGCGCGAATTTCATCGGCAACGATCTCTCGGCCCTGGTACTGGGCGACAACATCTTCTACGGGCATGACTTCCAGAGCTTGCTCAAGAATGCGATGAACCGCAAAGCGGGCGCCACCGTGTTCGCCTATCACGTGCACGACCCCGAGCGCTACGGCGTGGCGGAGTTCGACGCCGCTGGCCGGGTGCTATCTCTGGAGGAAAAGCCGCCCGCACCGAAATCCAATTACGCGGTGACCGGCCTGTACTTCTACGACCGGCAGGTGGTGGATCTGGCCAGGGAGCTGAAGCCCTCCCCCCGCGGCGAGCTGGAAATCACCGACCTGAACATGCTCTATCTGCGCCAACAGGCACTGCAGGTGGAAATCATGGGCCGCGGCTATGCCTGGCTGGATACGGGCACCCACGACAGCCTGCTGGAAGCCGGGCAGTACATCGCCACCATCGAGAAACGCCAGGGTCTGAAAGTGGCCTGCCCGGAGGAGATCTGCTTCCGCGCCGGCTGGATCGACGCCGCCCAGCTCGAACGTCTGGCCCAGCCACTGGCCAAGAACGGTTACGGAAAGTATCTGCAGAATCTGCTGAAAGAGAGGGTGTTCTGATGCAAGCCAAGCGACTGGCCATTCCCGAGGTGGTGCTGTTCACCCCGAAAGTGTTCGGGGACGACCGCGGATTCTTCTTCGAGAGCTACAGCGCCCGAGCCTTCCAGGAAGCCACGGGGCTGCAGCCGGATTTCCCCCAGGACAACCACTCGCGCTCCACACGGGGCGTGCTGCGTGGCCTGCACTACCAGCTCCCGCCCCATGCCCAGGGCAAGCTGGTGCGAGTGGTCCAGGGAACGGTATTCGATGTGGCGGTGGATATCCGCAAGTCATCGCCAACCTTCGGCCAGTGGGTCGGCGAAATCCTCTCGGCCGACAACAAGCACCAGCTCTGGATTCCGCCGGGATTCGCCCACGGCTTCATCACCCTGAGCGAAACCGCCGAGTTCATCTACAAGACCACCGCCTTCTACGCCCCGGAATGCGAGCGTTGCATCGCCTGGAACGATCCCGAGATCGGCATCGAATGGCCGTTCGAGGGCACGCCCTCGCTGTCCGGCAAGGACCAACTGGGCAAAGCCTTGAGCGAAGCGGAAGTGTTCCCGTAGAAGCCAGGTGAGCCGGACCGCTTTGGTAGGGGTGAATTCATTCGCGATGCTTCTGCTTTCGCTGTCCATCGCAGATGAATCCGACCCTACCCTTGCCGGCAAAAGCAGCCGAAGGCCTTGAAAGGGCTGGTCCGGCGAACCGGCACAGCCTAGGCACAGACACTCTCGGTCCGAGCCCCGGCAAGCCTTGCCCCTGCCATATCCCCAGGCAATGAAATTGCCGCCTGCAGTCAGTACGCAAAGCCGGGTACTATTAGCCCTTTTCCCCGCCCCGACAACCAAGCGTAACTGACTGAATGGAAAGCCTTTCCCAACACACTCCGATTGTGTGGCGGTAGTTTTGCTAGATCCCCTCAAAGCCAGCAGCACCAGGCGTTCTGGCTTTGTTTCTGGGATGAGCTTGCTAGTAGTAATTGGCGTCTGTTGGCATGCTTTGGCGCGCTGAATGCCCCAAAAATGCCCCACACGGACTGATCCAAAGCAGCTTATCAGACCCGGAAAAATCAGCCATGAGGAAACCTTCGCCCGACGCCGTCGCGCGGATACCTAAGAGGCAGCTTCACTCAGCAAAAAATCACTTAATCATAGAGAACCAGCGCTGCGTCGGCGGCTGAGCTGCCATTCGCCATCAATTCGATATATATCCGCTGTCTCGCCGTTAGCGAACGGGATGGACTAGGATGCGCAAGCGTGGCGGGATTTCCTTGAGCATTATCCGGAATATAGCTATGTGTCGAAAAAGCATTGGGCATGGCCGCAGAGGTAGAGGACGTGGGAGATATTCGAGAGTCTCTACCCCAACGCCTGAGCCAATGCACCCCACCTCGCCGCCAGCGCCCCGTCGCTTCGGCTGGATCGGCGGTCCTCTGGGAGTCCCTGCGCGATGACCAAGTTGCCGGTCCGTCTTTCTATGTGGCTCGCCCGTCGCCGCGCGAGGCTCAGTGCAAAGGCCGCGAGGAGCGAACGGCCGGACGGCGGGATTGGGGCAGAGGCTCCGATCCGAACGGCATCCGAGGATCGCCTGAGAAGGACTGACTTCGCGGGCCGCATAGCCGCCGTGCTCTCAGAACTAAGTCTGCGTGAGGGCAGGGTATTCGCCATCCGTGGCGGATGGGGCTTCGGCAAGTCATCCCTTAAGAACCTAATCACCGAGCGTCTCGACGACACCAGCGACGGAGCAGACTGGCTTGACTTCAATCCATGGCAGTGGGGCGACAGCAACGCGATTGCCCGCGCCCTCTTCGGCCAGATAGCAGATCGTCTGGGAGGCGAACATTCGAAGGCAGCGCTCGCCCGTGCCGAAGCGCTGCGACGCTACGGCGCTATCCTCTCAGGTGCAGGCGCGCCACTTAAGAAGGCCGGTGGCTCGAGCCATCTCATCTCGACGGTGCTGACGAATGCTTCGGTGTTTGCCGTCGCCTCGGCCATAAGCTTCGACCTCCCGACGGTAGCGGAGGTAGCGGCTACTCTCGCACTCCTCGCGGTCTGTACGCCCCTGCTCGGACGCGTGCTATCGCATCTTGGGCGTGACCGCGGCAGTGAGTCGCTCGACAAGATACGCGAAGCGCTGGAGGCTCGTCTTCGCGAACTCGACCGACCGCTGGTCGTCTTCGTCGATGACATTGACCGGCTTGAGCCCGAGCAAATCCGGTTGCTTCTCCGGCAGGTAAAGGCGAATGCCAACCTTCCCAACATCGTCTTTGTGTTGCTTTTCCAACCCAGTATCGTAGAGCGGGCACTCGATCCGGTCGCCGACAGCAAAGGTCGCGCCTTCCTCGAGAAGGTCGTGCAGGCTAGTTTCGACCTACCAGCGGTTCCAGTGTCGATTGTGCATCGTATATTCGAGAAGGAGCTATCAGCGCTGGCTGGCCCCTACGCTACTGAGGCAAACGGATTTTCGCAGATGCGCTGGGGTAACGCCTTCATCGGCTGTATCCAGCCCCTGCTGCGCAACATGCGTGACGCGCGCCGCCTGATTTCATCCATCGCCGTGCACATGCCGTTGCATGTAGCCGACAGCGTGTTTGAGGTGAACGTTGTCGACTTCCTTCTTCTGGAGACGCTCCGGGTCTTTGAACCGGATCTCCATGAGGCGCTGTTCCGAGAGAGGGAGCTGCTTCTCCAGGAAAGTCGTATCTGGGGCAATAGCCAGCGGGATGCGGACAAGGCGGCGGCCGAGCGGCTTCTCGAGATCGTATCGGTAGAACGGCGCGATATTGCCAGGAGTGTGCTCAAGGACCTCTTCCCGCCGCTCGAATGGGCATACGGAGGTATGAACTACGCAGACGGCTTCCATCTCAGGTGGCTGAACGAAAAGCGGGTATGTTCCCCGCGCTACTTCCCGCGTTACTTCGAACTACAGACCGCAGTCGGCGAAGTATCAGAGCGCTGCTTCGTTGCGTTCCTTGATGCGACGGCGACGGAAGAAGGTCTGGCTGCAGCGATCGCTGACATCGAGGCCAATCACCTACTGCCCTCGCTCGTTGCCAGGCTCGACGAGTCCGTCGACCGCCTCCCGATCGAGAACGCAGCTGTGCTGCTGCCCGGCATGTTCGAAATCGCCCAGAAACTCGCAGGCCTGTACGCCGCTGTCCCCTTTAATTCGCCCTGGCTTTCTGCATGGCGAGCGACGCACTGGTTCTTGAAGCGTATCCCGGAGGGCGTGCGAGGTGGTCTGGCACTCGCGGCACTCCGCCAGACCAAGGCGCTGTCCGTCGCTGCAATCCTGATCCACCTGAGCGATCCCGCCGATATGAAGGAGGACAAGGACTCTTTCGATCCGGCACTCGACCTCGAGACCGTCGAGGCGATGAAGACAGAATGGCTGCGGTTGATGAGGGACCGTGCCATAGACGGCGACGCGCTGATTGCTGAACCGGATCTCATGTCCCAGCTCTACCGGTGGGGGAAATATGCGGGTTCATTGGATGAACCCTGCGAGTGGATGGTGGAGGCAATCCGGACCGACGAGGGCTTCGCAAGCATGGCCACACGCATGATGAGCCGAGGTATGAGCCACTCGCGGGGTGATCGGGTCTCTACGCTGTATTACAGTTTCAACAAAGAGACAATCGCCGACTTCATCGGCATCGATGTGGCGAAGGCAAGGTGCGACGCGATCGATCCCGACGAATTCCCTGAGCACGAGGAGGCCCTACGAACGTTGCATAGCGTTCTCGAGTTGTGGCTCGGACTCAGAGAGCGCACCCCGTCCGATCTCTAACGGTAGGCCCCTATCGATGATGGATTGGGCAAACCTCTAAAAAATATCCTTATAATACAAGTAGATACTTGAAACAGCGGAAGGTATGTAGCAAATATGTAGCAGAAGAAATTTCTTTCATACGCCACCAGCACGACACTGCCTACTGACACTCCTTACTCTTTACACGTGACACCTACCCTTCTCGCTCGGCCAAGCACTCTCAATCCCTCGCAAAAACTTTACACCAAGCGCAAACATCACCGTGCAGAGAGCACAGGAAAGCGCGGGCTCCATGTCTCTCATTGGTCCTAAGTGACCTGTTAGACCCGGCAGAAATCGGCCAGAAGGGGGACAGTCAGTCCAATAAATAAATCTGTCACCTTTTCTTGAACTGGCAGCAAGCCTTCTAGCTGCCGAGGCCGTCTGGTTGCGATATTGCCTTCAAGCTCCAAAGGTAAAGAGTAGCTACCCGGCTTAACCCATGAATGGCCTGCAGCATCTGCTATTGAGTTTGTGGGCAACAGCGTATCGGCCGTGATCTTGGTCGCAACCCGGCACTGGACCGAATAGCCCTCTAATCGGCTCAAACCAACCCTCCCTGGCACGTCCTTGCCTATTGCGGCCGGGTGGGGGGATTCACAGCGTAAAGCAATAGCACTCATTGAATAGTGGTGATTCCGAAGACATTGGGATCGGCACAAAAAATATGAGAATGGGCTTGATACGCGGCAAGCACGTTAAACCTCTCAAGTAGCCTCATATCATTGTGATGATGCTGTACCGAGAATTTAATATTGAACGCCTCTACTTGCTCCCTCATATGCGGCGAGATCTCTACAAGGGTCTGCTTTGACAAGTCCACGACATTGAATGAAGCAAACGCACTCCGATTCAAGTTAAAAAGAAACATATTGTGAGTGGGGTCCTGAGTTCCTTGAAGGTAACCTGTATCAGGTATAGCGACTCGGCAGCCCGCAACGTCATCAAAGGTTGCCACTATCACATGACCCATGTGACCCTTTGACTCAATAATCTTCTCAGCGCACGATTCCAAAATACTTTTTGTGCCGCCAGGCGGGGTCATTAGCGCCAGAAAAAGAATTTCCAGCCACTGAAAGTACTGATCACTCGTCACCCCAAACTCTGCGCAAACACCAGCTAGGTGAGGCTTTGTTCCCGTGCGAATGTCGGAGAAGTCGGCTAGCAAAAGAGGATCAGTTGGATACGCCCCCACCAGTCCTTTATACATGTCAATTGTTCGAGCAATAGAATATGGGTTTCTTATCCACCCCATAAACTTTGCTTTGAACACTCGCTCAGCCGCGCCCTTCAAAACATCGCCGCCAGAATTGACCTTTGACTCAGAAATAAGAAGATCAGCGGCTGGGGCTAAGTCCTCTTCAAATTTCTGAAAGAAGTCCTCTAGATTCTTTCTTAGAGATGAGCTTTTTACATCAAAGCTAAAAAGATCATCAAAAGAGAGATTCTTCTTTATCTTGACGCCTTCAGTATTAGTCAGGCGAACAACGCTATTTTCTCGATCGGCAATTTCAAATTTGTAGATTCGCTGCTTATCCTTTGGTCTGCTCTCGTCTATGCAGTTACTGCGCTGCTCGGACTGAGAGATGAAATGTTGATTCTTTGTTAGATTCTCCATAACCTCTCCTTTTTGCGGCGATCTACCGGGCGCCTAACCAATACCCCATAACCCACTATCACGCAAATAATCATCGAAAAAGGGGGCGCATTTATTTATAAGATCGACCGGCCGCTTTTGGCCGGTTGTTGCCTGTCTCCACTGACAGCTATGGGTCGACTCCGGCCTTTAATGACCGGCAGCACCCGATGCAATTCAGCGGGTCGACACCAGCATGGGGGGGGTGGTACTAACGTCAACGCCGAGCTGGTGCGCCAGGCCGCGGTGTGGGTCTATCAGCAGTAAAACCGCGACCGGAGCCTGCTCGCGCTGGAGGAGCAGGCCTTCGCTGCGCGTCGGGGACCGTGGGCGCTGCCGGAGAGCGAGCGGATGCCGCCGTGGGAGTGGCACAAGGCCAGGCGCGAGCAGCGGCAAGCGTGGCCTGGCTCCAGCAGCAGCCTCAGCGGAACGCGTTCAGGCTTTACCAGTGGCAACGCCAGCGGGGGAAGCGCCGGCTACAGCCGCTCAGCGCGGAAGGCATGCAGCCAGCTGGCCTCGTGCGCTGAGGCGCACGGAAATACCAAGCTCGATGGCAACAGGGATGGGGTGCCGTGTGAGAGTTTATGCCGGTAATGGGATCAGCGGGCGGATAACCCGAGTCGCGATTGCCCGCACCGTGAGTTGGAAGACAAGACTACGCCATTGTCTCCCCTACTTGATTGATAACCTAATAAAAGCAAAAGGCCCAGCATAGAGGCTGAGCCTTAAGTGTTAGGCAGCTTGGCTACCTAATAACATTTCAACTCCCATTTACAAGTGGAGAACGACCAAGTATCAAATTCCCACTTACAAGATATGGGCGCAATTTCCTTAACCTACGATAGTAGGCAAGCAAAACCCTAAGCTGCTGCAAAGGATTTATACCGAGCGCATCTAGGCATTCATGCTTCTCACCCCAACCGAGCAACCGGAAGAAAAGCACAACCTTCCCTCTCAACTCCTTTTCAGCCTCAGGAGTTAATGGCCTACTTTCAACACCACTTTCATTATCAAAACCAGATAACTCATGATCATTAAAGTATCGGTATGTACTGGTATAAAAATCCTGAAGCTGTGAAAAATAATCCTCATCCGCAACTCTATTAGCTGCAATCTCGACTTGCCTTGCAAGATTCCCCAGCAATTCAAGACGAATAAATCCAGGAGAATTAAACCTTAATTCACAAACCTTCGCCCGATGGATGCTCGGAGTAACATCCTGCAGACCAGAGAAAAGGTGCACCGCATTAAAACCGCCACTCCATCTCTGGGTCAACCTTGTTATAGAGTTTCTTACCGCCGGCCGCTCAATATGCTCTAAACCATAATGAAAGGAGTATAGCTGCTGATAAACCTTAGGTATCTCCGTAAGGTCTTCAATAAATAGCTCCCCATCTAGACCGAGCAGATATTCTTCTGCTATCTCAGCAGCAAGCTTCCCAGCCGCTTTAGTTGCAACATCATCATCTAGATAAGAGTCATTATCCGGGAGATAATTTTCTGGCAAATCCGACCATGTTGTTTTTATCAGGCCAGATCTTTTAAGACTCGATCCAGTCTGAAAAACAACCACCCACTTTGAAGCTTCAAAAACTTCGCGCAGAGATTTTTCTTTTTCAAGATAGTTCCAAAGGTTTGCGCGCGTTACAGGAAACATGCACCAGCGATTACTTTTCCCTGTGCAATCAAGCCAGACATACAGCAGGTCCGAACCATCTTCTGCCTTATAAAGGCTGACTAGCGGACCATCGAAGTACACAAGGTCGGCGTTCCAAGTATGCTTAAACTCGCCGGCAGCCATCTTTTTGCCATCAATCCTTGGATAGCTCATTTCTTCTTCCCCTGAACAGGCGAAAGCTTAGCGGCTTGCTTTGGTAACTCGACAACATCAAGAGCAACAAAACTCTTGGCGATTGGATGAAGATCAAAATGACCGCCTTTGTCAGGCGGAGTACATAACCCATCCGCGGGGCCAAGAGAAACCCTTCCAACATGCGAGCCAATGGTTTTTCTGATATTGCGGATTTTTTTTTCGAGTTTCAGGAACACAGCTTCAGCCGCTTCCTTGGATGTGAACATTGACAACCCCCAAGCAGAGCACTGCTTTTCAGGATCCTCAAGCAATCTACGGGGGTTCCTAACAGCTACTGGCAGAAAGCACTGATCTGTTTGCGGGTACGCAATCCAGCGCCAAGCTTCACGGGAAACCGGCTTAGCCACCAACGGAGGGCAATGGAACCCTGTCACGCTGGCAACTCCTTCTACCTCAGCCTTGTAGGTCAACTCCATGCACGTCAGCCTAGTCCAGTTAAAAAAACGCGCGATTTTAGGTGCGTTAAACGCACCATGCAACACGCATAGCGACGAACGCAAGCCTGTTGACACCACCCGCTCCCCCCAACGTCTAGCCTTCCCACGCATGGCCGGCTATGTGTTCCCGCACCAGCCGACCGCTCCCTCACTTCATTGGCTCATAAAGGACAGATGACCGCACCCTCTGCCGATCGATGCACTCCAGCACCTGCCCGGCACAACTCAGCAACTCCCCCTCCAGCGCATCGACGGCGGCACGCCAGTCGTCATTGGTCTTCAGCGCCGGCCGTGCTGGTAGCCGGCACGGGGTCAGCGGGCAGTCGATCCGGGCTGTGGTAGGCGGCGGGGTCGGTGGTCTCGGGCCGCTCGTACAGCCCGCCGAGAGCAGCAGGTACAGCAGCAGCGAGATAGTCGGCGACGGCTTGATCATGGCGTTTCAGCTCCTCGATGGCGCGGCTCTGCGCCTGGGCATTACGGGTGACGGTTTGTTCGAGCGCGCGCATGCGCTGGTCCAAGGCGGTGACCTGGCCGATCTGTTTCTGCTGCTCGGCCAGCACGTTGGCTTGTAGCTCGACCAGCTGCTGCGAGTCGGCGAGCGCCTGTTCGGCGCGATCGCCCCGGGCGGACTGCAGACCAATGCGCGGAGACAGCCCCCACCAGACGATGCCGGCGCCGGCCAGCAGCAGGACCAGGGCGATGCCACCGGCGGCCAGCAAGCGGTATTGCACGGGGATTAGGTCGGTGAGGCTCATGCTGCCTCCCAATCAGGCAGGTCAACGGTTTTCCCAGCCAATGCATGAGTGCAGTCGCTCAGGAACTGGATACGGCCATCGGTGACGAATGAGTGACACACCTTCTTGACCGGGGTTTGTACGATTTCCCCGCTGGCAATCTTCTCGCGGATCTCTTCCGTGGTTACCGGCGGCTCCCATTGATCCCACTGAACCAAGATTGATGGCGTGAAGGTTGGCTTCTCTGCACTGCCATTCCATTTCCAGCGAGGCCCCGATCCAGGCCCATGCATGACCCGGTGCGGCGCGCCGCAGCCGGGGCATTCAAACCACAGACTCCCCTCTTCGGCAGTCACCAAGATGGGCGACAATGACTTGAACTCGCTCATGCCAGCACCTCCGTGGCCCGCGACCACAGGGCCAGCCGCTCCTTCTGCCCGTTCAGCCCGCCGTTGATCCGGCGGGTGATGTCCGCGAACCGGCCCTGGTCGGCGAGGCCGTTCAGCTCCTTCACCCACCAGAACCAGCCGGCGGACTCCGCCGCCCACTCCGGCTGCTCGAGCAGCTCGGGCTGTCGGAGCAGGCGGTCGTCGCCGAACAGGGCGATGCTCACCGCCGCGTAGTTGGCCCGCCCGGTGATCTGGATCAGGCCGCGGCCCCGGTAACGCTGGCCGTCGCCGTCCGCTTGTGGCGTGTTGCCGAGGTCGGTGCGCAGGTCGTAGCGCGCCTGGGCCGGCGTCGGCCCCCAGAGTTCCCGGGTGTTGCGCAGCTGGCTCGACTCATGGCCGATTTGTGCCAGGAAGGCGGCAATCCGCCGGGGCGTAGTGATCTGCCAGCGCTTCATGGCCGCGTTGAGGACCGGTACAAAAACGCCGGCACGAGGGCCGGCGTTGGGCATGATCTGCAGCAGCTGCTGCTCGGTGATGGGCATGGGTACTCTCCAAAAACACCAAACCCGGCGCGGGGCCGGGTTTCGGGCAAAAAAACACCCGCCGGGGCGGGTTCCTGAGAGAAGGCTGGAACGCTCTGGTCAGGCCGGGGCCGTGTCGCTGGCCGTGGGGTCCACGGCGGCCGGATCGAAGGCCTCCATCCCTGCCGGCGCCGCCTCCGTCGCATCGAGCACGACGACCACGGTCGGGTCGGCGAGGCTTCGGTAAACGGCCTGCTCGATCTCCCGGCGCTCGCCGGTTTCAAGGTTGTATTCGACGCGGAACATGGTTACCCCTCATAGGTGAGACTGGCCGTACCAGCATCGAACGATGCGGTGCCGTTATGGGACGTGAGGCGCAGCGTGGTGAGGCCCCCCGGCAATGCCACGGCGCCGGACGTGCTGGCCTGCCTAGTTCCGTTGGTCGGGGACATCGTGCTTTTGAACGCCCAGACGTTGCCCCCCATGTGCTCGAAATCCAAAACACCGCTATAAGTCCATGCCGCGCTTAGGTTGTTCAACCAGTCTAGGTCTATGCCGACGCTCAGGGCGCCAACCCCGGCGCCCCCGTTATCCACCGCGAATACCGTCCCCCCATACCCGCTGGTGGCCACCCCCGCAGAGGTGCCCAGCTGGGCCATGATGGCCGTGGCCGCGTTGAGGCTGGCGCCGTTGAGACCGACCCGCAGCCGCTTCGCCCAACTCGGAATGGCAGTGAAGTCCACAGCCGTCCCCGATAGCGTCTGGCTCACTGGCCCGGCGATGCCGCAGGCGCCCAGCGTCGTGCGCGCCGCCAGGGCATCCGCCGCCCCGGCGAGGGTCCGCGCAAACGCCGTGAAGGCTGTCAGCGCCATCGCGCCTGCCGCCGTGAAGTAGCCCAGCTGGTTAGCCGCCCCGGCCAGCCCCGCCAGAGCGGTCAGGTTGCCCGAAAGCGGCTGCTTACCAGCCAGGGCATTGAGCACCGTGGTGGCGAAGTTCGGATCGTTGCCCAGCGCCGCGGCCAGCTCGTTGAGCGTGTCCAGCGCGGCCGGCGACTGGTTCACCAGGGCGGCGATCGCCGCCCGGAGGGTGGCCTGCACGAAGGCCGTGTTGGCGGCCCGCAGGCTGTCGTCGCCGGCCGCCGGGGTCGGCACCTTCGGCGTGCCGCTGAAGGTCGGCGAGTCGAGCCGGGCATAGCCGGCCAGCACCGCCGCTAGCACGGCGGAGACGATGGCCTTGGCCGGGTCCGTGCCGGCATTGGCCTCCGCCAGCGTGGCCAGCGCGATGAGCCCGGGCGTTCCGCTGCTGGCCGGCGGCGCGGCCGTGTCCCAGAACACGGCGTTCTCCTGGGCGTTGATGCGCAGGACCTTGCCGGCGTTGCCGGCCAGGGCGGGAAGGCCTTCGGCGCTGCCGGCCACCGCCACGGCGTTGAGCGCCGCCTGCGCGCTCTGCTGGGCGTCGGCGGCGCGCTGGTCGATGAAGCCGGCGGCCTCGTTGATGTCCTCCACCAGCCCGGGCAGGGCGGCGGCGAAGGCATCGGCCTTGGCCGAGAAGTCGTTGGGCGCGTCGCTGCGCGCCGGTGCCGGGGGCAGCGGCGTGATCGCGGGTAGGGTCATACCAGTCCTTCCACGGTAAGGGTCCCGTCGGAGAGCGACGGGCCGGAGATCGAGAGGGTGAAGTCCTTGAAGAAGCCGAACAGCACGGTCGCCTCGTAGCTCGGCTCACCGATCCAGACCACCGGGCGGGCGCGGATCGAGGCCAGCAGGCGCTGGATGGCGCCCACCCGGGCGGTATCGAGGCGCAGGTCGAACTCGGCGCGCTTGCTGTAGGCGCGCTCGACGACGAGGGCGTTGCCGAACTCGTCGGTGTCCTTGCGCGAGTAGTCGGTGATGCCGACGCTGGTGCCGTACAGCGCCACGCCGAGGTCGGCCTGGGTGCCGGTGACCAGATGGCCGCAGGCCGCCGGGTCGCCAGCGTTGTCGACGGTCACGCTCAGTTGGGCGGTGCCGTAGGCCGGCAGGTCCAGCAGCACGACGTCGCGGCGCCGGCCGATCGGCGCGAAGCACCAGGCGTACCAGTCGCTCACGCCGGCATCGACCAGCGACAGCGTGCGCCGGTAGACCTCGCCCTCGTTCGGGTCGGTCATCGCCACCGTCACCGTCCGGCCCTGCAGGTTGAACAGGGCCAGGGCGTTGATCACCGTCCCCGGTTGCAGGGCGACGGCGATGGCGCCCGCCTGCCGGGTGAGCGAGCCGACCTGGTCGTCGAACATCCGCCAGCGGTTGTCCATCCCCAGATCCAGCCAGGTGGCCGGGTTGGTGGCCACTCCGCCCGGGTCCACGCCGCTGTGCGCAAGCAGCGCCTCGTAGATCCGGCGGCCCCGCAGGCAGCGGTCGCCGACCAGGTAGGCGGTCGCCGGGCTCCAGAGCGGGTAGTCGTCCTCGGGCACGTTGCTGGCGACCAGCACCGCCTCGGTGATGTCGATGGGTTTGATGATCTGCATTAGGCTCTCACTGTCGGCATGCCGTCGTAGTCCCAGCGCTCCAGGAACTCGGCGCGTTTCGCCGTTTGCATGGTGTGTTTGGCGATGGCGCGCAGGGCGTCGAACACCTGCGCCAGGTCGGCGCGTAGGCCGCGCAGCTCCTCGGCCGAGGCGCCACCGCCGGACAGTAGGTCGGCGGTCTGCCGGGCATTGAAGATCCGGCTCGGGCCGGTCACCTCCAGCTCCGGACCGTGCTCGCCGACCAGCCGCAGGCCGCCGCCGAAGTCACCGCCGGTGGCGAAACCGGGGATGCCCATCGACTTCGCCCAAGCCTGCAGGTTGGCCTGCTGGCCAGCCGCCCAGCTCATCTGGCCGTCCTGGCCGAGATTGAACCGCCAGTCCTGGTTCCAGCTCTGGGTACCGACCACCTGATCGCCGACCACCTTGAGGCCCATGGAGGCGCCGTTCGGGTCGAGGATCGTTCCATTGCTGGCGACCTGATGCTTCACGCCGTCCGGACCGATCACGCTGGTGATGCTGGCGTTCGCGTCCTGCAGCGCCTGGGCCTGCTGCATCGCCCCGACGAACAGGCTCAGTGCGTCCGCCACGCTCTTCACGCCGCTGTCGATACCGAGCAACGCATCGAGCTGCGCCTGGGCCGCGCTCAGTTGCGCGTCGAGGCCCGCCGCTTGCAGGTCGTAGTCGGCCTTGGCCTGGTCGAGCTGCGCCTGCAGGTTGGCGACGATGCCCTCCTCGGTCGTCAGCTGGGCGCCGTTGACGCCCTGCAACTGGGCGATCAGGCCGGCGGTGCGGCCCTGCTCCCGCTGCAGGTCCGCCAACGTCGAGTAGCGGCCCGAGTCGATGTTACCGGCCGAGTCGAGGGCGGCCTGCAGTCCGGCGAAACCGGCCAGGGAGCCGCCGGCCTGGGCAAAGGCCAGCGCCGAGCGCAGCGTGGCCACCGCCTGCTCGTGCAGGAGGGCCGTAGCCTGCTCGGACGAGCCGGCCAGCTGCTTCAGCGCCACATCCAGGCTGCTGCCGACCGCCGTCAGACTGCTCACCGCGCTGTTGGCCGTGCCGACCCTATCGTTGATCGAGGCGACCTGGGCATTGTAGGCATCGCTCAGGCGCTGCTGCTCGGCGCCGATGGCGCTGGACAGTGTGGACAGTGCGCCCTTGGCCGCCGAGACCGCGGCACCGGACGTGGCGGCCTGAACCGCCTGCGCCCGCTGCTCGACGATGTCGTAGTAGCTGTCGGCCTGCCCCGCCAGGTTCATCAGCGTGGCGAACATACTGCGGCCGGCCTCGGTGGTCAGGTCGATGCTCTCGACCATCGCCCGGTACTCGGCGCGGGTAGCCGGTAGGGTCTGGTTGGCGTCGGCGAAGGCCTGGGTCACGTCCTCCAGGGTGTTGGCCTGTTTCTCGGCGTCGGAGAAGAATTGGTCGTAGTAGGTCGACACCGAACTGGTCAGCGAATCCAGCCCGCCGGTCAGCCCGAGTAGCTGCTCGACCAGCTTGCCGCCAGCCACGTTGGTAGAGAACAGGCCGACGTTCAGGTGGTCGAGCAGGCCGTTGACCGCGTACAGGTCGTTGACGAACGTCGTCATGCCGGCGATGTCGTAGCTCAACCCGGTGCCCAGGGTGGCGTTCAGGTAGCTGTTGATGCTCTCCCCGGCCTGGGTGAACCAATCGCCGATGGCCTTGCTGATCTCGTCCTGCGTCTTGCCCTTGGTGCTGATCTTCGAGCGGGCGATCTGCAGGCCGTCGAAGGTGCCCTGGTCGATGGCGTAGCCGAGCTGCTCGAACAAGGCGGCGACGCTGTCCTCGGTCGAGGCGAAGGTGTCCTGCATCTGCTGGGCGAGGTCGCCGCCGAGCGGGTCGTAGGTGGTCTTCTTCTTGTGGCTGAGCAGGCCCGACTTCTTCTTGTAGACGTAGCTCTGCGGGTTCAGATCGCCGTTGTTGACTCCCAGGGCGAGGCCGTAGTCCTTGATCTTCCAGGTGCCGAACAGCGCCCCGCCGACGAACTTGCCGATGGTGCTGCCGATAGCCGAGCCGACCGGTCCGCCGAAGAACGCTCCGATGGCGGCGCCGGCCAGGGTGGTGAGGCCGTTGCCGATGCCCTCCTTGAAGCCGCCATAGACGTTGTAGGCCGCCCCGGCCACCGAGGCCACGTCGCCGACGACGCCCAGCGCCGCGCCGAACTTGGCCAAGGCCTGCTCGCTGATGCCGAGCTGCGCAGCGAAACTGCTCGCCGAGGCCCCCATCCGACTGAGCGCGCTCTGTAGCTGGAAGCTGGCCGGCGCGTAGGTGCTGGCCCCGCCGTACAGCAGCTTGCCGACGACCTGGCCGAGACCGGAATCCAGACTGCCGAGCACTCCGGATGCGCCGGAGCCAAGGTACTTCCCGGCGCTCGTAATGCCACCCAGGATGCCCGATCCGGCCTTATAGGCGGAGTACAGGCCGCCGAGCGAGCCCAGCACGCCGCTGCCGCCGCTGAGAGAGCCCCAGAGGCCGGTACCCATCGCGCTCCCGGTCAGCCCGCCGATGCCCAGCGCCGAGCCGATCTGCAGCATGATCGGCCGGGTAATGGCCATGTGAGCCAACTCGGCCAGCATCTGTTCGAAGGCGCGCTTCAGGCTGCTGGCGAAGCTGTCGAAGCCGTGGCCGATGTTGAGCCAGGCATCGGAGAACGCCTGGTCCACGCGGTCGAGCTGGCGCTCGGTGAAGCGGGCCCACTCGCTGCTGGAGGCCGCATTCTGCTGGTACTCCTGATCGAGCAGGCCCAGCAGGCGGGCGTATTCCTCGGCGGAGAGCTTCCCGTCGGCCAGCCTCTGATTGAGGATATCCTGCCCCTTGGCGTACTGCTCGGCGGCCACCGTCGCCGGATCGAGACGATCGCGCAGCGACTTGAACTGGTCGTTGGCCTCCTTGACCTGTTGGTTTTGCTTGTCCCAATCGGCCTTGTTCAGCGCCTGCCAGGCCGCTTCGACGGCGGACTGGTAGGTATCGAGCGACAGGGTGCCCGCAATCAGGCCCTTGTCCAGTGCGGCGAGGGTCTCGCCGTATCGGCGGCTAGCGGCGTCGGCCGGGAGCAAAGTGTCCAGCAGTTGCTGGAATGAGGCGGCCTCCCGCTTCTGCGCCTCAGCCGCCTTTTTACTGGCCTCTGCCTGGTCCTTCGCAGCCTGCTCGGCTGCCCGCTTGGCATCTATGGCGCGGGCTTCCCCGATTAGCGCCTGCTTCTGCGCCTCGCCGAGCCGGGCCAGTTCCCCCCGCTCGGTCTCGTAGCGGACGCGGGCCTCCTCCGAGTTCTGGCCCTGAAGCGCGGCGGACTGTTTCAGGCTGACCAGCCGGGCCACATAGGCCTGGTTCAGCGACTCCTGGGCCTTTTGCTCGCGCTGGTCGGCAGCGATGCGCTCCTGGTTCAGCCGGACCTCTTCCGCGGCCGATTCGGCGATCAAGGCCTGTCCCTGCTGCTGGATGCGCAGGCCGAGCAGGGCGTTGTTCAGTTCCTCTTCGCTGGGGCCGAAGTCCAGGAAGCTGCCGGTGAACGGGTTGTGGCGCAGGTTATCCAGCCGCCCTTCCAACTGGCCGATCTGCTGCTCGAGGGTCTTCTCGCGGCCCAGGCCGAGCATGGCGTCCCAGGCTTCGCCGGCGGCGCCGGTGATTCCCCGCCAAGCCCGCTGCAGGGCACCCAAGTGCTCGTCGATCTGCCCGGCCCGCTCCGTCAGGGCCGCGGCATAGGTATCGGTCGCCAGCTTGGCCGCCTCGCTCGTGCGCCCCTGCTCTTCCAGCGCGCGGATCTGCCGGTAAACCGCCTCGGTCAGGTAGTGGTACTGCTCATTCAGCTTGGCGCTGGCCGCGGCCGGGGCGTCGGCCAGCGCGGAAAACGCCTTGACCGTGTCGGCCACCGCCGTGCCGGTGGCCTCCTCCATGGCCAGCGCCGCCTCGGCGATGGCGCCGAGCTGGTTCTCGGCGAACCGGCCGCTGCCGGCGAGCTCGGCCAGCGCCGCCGCGGCGGCGTGCTGGGTGGAGCCGGCCTGATCCAGGGCGATGGCCATACCGGCCAGAGCATCGGCGCTGGTACCGGCAGCATTGCCGGTGAGGATCAGCGCCTGCTCATAGGCCCGGGCCTCGGCCGCGCCCTGCTCGTGAGCGGAAAGCAGTACGGCAGCGGCAGCCGCAACGGCACCGAGGGTACCGGCTACCGGCCCGACGGCGGAAGCCACCCCGCGCGCGGCATTGCCGAGCCCGCCGAAGGCGTCGCGCACCTGCCCGCCCTGCTGGATCGCCACCTGCCAGACCGGCATCCCGCTGGCCAGGCTGCTGACCACGTCTGACAGCTGCATCGGCAGCAGGCGCATGGCCTGGGCGTACTGTCCGGCGCTGATGCCGGCCTTGCCCATGGCGGCGGTCGAGGCATTCAGGCCGGGAGCGATCCGGGCTGCGGACTGCGAGGTGCCCGTCAGCCCCTCCTCCAGCCGGTCCAGATGGGCATAGGCGGCGGCGACACTGACGTTCAGGTCGCCCAGCGCCTTATCGACGGCACTGGAGATGGTCGAGTCGACCCGACCGAAGGCCTGATCGATGACCGACAGGTTCTTGTCGATCTTCTGGCTGGTCGAGGCCACGGCCCTATCGGCACGCCCTAGCTCGCTGATCAGCTGGGCCGCGGTAGCCTCGATACGGATCAGCATCCCCTGGACGTCTTGTTCGGCCATGCGGTTCTCCGGGCAATAAAAAACCCGCCGAAGCGGGTTGGTTGAATGAAAAGCCCGCACTAGGCGGGCTCTTGGGGATTCTTATAGCGGCGTACTTCCTGCCGATAGCTCGCGTGCGCGAGCTTCGAGATAGGCCGCCTTGGCCTTTTGCTCGTCACCTCCGGCCCTGGCAAAGCACTTTGCCCAAAGGCCGGTAGACTTCTTGCCGGATTCATACTCGTCCATCGCAATAGTCCAGGCTATCTCGGATGGATCATTCTCCGCAGGGGTAGGCGCGACGGATACAGTTTCAGCAGCAGAACCATTGAATGGAGCCTTAACTTCAAGCCATCCATTGCGCAGATAGTTATTCGCCAGAATTCCATTGATCGCGAACGCATAGATGATGCTAAGAATAATTACTGCCAACAGGGCACCCGGCCCAGTAGCTACACCGAGGCCGATCGCGATTACCAGCCACACCATGGCATGCGCCCATAACCCACGGAACAATAGATAAATCGGACCGAGTAGCAGAACTGCTATAGGACCTAGCGAGCCTGTGGTTTCCACATGACCATTTACCGGGTTTTTGAATGCTCGCGACATAGCAGCTCCTTATGCGAATTCCGCGAATATACCAAAACGCCAGCACCAAGACCCAGCACATGGCTGGGTCGATGACCTCACTTCGCCCGCAACGCCTTGCGCATCTCCTGCGGCGTCTGCCTCTCCGGCTCTTTCTTCTTCCCTCCGCCGAACGGGTGGAACGCCAGCGACCATTCGATCTTGGCATCCATGGCGATCAGCAGCTCAGGGATCGGCGTGCGCCAGGCTACCTCGGGCATCCAGCCCAGCAGGCCGGTGGCTACGCCGAACAGGTAGTCGACGTAGCTACCATCCCTTACTGCGCTTTCTCGGCCGTCTTCGCGGCCGGTTCCGCGTTTCCCTCGGCGCCCTCTTCGATCGCCCGCGGGTTGAACAAGACCATCAGGTAGGAACGGATCTGGTTATACACACGCACCACACCGGCCTGGAAAACGGCCTCGGGCAGAGCTTCGGCGGCCTTGCCGGTGAGGCCGGCGCCGGCGGCAATGACATGGGCGACGGCATCGACGGACATGGCGTCGCAGGCCTGGCCTGCTTTCAGCAGGCCGCCATAGCGCAGCTCGATAGCGCGCACGGCGGCGAGGGTCGGGGTCAGGGTGAAGACGTCGTCGCCAACGGTGACGGTAGTGGTGCCGTGCAGGGTCTTGGTGGTCATGGGAGGTTCCTCGATTCAGAAGGGAGAAGGCCCGCCAAGAACGGGCCATAGAAAAGTGGATCAGACACCCGGGTCTTCCAGGACCGGGCTGTTGGCGGCCACGGTAACCACGCGCTGGACGACGTCGTTGCCGGAGCCGGGCTGCTTGCGCACGCCCTGGACGGTCACGGCGAGGTAGTCGGTGAGACCATCGACGTACTGGATCTTGATCGGGTACAGGTAGTAAAAGCCGGCGCGGTCCCGGCTGGCGGCGATCAGAGCATCTTGCCCCGCATCGCCTGCATCGAAAGCGATGGTCAGGTCGGTGGTGCCGCCATCGGACACGCCCTTCAGGTGGGTAACGCGGGACTTGGCCAGAGCGGTGTAGGACACGTCGCTCACCGAGTCGCCGTAGTCGCCGACGCTGACCAGCTCGCCAATTTCGGTGTAGGTGATACCGGCCGCCTTCATGGCAGCCAGGTCGGTGGCGTCGACGCCGCTCAGGGCGGCGGTGAGTTTGCTGCCGATGAATACGCGAGTGCCGGCACCGGTCATGACGGACATGGGTTATCTCCTATGGAGTGATGCCGCGGGCGCGGCAGGAACGAAAAGGCCCGCACGGGGCGGGCCTGGGTTGGTTGAGCGGGTGTCAGTGTTGGGTCAGGACCTGCAGGACGACCTGCCCCTGGTAGGTATGGCCGTCCGGCTCGCGGTTGGTGCTCTTGCTCCGGACGCTGATCCGGGTGGACTGGCCCGATGCCAGGGGAAGGCTCTTGCCGTGCACGGCGGCGTCGATCTCGCCCATGAGGCGCTTCACCTCGGCCTGCCCCGGGTACTGCGACCAGACGGACAGGTACAGGAAGCGCTCGTCCATACGGCTGGCGAGGAAGTCACGGTTGGCGGCGACCTCGTAGTCGATGGTCACATAGGGAAACGCGGAATCCTTCGGAACGGCGTCGTAGACCGGGCAGCTCAGCCCGGTCGTGAGCAGTTGGTAGAGGCCGGTCTGGACGGCAATCGAAGGATCGCTCACGGGCCACCTCCAGCGGCGCGGGCCAGGGTGCTGGCGATGGCCTGGCGGATCAGCGCCACCATCTCGTCGCGGTTCAGGTCGTAGGCCGGGCGAATGAACGGGTGCGCCGGGCGGGCCGGGATGTCCGGGTACTTACCGAACCAGTGCGCGCCGTCGCTCTTGTTGGTGTTCCGGCGACGGCGCCCGTTCGCACGCTTCTCGCCGGAGACGCCCTTGGTGCCGTACTCGATGTATTTCAGGTAGTAGAACTCCCGGTTGGCCTTCTTGCCGCGCAGACCGATCTGGGCGTCCAGCCCGGACTTGGCGACGAAGGCCGTCAGGGCGGCGGCGCCGTCCCCGGTGTCCTTCGGTGCCAAGCGCTGCATGTCGGCGAGGATCTTGTTGGCCCCCTCCTGCATGGCCGGCTTGAGCTCGTTGTCCATGGTCTTGTGGATGGTGCGCAGCAGGCGGCGCAATTTGAAGTCGCCGAGGATGCGAGATCGTCTGGCCATGGTCACTCCTCAGGGATGCGGTACGCTGGAGCACAGCAGCCGGAGCAGCGTGCGTTCGTTGTCGGGCAGTACCGCCTCGATGGCGTAGGTCGTGCTCCCGTGCACCAGGCGCATGCCCGCCCGGATGTCGGCGGCCAGGCGCACGCGGATCTCCGCAGTCACGGTGGCTTCCAGCTGCTGGGCGACGGTGGCGACACGCCCGGTCGGAATAGCGATCTCGGCCCAGAGCGAGCGCAGATCAGTCCAGGTTTCGAGCCCGCCGCCCATGCCGTCGGCGGTGCGCTGTTTCTGCTGCAGGGTGCAGCGGTGACGGAGTCGGCCGGCCTGCATGTCAAAACCTCGGCGGGACGGTGATTTCGGCCAGCAGCGAATCCATGAAGGATGCCGGGAGTTCCGTGAGGATGGTCCCGGCGATCATGGACTCCCTGAATGCATAGGCGCTGGCAGCCTGGGCCAGCAGCCAGGAGCGTACGCCCGGGTAGGCTTCCAGATCGGCGCCGGCCTGGTAGCGGATGCGCAGCACGCCCTCCGGGCGACCGTCCGGGAAGTGCAGAAAGCTCTCCCGCCCTAGGCGCTGCAGGTAGATCCTGACCTCCAGCGGGGTCGTCGTGCCGTCCGGCAGCACCGAGGCGACCGACAGCACCGCGCTGGCCTGGCCGATATCCAGGGCATGGCCGGAGCGGTAGGTTTCCGGCCAGTCCTCCTCGTATTCGGCCTCGCGGATCGCCGCGCCGGTTCGGGCCTCGGCTTGGGCGGTAACGCCGGGGATGATGATCTGCTCGATCAGGGTCTGCTGCAGGTCGGCCTGCTCCAGCCGGCACTGCTCGGCCACCTGCTCCAGCGTCAGCACCGGCGCTCCGGTGTAGGCGATGCGCCTGGCCATGCTCAGGGCTTCTCGTCGTCAGCGCCGCTGTCGGCAGGCGCCTCGGCAGCCGCCGGCGTCACGGGTGCAGCAACCTTGGCGGCGGGCGTCGATTTCGGCTGGGCGGCTTTCGCGTCGACCGTGACCAGTACCGCGGTTTCGGAGTCGGTCAGCGCTTTGACCTGTTCGGCGCTGAAGCCGGCGGTCTCGCCGGCGCTGTAGCCGCGCCAGGCCTTGAGGAATTTGACAGGGATCAGCTTGCTCATGGGGAATCCTCGATTCAGGAAGGGAGCGCCCCGCACTCAGGCGGGGCGCGGGGATCACATGCCAGCGCCCCAGGTGATGCCGGTACCGACGGCGACGGACTCGACGTGGCGCGGGCCGAAGTCGTGCTTGGCGATCACGCGGACCAGCGTCTGGTCGCGCTGGAAGGCACTGACCCAGTTGCCCTCCCCGTCCTTGTAGGAGGCCTCCTGACTGAAGCTGATGACCAGGTTCTCCACCTCGCCGATGTAGCAGTCGGCGAAGTTGACGAAGTAGATCTCCGACTCGTTGGAGTTGGCGCCCAGGTTGGTGGGGATCTGGGTGGTGAGAGCGAAGGGGTAGCCCTTCAGCAGGCCCTGGTCGATCTCCGGGTAAGCCTTGTTGCCGTTACCGTCGCGCAGCGACTGCAGCCAGCGGATGGTGCGCGGCGCCATGAGCCAGCCGCAGGCCGCCAGGTCGACGTTGGCCGTCTCAAGGCGCAGCATCAGCCCGCCGAGGAACAGGTCGAGGTCGGCCAGGTTGGTACTGGCCGGCTGCGCCACGACGTTGCCGACCGGCGCCCAGTAGCGCAGCCCCTTCGGCAGTACCCCGGAGCCGTCGGCCCGGATGAAGTGCAGGTCCTCGGAAAGCCCCATGCTGACGGTCAGATCGTTGGCCACCTGCTGATCGACCCGCGGGTTGACGCCGGAGAACGCCAGCAGATCGTTGGAGATCGGCACGATGGCGGCCGCCTTCTTGGCCGACAGCTTGAGGTCGGCGAAGGCCATTCCGGTCGTCGGGATATCGGTCTCGGTACCGACGTAGCCGACACTGGTATTACCGATCACGCGTGGCAGGGTCAGATTGCCGTTGTTCAGCGGCAGGCTGACGGCGCCCATGCGACGGACTACCGACTTCGGCCGCAGGGCCTCGATGACTTCGGTGGCGAAGTTTTCCGGAACCAGCACACCGCCGGCCCCCGGGGTCACTGTGGAGAGGGCCATGGCGACATCGGTCGGGTATCCCCCCTGGGACGCCATTTGCGCGGCCTGCTGCTGGTTGCCCTGGGCCGCCGCGAGCAGGCGGACCATCTGGGCCATCTTGGCGCCGGCGACCGGCTTCGGCGCATAGGGGCCTTCGACACGGCCAGCCGGAGGGCCAGCGATGCCCTGGGCGCTTTCGGTGACCGGCACGGCGGCTGCCGCCGCGGCGCGCTCGGCGATCTCGGCACGGCTGATCTTGTCGGTCAGGGCGTTGATCTGGGATTCCAGCGCGGTGAACTGGGCGAGCTGTTCGGTCGACAGCGTCTCGCCGCCCGCCTCGAGCTTGGCCAGAGCCTGCAGCTCGTCGTTGAGCTTGGCGCGTTCGCTACGCAGTTGAAGTACAGACATGGTGCCTCCTGGGCATAAAAAAACCCGCACAGGGCGGGCTGGTGGACTGCCGCGAACGCGGTCAGAGTCGGGACTGGATGTTCATGGCCGCGGCGCGCACGCTGACGCGACCGGTCTGGCGGTTAGCGCGGCTCATGGAGACCGCGCGGGAGATGTTGTCCACTGCATCCTGCGGGCTCTGCAGGCGGTCGGCTAACCCGGCGGCGATGCCGGCCTGGCCTCGGTAGAGCGCGGCTTGGGTGGCGATCACCTGCTCGACCGACAGGCCGCGATAGTCGGCCACGGCATTGACGAACAGCTGGTAGCTCTCCTGCACTAGGTCCTGCAGCACCTGCAGCGACTGGTCGCTGAGCGGCTCATGCGGGTTGAGGTCGTTCTTGTGGGCGCCGGCGAACACGGTGGTGACCTTCACCCCCATGTTGGCCTCCATCTGGGAGCGGTCCATATGGCTGGCGATTACGCCGATGGAGCCAACGCCGCTGGTCTGGCTGACCACCAGTTCGCTGCAGGCGCTGCCGATCAGGTAGCCGCCGCTGTAGGCCATGTAGTTGACGATGCCGGTGATCGGCTTCTGCTGGCTCATGGCGCGGATGTCGGCGGCCAGCTCGAAGGCCCCGACGGCGGCGCCACCGGGGCTGTCGATGTCCAGCACGATGTGCTCGACCAGCGGATCGGCGACGGCGGCCCGGAGCTGCTGCCGCAGGTCCTCGTAGCTGGTCATGGTTTCGCAGGCGTTGATGTGGCTGCCCCGGCTGACCAGCACGCCGTGCACGGGCACCACCTCGATCCCGGTCTGGGCGACGGCATTGCGCCGCTGGCTGTCGGCGACCGCCAGGCGCTCGGCATAGCCGTCGTCATCGGGCATCAGGCGGGGATCGCCGACCGGTCCGACGTTGATGATGTTCAGGTTCATCGCCCGGTTGGCCCAGCGCACGCCCAGGTCGAGCATGTCGGGGGCGACCAGCAGCGGCTGGTTGAACAGCAGGCTGGACGCTCGCAGGTATTGTCTCATTGCGCCAGGATCCTCTCGATTTCGCGCTGCTGCAGCTCGAGCTGCGCCCGCGTGTTGGGATTGGTCAGGTCGGGGGCACCCTTGCCGGCATCGATCATGTTCAGCGGCTGTAGGTAGATGTCGCCGCCCAGTACCGGCGGCATGTTCTCCAGCCGGCGGATGTCGTTGACGCTCAGCCATCCCCACTGGCGGCCGATGGCGTAGGCCTCGTAGCGGCTCTTCTGGTCGCCGCGCAGCAGGCCGGACAGGTTGAACTCGATGAAGTAGTCGCGGCGGTCCTGCGGCAGTAGGAAGTCACGCATCATCGATTGCTCGTGGCGCTTGAGCCAGGGCAGCAGGCCGAACACCACGAACTGGATCAGCAACTGCTCGGTGGTGTTGTAGTTGGCCTGCTCCAGGTCGTTGACCATGGGCAGCGGGATCTTGTAGATCCGCGCCACGTCGGCGCCGCTGAGCTTGAGGATGTTGACGATGTCGGCATCCACGTTGCTCATGGAAATGG
The DNA here is from genome assembly GCF_042643485.1 of Azotobacter bryophylli. Taxonomy (NCBI): domain Bacteria; kingdom Pseudomonadati; phylum Pseudomonadota; class Gammaproteobacteria; order Pseudomonadales; family Pseudomonadaceae; genus Azotobacter; species Azotobacter bryophylli. Next base: position 336,211 of record NZ_JBHRSJ010000001.1, on the reverse strand, counting down.
GCTTGAACGTCATGCCCTCTTGCAGCATCGCCACCTTCTTGGCGTTGTCCATGCCGCTGTACTTGCTGCCCCACTGGTCGAGGATGCGGTCGATCGTGCCCTGGTCCTTGATCGGCGCCGCCTCGCGCGGGCGCTCGATCACGCCGGAGACGGTCGCGCCGTTGGCGAACGACTTGCCGGTATACTGCCGCACCGCCTGGGCCAGGCCGACCGCTTCGGCATGCAAGTCAATCGGCGAGAGACCGACATAACCGTTGCGCGTCACCCAGCGGACATGGTGAATCAGCCGCATGGGCAGCCGCTCAGGATTCGACCCCACTTGATAGTACGGCAGCAGGTCCGGACCTTTGTATGCAACCACTTGGTCGGTATACAGCGGCCACAACGCTTGAACATTCCCGTCCGCCCGCCGCTCGATACTGAGGAAGCTGTTTCCCGTCAGACCAAGAGCGAGCTGGCTGCACTCGCGCAGCTCGTAGGGCGTCTGGAAACCGTTGGGCTGGTAGCGCAGCACGTCGTACAGCGGATGGTTGATGGCCGCTTCGCGCTGGCCTTTGTCCTGCCGGCGGTAGAGCTCCAGCGGCAGCTGGGCGACGCTCTCGGCCAGCAGGGTGACGCAGTTCTGCAGGATCGGCAGACCCAGGGCGGTTTCCGGAGTGACCCGCACGCCGGCGCTGTTGCGGCCGCTGCCGATCAGGCCACGCCAGAAGCCAGTGGTGCCGTCGCTCACGTTGCCCTGCCCACCGAGTAGGCTGGAGAAGAACATGGTCAGCCCCCCGCCTTGATCTGGGCGGCCGCCCGGTCGGCCAGCTTGGACCAGCTGAGCAGACCGGCGCCGGCGACGATGTAGGCAGCCGGGACGTTGAGCTGGGCCACACCGGCGACCAGCAGGCCGAAGCCGGCGAGGCCGGTCAGCCAGGACAGCAGTTGCAGAGTCTTCATATGCCCACGCCTTCGTCGTAAATGGAGGTCCCGCCGTCACCGAGGCCGCCGACGCTGATGCCGGTGGCCATGATGGCGGCGACGATGCCGTCGATGCGGCCGATGGCCTTGGCCTTGTCGACCTTGCGGTTACCCGCCGGGTCGGAGGTGGTGATCGCGTTTCCGGCGCACCAGGTGAGCACCGGATTGCCGTCATGGCGCAGGGTTTCGATTTCCGGGGTCTCGCTGGCTACCAGTTGGTAGTCTTCCGGGCCGAGGTCGAGGGTTTCGCTCGCTGCCGGTTGGCCCAGCAGGCGCCGCTCGAACTCGTCGACGGCCGGGCCCATGTCTTTGAAGCCCTGGCCGAAGCCGACCATCTCCGGCAGGGAGATGCCGTGCTCGTTCATCAGCTCACGCAGGTCTTCGATCCGCCAGCGGTCGTAGGCGATCTGTCGCACATCGAAGTAGTCGCAGATGGTCTGTAGCCGCCGTAGCACATGCAGCTTGCTGATCGCCTTGCCCGGGGTAGTCTCCAGATGCCGCTCCTTGATCCAGACGGCATAGGGCACCTTGTCCCGGCGCTCGCGCTCCTCGAGCTGGTAATCGGGAATCCAGAAGTACGGCAGCAGTCGCCAGTTCGGGTCGACGGCCGTCGGATAGAACAGCAGCACGAAGGCCGTCAGGTCGGTGGTACTGGAGAGGTCGAGTCCGGCCACCGCCGGGCGGTTGCGTAGTACCCGCATGGGTACGCGCTCGTCGGCGGCGCTCCAGATGTCCCAACTGATCCAGGGGTTGTCGGCCTGGGTCCACTGGCAGAAGTTGAGCCGGCGAATCACCGCCTCTTTCGCCGGCAAGCCGCGGGCCTCCGCCACCTGCTCGCGCAGGTACTTGCGGCCGGGGATGCCGTCGCTCTTGCCTTCGGGGATCCAGTCCAGCGAGGGATTGGCCTTCGCCCAGCACGCCTCGTCGGTGAACGGGTCGTCGCCCTCGTCCAGGGAGCAGATGAAGGCGAACAGGGTGTCGTTATCCTCGAGGCCCGCGCATACGCGCTTGCCGAGATCGTGGTACTGGCCGGCGACGCTGTTCTTGTCGGAACCGCTGTTGGTGATCATCACGATCAACGCGCGCCGGCGGTTCTTGGTGCCGGCGCGCATCATGTTCACCACGGTGGCGGTCTTGTGCTCGTGCACCTCGTCGAGCAGGCCGATATGCGGGCGCGGGCCGGACTGGCCTTCGTCGGAGCTGATCGGCCGGAAGAAGCTGTTGGTGTTCGGGTAGAACAGGTTCCAGACCTTCTCGTCGCGGCCCGATGGAACCAGCCGGGTGCTCAGCGCCGGAGACATACTGACCATCGACACCGCGTCGCGGAACAGGATCATGGCCTGGTCGCGCTTGGTCGCCGCGGCGTATACCTCGGCGCGCTGCTCGCCATCGGCGACCAGTCCGTACAGGCCGATGCCGGCGACCAGCGGCGACTTGCCGGAGCCCTTTCCGGTCTCGATGTAGGCGGTGCGGAAGCGCCGGTAGCCATCGTCGGTATACCAGCCGAACAGGCTACCGACGACGAAGGCCTGCCAGGGCGCAAGGAGAAACGGCTCGCCTTCGTAGTCGCCACCGTTGAGGCAGAGCACGTCCTCGAAGAAGCCGATGGCGCGGTCGGCGGCGGCCTGATCCCAAACCAGACCGCGCAGGGCGCCGGTCTCCCGGTCGCGCAGGTGGCGGCGGCAGGCGTTACGCACATCGGGCCCGGCGACGAGCTCGCCGGCCAGTACGGCCTGGGCGAAGGCGGTGACGCGGTCAGGAGAAGTAGCTGGCGGCGGCGTCTCGTTGTTCATTGGGGAATAGCTCTCCCTGGCCCTGCGGCGTCGTCTTCAGGTTGCGGCGGGCCATGGGGGAAAAGCCGAACTGGACGCCAGCAGCATTGGCGCGCTTCTCGGCGTCGTTGGCTAGCTGCCGCCAGACGCTGATCTGCTTGGCGCCGGTGGCGAAGGTCTGGATGTCGCCAGCACCATCGGCCTTGGCGTTGTGCTCGGCGATCAGGCGGCGGAAGCGCTGCCAGTCGGCGACCGCTTCGCAGTAGGTGGCCAGGGCCATCATGTCGAGCTTGCTGAGCAGGCCCAGGGTGAGCAGGTCGGGGACGATACGCGCCCACTCGGCCTGGGCGTCCGCGCTCAGCCAGTCGGGCATGGGTGGTGCTTCGATCGGTACCGCTGGCGATTGCACCTCGGCGAGCAGGTCAATTGGGTTCGCCTTGCTGCGGTTGCCCTGCAGCAATTTGAGTGCTGCCGGCTTTGCAGGCCGCCCAGAGTTGAAATTTCCAGCCATCTTGGCCTCCAGAATCGTTGATACCCCCCCCTACCCATTTTTCCCGGCGTTGCGAACAGAGGGGACGGGGCGGTCTCAGTGGCGGGAGGGCCGAAGTTTTTAACCCCCCCTGGGGGTGTTCCAGTGGTGGCGCGGGTCGAGCGGGCGACCGTCGGCGGCGCAGCCGGCCAGCCGGCCCGACTTCTCCAGTCGCTGCTTGGTCGAGTCGTGGCACGGCTTGCAGAGGGACTGCCAGTTGCTCCGGTCCCAGAACATCCGCCAGGCATCGGCTATCCGCTGGGGATCGCCGCTTGCCTTCGCCTCACCGAGCCGGGGCGCCACCTTGTGGTCGACCACGAACGGCTGGAGCGGGCCGGCCTTGATGCCGCACATCACACACTCAGGATGGCGCCGCAGATGATCCTCGCGCGCCAGCCTCCAGCGATGACCGTAGCCACGGTAGGAGGCAGAGCCCCGGCGATCACCGCGGCCAGACTCACATCCCCGTTTCATCGCGGAACTCCTTCACCATCTCCGGCAGCGGCACCAACCGCCGCGCCTCGCTCCAGTTGAACCAGGCCCGCACGATCACCCAGGCCGGCAACCCGCAGGCGAAGATGATCCCGCCGATGGCCACCATGCCGATGTCGTCCAGCATCCAGCTGGTCAGATCGAACCAGCGCACCACCCCGGCACCGCCGCAGATGCTGGAGACGATCGTGCAGATCATCGCCACGACGAACTCGCGCGTCGTGCGCGGGGTCGTCATCGCCATCACGACGAACGCCACCACGGCGGAACCGATAGCGGCGAGGATGCCCAGCTTGTACAGCGCGATGCCGCCGGCAGCGGTCGAGGCGGGTTCAGTCATTGTCTGCATGCTCGATAGCCCTCTCGGGCGGATAGTCGGCCCGCGCCCCGTCATCACTGGTGCAGGACCGAAGGAATAAAAAAGCCCGCACGCGGCGGGCAACGGCTCTACTTCGAAAGCGGCGGAGAATCGGCCAAGCCAAGCGCTCGGGCTCGGGCTCGGGCTCGGGCTCCAGAAAGGGAAACGCCCGCAAGAGCGGGCGTTGGGGTGACCGGGGAAACGGTCGAGGGTGCACAGCACTGTGCTCGGTCAACTCGTCAGGCGTACCTGTCGAATCGTGGGAACTTTGTACCCCTCAAGTGACAAACCGAAAAGCCCCCGTTTTCGGTTCTCATCGACGGACGCCGACAAACACCAATAGACGCCGACTGACGCCGAGTCATCCGACGAACGGTCATCAGCAGTCCCCCTTGAACAGCTCTGCACCGCGGGCCGAATGCGCCGCTAGCGCCTGGCTGTGCGCTGCCTTTCGCATCCGCTCTCCATCACGGCGTGCCTCGCGGCGACGACCGCCCTGCTTAGCCTGCCGATCAAGCAGCTCCGCTTGCACCAGCGTGTGCAGCTTGTGCAACTGCCGGAAGTACGCCCTCCGACCGGCCTCGCCGCGGCCCAGATCCAGGTCGTACACCTGCTCGTCCAGTGTCAGCCCGTGGTAGTTCACGTACCGCTTGGCAGCGAGCGCGACGAGTGCAATACCGCCCTGACTGCGCTCTACAGCACCCAGCGCTGCCTCCACCTCACTTGCCACGTAATCCGGCCCGGCACCGGCCAGCAGCAACCTCGCCCCTGGCACACCGCCGCGCGGCGCACAGCCACCGTATTGGAGGATGGTCCCCATCGGGCTGGACAGCGCCCCGGCCGAGCCGGCCTTCTGCACTTGCTCGCCCCAGTGCGTCATCACCACCTCGATTGCCTCAATCATGGCCACGCACTCCCTCGCCAGAATCAACCCGACACAAAACAGCCAAACCAGACACACACCCGGCACACAGAAAAACAAATAAAAACAATGCCTTGAGTAAGTCTGTGTTGAGTGTGTCGAGTTTGTCGGGGTTATCAGTCATCGCGTAATAGAAAAAACTGCTTCCATCAGCCGGCATGGATTCACACGCACGCGCGCGCGCATGCGCGCCAACCCGACACACTCGACACAGATGGATAGACCCAGCGCAGCACGCGGCTTTCGGCTGTGTTGAGTCACCAGAAACCACCCGACACAAACCCGACACACTCACCACGCATCCAAGCGCACTCATGCCGCCATCCCCTTCACATGGTCCCAAGAGTCGACAGCCCAGCCCGCGCCCCGCGCAGCCTCACGCCAGGCGACGATATGAGCACCCAGATCGGCCGATCTAAGGGAAGGTGGCAGGAAGGCCTGCTCGCAGGACGGAAAGAAGAAGTTGGCGAACCGCCGGTTGGTGCCATCCGTCCAAGGAATGCTCCTCGGGGTCTTCTCCACCTCGGAGTCGGTACTGATGAACTCCGAAAACTTCGTCTGGGACAGCGTGTGCTCGCGGTTGCGCTGGCACCACTCGATGAACATCGCATACAGGTCAGACGCTATGCAGGCGCCCCACAACTTCGGCCCCAGCTCGCCGGTCTTCCATAGGTACAGGAAGGTCTGCCAGGACGCCCGGCTCAGCGCGACCAACCGCTTGCGCGCCTCGGTTACCGGCGGCTTCGTCTGCTGATCGAATCCAGCCAGGTCGACCGACAGCAGCCAGCTATACAGCGCCTCAACGCCCCCGTTCGCCAGCTCATGCTTGATCGCCGCCTGCCGATCCTCGGGCAGCTTCCCCTCTGGCCACATCACCAGGAAGCGCCGGTCGCTGTCGCTGATCGGCCACGGCATGATCTCATTCGACAGGAACACAGCGTTCATGTGGCTGGCCTCCTCCCAACCGTTCACGAACTTCGACTCGATGCGCACCGTCTGCCCAGTGATCAGTTGCTTGATCTTGCCCACCTGGTTGTACCGCTGATCGCGGCTGACCACTTCCTCGAACACCGCCCACAGCTTACCGCTCTGCCAGGCGTTGAAATTCCCCTCCAACTGCGCCTGACCGACCGTCGCCGAGTACTGCCCATACAGCCGCCCCATCACCACAGAGAACAGCAGGCTCTTGCCCGAGCCCTCCGTGATCGAGTGCATCAGCACCGCAGTGTCCATCTTCGCTCCCGTGTGCTGCAGTGGATAGGCAATCCACCGCGTCAGCCAGTCGGTCGCCTTCTCGTCGTGGTTGCACAGGAAGCTGATCAGCCAGCGCAGGTTCTCGCACGCCAGGTCATCCCGCACCGGCTGCAACGGTAGCCCCTCGAAGGTATTGATGTACGTCTTCGGGTCATGGGTCATCGCCGGATCGAATACGATGTGGTTCATGTCCACCACCCGCCGCTCCGGGCTATTCAGCCACAGGCTGTACGCATCGCCCAGGGCCATCCTTACCGCACCCTCGGAGATCCGCCGCTTCTTCGCGTAGTCCCACACATCCTTGGTGCCATCGATGTACACATAGCGCACCAGCGGCGGCATCTTGTCATCGCCTACCGCCTTGCCGGCCATCGCCCGAGCCTTCTCGATATCGCGGACCCACTCCTCGCTGACCCGCTTCTTGCGCTTCTCATCGGTGACAGCCGACCACTCCTTGAACATCTCCTTACCGACCAGTGCCTCGAACGCCGACCGCTTCATCTTCTTCGCCTTGTCCAAGTCCCACACCGACGTGGTCCCCTCGATCAAGGCGTAACGGCGCAACACCCGAGCCAGAGACAGGCCCTCCCCCGCCCCCCCGTCTTCGGAGCAGCCGGCCTCGCTTTCGCCCTCGACATCGGATGGGGCCGGGGGAAGGTCGCCCACGGCAGGTGGCTCTGGCGGTCTCGGCGACGACCGCTTGTGCTCCAACCCTAGCAGCCGAGCAGCCGCCTTGATCGCCGCCGAGGTGTCGCCGCCATGCTCCAGGATGCAGAACACATCGAAGGGGTCATTCATGTGCCCGTTGGCCAGCGGGTCCGAACCATGGTGCGAATACACCCGGCCTTCATCGCTGATCGTCACCCCCGGCAACCCGGTGCTGCTCTGCGGGCACAACCACTTCCGCCCGCGCCGCTCGTACCCGTGCGCCTTCAGCAGGCTCTCCACATCCTGCGCCCGGTTGAAGGCCTCGATCACCGATGGCTGATCGCCAACCGACGCGCGGGCCGGCGACGCAGCGCGCACCGGTGCCGGCGCCGCCTTCGGCGCCCACGGGCACGCCTCCAGCGCCATGCGCTTGAACACATCCCAGTTGCGCCAGATGTTCAGCAGATCGCGCGGCAGCTCCGGAAGCCCATCGGCCGCCGGCGGCGTGCGCCAGGAGTACGGCTTGCCCGTCTCCGGGTGGATCGACGGCGGTAGCACATCCTGTACCGGCCCCGCGCGCAGCTCGAACACCGTCACCGGAGCCAGCGGCTTGGCCTTCGCCCGCAGATCGGCTTCCAGCGCCGCATCACCGGCCGCCTTCGCCTGCCGCGCCTCGGCCATCAGTTGCTTGAACTGGCTCCCGTCCGGGTCCAGCTCGTTCGGCCAAGACAGCGAATGCCGGCTGAACTCCACCCCATCCGGCAGGCGGAACATCACCCGGAACCGCGCCGGGTTGCCTACCAGCGTCGGGTAAACCGGCGGCAACGCGTCCAGATCCATGCCCAGCACATCTCGCAGCACCTGCCGCGCGTACTCCACATGGTCAACGTCCAGCGAGCACACCCGACTCGGGCCGAGCACCACGCCCATGTTGTGCTGCGGGTGACGACTCCAGAACGCCTCGGCCTCGGCCGCGTCGGTGAAATACCCGCCGGGCTGATTCCAGCCGTTACCCTTCGGCGCCTTCTCGCCTGGATCGATCGGCACCAGAGCCAGATTGAAGGATTCGATGTAACGCCGCGCCCAGGCGGCAATCGGGGTGGCGGTCCCTGCCTGAGTCATCGGCGCACCTCCGCCAGCGACTGGCAATCCACGCACAAACGACAACCCGGCACCGCCTGGCGCCGGGCTTCCGGAATCTTGTCGCCGCAGTCATCACACTCCAGCGCGCTCACGCCCTGGTAGCGCACGCGGCTGTCGATGGCCCGCTGCAACTGCGCAGCCTGCACCTGCTCGGCCAGCTCGATGTAACGCTCATCCATCGCAGCGGCCCTCCATCGAGGCCCGTGCGCCGGCCATGATGCCGAGAACCGCCCGGATCACCTGGTTGCCGTGGTGCTCAAGCAGGGCGACCTCATGTGGCTGCCATACGTTGTCCGCGGCGCCGGCATGCAGACTGCCCACGAACGCTCCTTCCGTCTGTAACAGCTCGCCTACCGCCTTGAGAGCATCACAGGTGGCATCTACGGGCTCCGGGCGATACCAGACAGCCCCTGCCGGTCTCACAAGCGCGTCGAGTAAACGAGAATCGCGAGTAGCGGCAATGATCTCCTCTAGCTCGTCGGGGGTCGGCCAGCGCCGCTCCTCGTTAAGCTTCAGTTTCTTCTGCAGGGAATCGAGATCCATCGCCAGATCATGAGAAAGGGCGGTTATCCCGCCCTTGTAGTCGCGCCCGGCACGATACAGCGCCTGGCGGAGAGATAGGACCGGACCAGCGTCCGGCAAAAGGTCAGTGCGGCTCATAACCGTAAATAGCTCCTTTACGGTGTAGCCATCGAGCCGGGCACGCCCTACTCTATGACCACGACCGATGCGTGCTGTGTCGTCGTAAGCCGAAGTAAGGAGGTCAGAGTCCTTACCAGGCACCCCGCCGGCGTGGGAGGTCAGAGTCCCGCGCCGGCATCCTTGAAGCTATGCAGCTTTCTTTTTGCTGAAGCGATCTTGATACAAGCGCTCAATCTTCTTTCCAGTCTCATACTTGACGTCTGCCCCTCCCAGAGCTCTGCAGATTGTCGGCTGACTTACCCCCGTCAACTCCCCAATCTCGCTCTGCGAGAGGCCCGACATCCCGAGCGCTCTAAGCATTTCCTGAATGGTCATATAAGACCCCATCAATTCACAAATGAATTGCACGGATAATACACAGCCGGATTCCTGCAAGCAATACAATCGCGCATTATTCATTTAAGAATATGGAGCCGCCGATCATGGCAATCTCAGGGCTGCTGATTGGCCGCCTGCTTTCGGAGAAACTGAAGGAGTTTGGCTGGTCGGAGGGTGAGCTAGCCCGCCGTGCCAGCGTTCCCCAGCCCACTACTCACCGCATCCTTGCGGGAGAATCGAATAACCCTCGTATCGATAACGTCAACAAGCTGGCCAAGGCCCTCGGCCTTGACTCTGCCGCCCTTCTGGCGGGCAAGCTCGAGACTGAGATCGACATAAACGTAACCGCAGGCCCCGACATTAAAGGAAGGGTTCCTAGGATTTCTTGGGTGCAGGCAGGCGCTCTATGTGAGGCGGTCAACTTGTTTGAGCCAGGCTACGCAGAGGAATGGCTAGACTGTCCCTTCCCCCATAGCTCCCGCGCGTTTTGCCTTGAAGTACGCGGTATGAGCATGTTCCCCGATTATCGCCCTGGTGAGTTGATATTGGTCGATCCGAGCATTGAGCCGGCGCACAACGACGACATCGTCGTGAGGACACCAGACGGCCATGCGACCTTCAAGCGACTGCAGATCACTGAAGACGGCACTCACCTCCTCGCACTCAACCCTGAATTTCCAAACCGAATAATCCACGTACCCGATGGTACCGAGATCTGTGGAGTCGTCACTGGCTCTTGGATGAATCGCCGCCGAAAGACACCCGCTTCCAATTCATAAATGTATTGACTTAATCCAATTCACCGCCGTATTGTAATCCGCGTACCCACACTCTGACCTCTGGAGTACGCGACGATGAATACGACACAGCACGCCACTACTCGCTGCCCGGTGTACCTGCACCCGGCATGCGCCTCTAGCCCCAACACCATCCGCCGCATCCAGGCCCGCACCGGCCTGCTGGTGATCGCTGGGAAAAGCCGCAAGGCGCCAACGCTCGCCCGCCCCACCGACGACTTCGGCCCCTGGGGAGGCGATGCAGCATGAGCCGCAAGATCCTCATCGGCCTCGCCGGCCCCGCTCACAGCGGCAAGAGCACCGCCGCCACCTACATCGAGCAGCACTTCGGCTTCGCGCAGTACGCCTTCGCCCAGCCGCTGAAAGAGGCTCTGCGCGGCATGCTGAATCTCAGCGATCGCGAACTAGAGGGCGATCTGAAGGAGGCGCCTCTGGCCGATATCGGCCTCAGCCCCCGCCAGCTACTGCAGACCCTGGGCACGGAATGGGGCCGCCAGTACGGCGGCCGCGACTTCTGGTTGCGCGTGGCGGAACGTCGTCTGGCGCACATCGAGGACGCCCTACCCCATGCCTTCAACGGCTACATCATCAGCGACGTGCGCTTCGAGAACGAGGCCGCCTGGGTTCGCGCCCGAGGCGGGATGATCCTGCATATCCACCGCCCGGACGCCCCCCAGGTCGCCAGCCACCGCAGCGAGCACGGCATTGCTATCCACGGAAGCGATATCGAGATCAGCAACGACTCGGACATCGAAACGCTCCACGCCGTGCTGCGCACCACCATCGCCGGAATCATCCACCGCCAGTTGCGCAAGGCAGCCTGAGGCCGCCTCTGGGTATCCATCACTATCCCCCAACACAAGGACGATGCCACATGAACGCAGGCCAAACCATCGCCCGCCAACCTGCCGAGAACTGCGCCAGCCAGGCTACCCAGGAGGGGCGCGGGGTGGAGCCTGGCTTTTCAAGCACGCTCGATGCGCTGTGGAAGCAGTGGAGAGTCGCCAGCCTGACTCTTACCGAGGTACGCGAACACTACTTCCCGCACATCGAGACGGATAAGCACCTGCGCTCCCTGATCCGCAAGGGCGACATCAAGCTGCGCACCTTCACCCTTACGAAATCTCGCCTGGAGTGCCCCCGGGTCACTCTGGAGGATCTGGCTTCATTCCTGGACAGCAAGACTAGGGCTGCAGCCTGACACGGCGCCCGGCCGCTCCGGGCAACACTCTGACGATCTACAACCAAGAGGCACAGCACCATGACAGCCAAGAAGGCACGCCCATTCATTGACACCCTGCGCGATCTGGAGGCCGGGCACCTGCTCGACGAGCTGACGGATAGCCAGCACAGCCTGATCGACGCCATCCGCCTGACCGGAAAGCAAGGCGAGCTGACCATCAAGCTGACCTACAAGCCCGATGGCGCCGGCCAGATGACCATCAAGGCCGATGTGAAGGCCAAGGAGCCGCAACTGTCGCGCGGCACCTCCCTGTTCTTCCTGACCCCGGAAGGCAACCTCACCCGCAAGGATCCTCGCCAGCAGGAAATCCCGCTGCGCTCCGTCTCCGAAGAACCGGCCGCCACTCTGCGTACCGTCAACGAATAAGCAGTTCACCCAAGGAAAACCACGATGCAAGAAGCCATCAACAAACTGACCACCCTCGCCCTGGCTCTCGGCAAGCCGTTCAACCACCCGGGTCTGCCGGCCCCGCTCGCCCTGGTTCCCGACGATGTGCGCCTGCAGGATCTGGAAGAGCACCTCGATGCCCCTGTGCGCATCCGCCAGAGCCTGAAGGTGTTGGACGCCCAGACCTTCATCGACTACGTCAACCGCTTCGCTTCCGACGCCTCGGCGGTGTTCTGCAACGGCCCGGAGGGACGCACCTTCATCGCCGTGCTCGACTACCACCAGCCCGGCCAGCCGAGCTGGGCTACCCACAAGGCCACCTACCAGTGCCCGACCACTGTCGAGTGGGGAAACTGGCGCAAGCAAGACCGCCAGAAGCTGTCCCAGAACGACTTTGCCGAGTTCATCGAGGAGAACGTCAAGGACATCGTTCAGCCCGATGGCACCAGCACGGCACCGAGCGCGGCCGACATGCTGGAGATTAGCCGCACCCTAGAGGCGAAGAAGAACATCAGCTTCCGCCAGGGCATCCGCCTCGATAACGGCCAGGTGCAACTGACCTACAACGAGGAGATCGACGGCCGCGCCGGCGCTTCCGGCCAGCTCAACATCCCCGAGCAGTTCTACATCGGCATCCGCCCCTTCCTCGGCGGCGAAGCCTTCTGCATCCCGGCCCGCTTCCGCTACCGCATCACCGATGGCCGCCTATTCATGTGGTACGAGCTGGTGCGCCCGGACAAGGTGCTGGAAGAGGCCTACACCGCCGTGCGCGAGCAGATCAAGGCCGCTATCGGTCAAGTCCCGCTCTACGAAGCCAACCTCTAACACATAAAGCCCGCCGCCGGACTCTGACACTAATTCCCGGCGGCGGGCTCAGGGAGACACAGCATGAACACTTACATCATCATCGGGGCCATGGTCCTGAGCGGAGCCCTGCCGGCCATGTACCTGCTGCACAGGATTTCCAGCGCCAAGGACTACTCCTACTCCATCGGCTACTCGGCCGGTGCCGAGAGCCAGCAGGGTACGATCGCCGCCCTGCAACGCCAGATCGACAACCAGACCGTCGACCTCCTCAAGCTGCGCGCCGCCCGTGATCGCGAGCGCATCGAAGCCCACGAGGCACTGGAACAGGCCGTCCACGATGCCGACCAGCGCATCGCCGACACCGAACGCCGCGCCCTGAGTGCCGATGACGCCACCACTCTGCGCGCCTTCGCCACTCAGCTGGAGGTAGCCGCTACCACCTGCAGAAACGTCGGCGCCACGGTTGCAGCCGACAACATGAAGCGCGGCGCAGCCATCGCCCGCACCCTGGCAGACAAAGCCAGCGCACCCACCGAGGTGGTACAGGAGGCTGCGGCATGAGTATCGAATTGAAACCGTGCCACTGCGGCTCCGACGGCCCGTTCTTAGGCGTGCAGCATAAGGAGGGATTCCTATCGCTGGTCTGCCCGAAATGCTCTCGCAGCGTCGAGTCATTCACGCCGGAAGGGCTGGCAGAAGGATGGAATGACCCGACCGGTTCCACATCGTCACAGAGCAAGGCAGAGATCGAAGAAAATCCGGCCAGCCCGCCCACCGTCGACCAGGTCATGGAGCAGGCCCAGGTATTCGCCAGCGCCTGGTCGCTGGTCAGTGGGCCGTTCGACAGTGGGGACCAGCTGGAGCAAGCGAAGCGGGAGAAGGAAGAGCTGCTCGGAATGGTTGAGGCCCTGGCCGGCGAGCAGGCGCAACTCGCGGCAGTCATTTGGAAGAAGCCTGATGACCGCCCGGTGCAAATCGAGAGCCGCATCGTGCTGAACGACCTGCTGCTTCAGGCAGCCAGCATGCTATCCAACCCCTCCGCCAGCATGACCGCCCGCCAGCAGTTGACCCGCAGCATCGAGGGCGAGCTGGAGAACAACCCGCTGCTGCAGGTGGAGCGCGAGGAGGTGAGCCATGGTTAAGAAAGCCACCATGCCCGCCAAGGCGCTGGCTGACTACATCCTGATGCCGCGTACCCTGACTGCAGAGAACGGAGCCAAGGCACTGCTGTCCGGAGAATTCACGATCCTGCACACGGCCACATGTACTGCCTGCAGTTTCGATGAGCCGCAAGAAGACTGCGAAGTCTGCGCCGGTGAAGTTGAGTACACGGAGATAATTCCCGTGGACTGGTCGACCATCAAGGATATCTACGCCACGGCTGTCGACGGGCTGGCCGCCCTACCCGCCGCCGAGCAGCAGGAAACCGTGAAGCTCAATCGAGCGGATGCCGAGGTCATAGCCAGCTTCTTCGAGACGGGCGGATCAATTCGGCTTGTCGACGCTGGATATCGCATTGCACATCAGTTGCGCGCGCAGCTTGCGGAGGTGGTCGCGCCAGCACAGGAAGCGCAGGAGCCTGAGCAGCAGCCGGTGGCGACTATTCAACTGCCTGACCCTTCCGACGAACGCGACGGCCCATGGTTCAGTAGGGAAGATCTGAATCGACTGGGATATCTTCCAGCTGGAACCAAGCTATACACCGCCCCCGTCGCGCAGACATGCCATCGGCCGGAGCTGAGCCAGGCCTCCGCGGATGTGCTCGCAGAGCGCCGCCGCCAGGTCGAGGCGGAAGGCTTCGCGCCTGAGTGTGATGACCAGTACCGTGTTGGAGAGCTGGCTACCGCCGCCGGATGCTACTTGCTGTTCTCTGACGCCTACCCGAACGAAGGACAGCCGCCGGCTGGATGGCCATGGGCCGATAGTTGGTGGAAGCCAACGACGTACCGTCAGAATCAAATCAAGGCCGGCGCCCTGATCCTTGCTGAGATCGAGCGTCTTGATCGAGCCAGCCTGTGGATTGATCAGGAGGCCGGCCAATGACCAGCCTCTTCCGCATCAACCCTCGATCATCCTACCCCCATGGGGCAGACCATGTTCTGGTCCAGCAGCACAACATCGTCAGCGTCTCCGGGGGAAAAGACAGCACTGCAACCTTGCTGCTCGCCATCACCATGGGGGCGCCGAACTTGCGCGCCGTGTTCGCCGACACCGGAAACGAGCACGAGCTGACGCTGGAGTACCTCGATTATCTGGAACATGCCACCGGCGTAACCATCGAGCGCCGCCGCGCCAACTTCTCTGAACGAATCGCCCGTAAGCGCCAGTTCGTCGCCACCCAGTGGCGTGCTCAGGGCGTAGCCGAAAGCATCGTGTGCGCGGCCCTGGACGTACTGCATCCGACCGGTATCCCCTTCCTCGACCTATGTCTCTGGAAGGGACGCTTCCCCAGCCGCCGGGCACAGTTCTGCACCGAGGAGCTCAAGCGCAACGTCATCATCGAGCAGGTCATGCTGCCGCTGATGGATGGCGAGAACATGATCCTGTCGTGGCAGGGCGTGCGCCGCGAGGAGTCAGAGGCCAGGCGCTACCTACCGGAATGCGACGAGGTGGGCGGCGGCCTGTTCAACTACCGGCCGATTCTGAAATGGGATGTGCCCGCAGTGTTCGAGGCCCATCGTTGCATGGGTATCAAGCCGAACCCGCTCTACACCATGGGCGCCGGCCGGGTCGGGTGTATGCCATGCATCAACTGCCGCAAGTCTGAACTGCGAGAGATTGCCGCACGCTGGCCCGAACACATCGACCGCATCGAGCACTGGGAGAGCTTGGTTCGCCAAGCCAGCAAGCGCGGCGGCGCGACGTTCTTTGCCGGTGCCAACGCTAAGCATCAGCAGGGCTCGATCAAGGAAATGGATGCCCAGCAGATCGTAGCAATCGCCAACATCCGCCAGGCCGTCGAGTGGTCACGCACCACCCGCGGCGGAATCCAGTACGACCTGCTGGCCAGCGATGGAGAAGTCGACGCCTCGGCCTGCTCCAGCGCCTATGGCCTGTGCGACAGCGATTGGCGGCCGATTGAGGTGGCAGCATGACCTGCACCATCTTCTACAGCACCGAAATGCCCAAGGAGCAGGCCAAGGTCACCGGCGGCGTCCCCACCAAACCCATGCGCTGGGCCGTGGACTACGTCGTCAAAACCCCGGACGGGCGCACCGTGGTAGAGAGCACCAAAACCATCCAGCACGCCACGTTCGATGAACTGCGCGCCATCATGGACCACACCATCGGCGCAATCGGCGATGAGGTCGGCAACGTCGCCAACTTCATCAGCTGGAGGGCGACGGCCCATGGGGGGAAGAGGAAAAGTAGGAAGGGAGGGCGAAGCCGATGAGCATGCCGCGATGGGTCCTGATCAAGCGCGCCGCCGAGCTCACCGGCTACAGCGAAGACGCCATAAGACACAAAGTGAAGAACGGCACCTGGGCACAGGGCCGAATCTGGAGAAAGGCTCGGGACAACCGGGTATTCATCAACCTGGAGGAAGTGGACAAGTGGGTCGAGAGCGCTCCGCAGGAAGCGGCCTAGAAACCGAACTGGCCAAGCACACGGGCATTGAAATCCACGGCAATAGCCTGCGTATCACATTCATGTGGCGCCGGCGTCGCTGCCGCGAGACCCTGGGCCTGCCCGTCACCAAGGCCAATATCCGCCACGCCGCCCAGCTCCGGGCGGCGATCCTCCACGAGATCAAGCTAGGCACCTTCGACTATGCCCGGCACTTCCCCGACTCGAAGCACGCCGGCAACTACAGCACTCCGCGAGACGAGCGCCTCGGCACTCTGCTCGAGCGGTACAAGCCGCTAAAAGCCGTCGACATCACCGAAGAAACCGAGCGCCGCTACGGCTGGGCGCTGAATATCTGCATCGATCTACTGGGCAAGGACCGCCTGGCTAGCGTGCTGCTGCCCGAGGATATCCAGACGCTGCGCGTCCAGCTGATAGAGGACCGAGCCACCTCAACGGTTAACCACTACCTGGCCACGGTCGCCGGCTTCCTGCGCTGGTGTGAAAGTAACGGCTACTGCCGGGCGGGCCTGGCCGAGGCCTGCAACCGCTTCGAGATGAGTGATCGCGAGCCGGATCCGCTCACCCGGGCCGAGGTCGAGGCGCTGCTGACCGTGGGCTGCCTACACCCGGCCGACCACGCTGCCGTTACCCTGGCCATCTACACTGGCCTGCGTCCTGGCGAGATCTGCGCCCTGGCCCGGGAAGACATCGACCTCGAGGTCGGCCTGATTCACGTCCAGCGTGCCATCACCGGCAAGGGCACCTTCAAACTACCGAAGACCGGCAAGCCCCGTACCGTGATGCTGTTCCCCCCGGCGCTAGAGGCCTGCCGCACCCTGCTCGCCATTCCCAGCAAGGTGCCCCGGCACCAGATCACCGTCCAGCTGACCAGGCACGAAACCCGGATCGACACCGTGACCCCGCTGCTCTCTCCCACGCTGCAGGCCAGGAAGACCCACATCAATCCCTGGTTCGTTCCCACCGCCTGGAACACCAAATGGAACACCATCCAGAAGCGCGCCAAGATCCGCCCGCGCCGCCCGTACCAGTCCCGGCACACCTATGCCTGCTGGTGTCTGACGGCCCGTGGTAACCTTGCCTTCATCGCCAAGCAAATGGGGCACAAGGACTACACCATGCTGGTGGAGGTCTACGCCAGGTGGATGGACGACGAGTCTCCGAACGAGCTGCAGCACATCTGGCGCGGCATGCAAAACGAAGCGCAAAAAGCCCCAAATCTGCCCCACACTTTTAAGACTGATCGCGTAACCCCCTGATGTCTAAAGACTTTTCTGATTTTTCCCAACACACTCCGATGATGCAGCAGTACTGGAAGCTCAAGCGCGAGCATCCGGATCAGCTGATGTTCTATCGCATGGGCGATTTCTACGAGCTGTTCTACGAGGATGCCAAGAAGGCCGCCAAGCTGCTCGACATCACCCTGACGGCTCGCGGACAGTCGGCCGGGCAGTCGATTCCCATGGCTGGGATTCCCTTTCATTCCGCCGAGGGCTATCTGGCCAAGCTGGTCAAGCTCGGCCAGTCGGTGGTGATCTGCGAGCAGATCGGCGACCCGGCGACCAGCAAGGGGCCGGTGGAACGCCAGGTGGTGCGCATCATCACCCCGGGCACGATCAGCGACGAGGCTCTGCTCGACGAGCGCCAGGACAACCTGCTGACCGCAGTGCTCGGCGACGAGCGGCTGTTTGGCCTGGCGGTGCTGGACATCACCAGCGGCCGCTTCAGCGTGCAGGAGCTCAAGGGCTGGGACAACCTGCTGGCCGAACTGGAACGCCTGAATCCGGCCGAGCTGCTGTACCCCGACGACTGGCCGACCGGCCTGCCGCTGGAGAAGCGCCGCGGGGCGCATCGCCGCGCGCCCTGGGACTTCGACCGCGACAGCGCGCACAAGAGCCTCTGCCAGCAGTTCGCCACCCAGGACCTGAAGGGCTTCGGCTGCGAGGGCCTGACCCTGGCCATCGGCGCCGCCGGCTGTCTCCTGGCCTACGCCAGGGAAACCCAGCGCACCGCCCTGCCCCATCTGCGCAGTCTGCGCCACGAGCGCCTGGACGACACGGTCATCCTCGACGGTGCCAGCCGACGCAATCTGGAGCTGGACGTCAATCTCTCCGGCGGACGAGACAACACCCTGCAATCGGTGATCGACCGCTGCCAGACCGCCATGGGCAATCGCCTACTCGGGCGCTGGCTGAACCGTCCGTTGCGCGACCGCGCCGTGCTGGTGGCGCGCCAGGACTCCATCGCCTGTCTGCAGGAGAACTACCGCTTCGAGCAGCTCCAGCCGCAGCTCAAGGAGATCGGCGACGTCGAGCGCATCCTCGCCCGCATCGGCCTGCGCAACGCCCGCCCGCGGGATCTCGCGCGCCTGCGCGACGCCCTGGCCGCCCTGCCGCAGCTGCAGGCGGGCATGCAGGATCTGGTGGTGCCGCACCTGAATCAGCTCGCCGAGAGCATCCGCACCTATCCCGAGCTCGCCGAGCTGCTGGCCCGGGCGATCATCGACAACCCGCCGGCGGTGATCCGCGACGGCGGCGTGCTCAAGCGCGGCTACGACGCCGAGCTGGACGAGCTGCTGTCGCTCAGCGAGAACGCCGGCCAGTTCCTGATGGACCTGGAAGCGCGGGAGAAGGAACGCACCGGCCTGCCCAATCTCAAGGTCGGCTACAACCGCATCCACGGCTACTACATCGAGCTGCCGCGGGTCCAGGCCGAGCAGGCGCCGGCCGACTATATCCGCCGGCAGACCTTGAAGGGCGCCGAGCGCTTCATCACGCCGGAACTCAAGGCCTTCGAGGACAAGGCGCTGTCGGCCAAGAGCCGTGCCCTGGCGCGGGAGAAGGCGCTGTACGACGAACTTCTGGAGATTCTCATCGGCGAGCTGGCGCCGCTGCAGGAAACCGCTGCGGCCCTGGCGGAACTGGACGTGCTGGCGAACCTGGCCGAACGGGCGCTGAATCTGGACCTCAACCGACCGCGCTTCGTCGACGAGCCCTGCATGCGCATCCAGCAGGGCCGCCACCCGGTGGTGGAGCAGGTGCTCGACACGCCCTTCGTCGCCAACGACCTGGCGCTGGACGATGCCACGCGCATGCTGATCATCACCGGCCCGAACATGGGCGGTAAGTCCACCTACATGCGCCAGACCGCGCTGATCGTGCTGCTCGCCCACATCGGCAGCTTCGTGCCGGCGGCCAGCTGCGAGCTGTCCCTGGTGGACCGCATCTTCACCCGCATCGGCTCCAGCGACGATCTGGCCGGCGGGCGCTCCACCTTCATGGTGGAAATGAGCGAGACCGCCAACATCCTGCACAACGCCAGCGACCGCAGCCTAGTACTGATGGACGAGGTCGGCCGCGGCACCAGCACCTTCGACGGCCTATCGCTGGCCTGGGCGGCCGCCGAGCACCTGGCGCGTCTGCGCGCCTTCACCCTGTTCGCCACCCACTACTTCGAGCTGACCGTGCTGCCGGAGAGCGAGCCGGTGGTGGCCAACGTGCATCTCAACGCCACCGAGCACAACGACCGCATCGTCTTCCTGCATCACGTGCTGCCGGGGCCGGCCAGCCAGAGCTATGGTCTGGCGGTGGCGCAGCTCGCCGGGGTGCCGACCGCCGTGATCCTGCGTGCGCGGGAGCATCTGGCGCGGCTGGAAACCACCAGCCTGCCGCACGAAACGCCGCGCGCAAAGGACGGCAAGTCCGCGGCGCCGATCCAGAACGATCTGTTCGCCAGCCTGCCCCATCCGGTGCTGGAGGAGCTGGAACGGGTCGATCCGGACGACCTGAGTCCGCGGCAGGCCCTCGAGCTGTTGTATACATTAAAGAAGCGCATCTGACGGCACCCGGAACAAGCTGATAGAATCGCGCCCGTTTCGAAATCCGCTGCCCATGGCCTAGAGGCGGCGAGACACCACGATACAAGCAGGATTCCCCATCGGGCTCTTCTGCTACCGCCTGAGGAGAGAAAGAAAAATGTCCTTCGTCGTTACCGACAACTGCGTCAAATGCAAGTACACCGACTGTGTTGAAGTCTGCCCGGTAGACTGTTTCTACGAGGGGCCGAATTTCCTGGTCATCCATCCGGACGAGTGCATCGACTGCGCGCTGTGCGAGCCCGAGTGCCCGGCCCAGGCGATCTACTCCGAGGACGAAGTCCCCGAGGACATGCAGGAGTACATCCAGCTGAACGCCGAACTGGCTGAAGTCTGGCCGAACATCACCGAGAAGAAGGAATCGCTGCCGGACGCCGAGCAGTGGGACGGGGTGAAAGGCAAGATCAAGTATCTGGAGCGCTGAGTTCCCCTGCCAACGAAAAGGCCCGCCGTTCGGCGGGCCTTTTGCTTTCCGGCAGCGCAGGATCGCCGGTCAGAACACCTTCCAGTCGTCGCCGCCGATCGCCCCGCTCGCGGCCGGCAGCGGGCCCCTCGGGCGCAGCAGGGTCGTGACCTCGGCGACCCGGCTCACCAGCGGAGCCTTCTTTTCGATGCGCTTCCGGGCCGCCTGGGCGACGAAGCGCTGTTCGCGACTGACCTGTTCTAGCCCTCGTCCGGCGGTGCGCAGCACGGAAATGGTGTTGGACAGATAGGCCACCTGCTCGTCCAGATGGGCCGCGTCACGGGCCGACTGCTCGACCAGCTCCGCATTGCGTTGGGTGACCTCGTCCATCTGCGCGACCGCCCGGTTGACCTGCTCGATGCCACGGGTCTGTTCTTCCGAGGCAGCGGCGATCTCGCCCATGATGTCGTTGACCTTGAGCACCGCCTCGACCACGCGCTGAATGGCCGTCTCGGCCTGCTTGACGTGCTGTTCGCCGCTCTGCACCTCGCGGCCGGAAACCTCGATCAGCTCGCGCACGTCCTTGGCCGCGGCCGAACAACGCCCGGCGAGGTTGCGCACCTCGCTGGCGACCACGGAGAAGCCGCGCCCGTGCTCGCCGGCACGGGCCGCCTCGACCGAGGCATTGAGGGCGAGGATGTTGGTCTGGAAGGCGATCCCGTCGATCACCCGGATGATCTCGGCGATCTTGTCGGAACTGCCGGCGATACGCGCCATGCTATCCACTACCGCGCTCACCGCCGAGCCGGTGGCCTGGACCTCCATGGCCGCGGTATTCGACAGCTGGCTGGCCTGCCGCGCGTTGTCGGCGTTCTGCTGCACGGTGCCGGTGATCTCTTCCATGCTCGAGGCCGTCTGCTGCAGGGCGCCGGCCTGCTGCTCGGTACGCTGGGACAGATCGACGTTACCCTCGGCAATCGACTGGGCGGCCGGCTGGACTTCGCCGAGGCTCTGATAGACGTCGGTGACGATATTGCCCAGGCTCTTGCGCATGATCACCAGCATGTCGAGCAGCCTACCGATCTCGCTGCGCGCCATCTGCGCCGGGGTGGCGGCGAGATTGCCCGTGGCGATCTGCATGGAGAAGCCGATGGCATCCTGGAGTTGGCGCAGGAAACTGCGCAGCACCAAAGAGCCCACCCCCACCATCAGCCCCCCGACCAGCAGCATCAGGATCAACTGGGTCCACAGCAGACTTTCCTGCTGCGACTGCATGCCATCCAGCAGCGCGGTCGCGCCCGTCGCCTCCTGCTTGAGTTGCGCGATGTAGCCGCTAGTCTGCTCGAACCCGAGAAAGCTCACGCTGGCGCAGACCGCCAGCAGCAGCAGATTGAGACAGACCATGGCGTTCAGGCGAAAACCGATGGAACCAGGGTCGATGCGCTGCAGCCAGCCGACCAGGCCGGTCCGGGTGATCTGCCCGCGCACGAGACGTATGCCCCGCGACTGGCCGGCGCGGATACGGGAGTAGGCCGCCTCGGCCCGGGTCCGCTCCGCGGGTGACACCTTGACGCGAACGGAGGAGTAGCCCAGAACCTCTCCGTTCTCGATGATGGGGGCGACGTTGGCACGCACCCAGTAGTAATCGCCATTCTTTCGCCGGTTCTTCACCAGCCCCGTCCAGATCTCGCCGCGCTGGAGGGTTTCCCAGAGGTTGGCGAATGCCTCCTTGGGCATGTCAGGGTGACGAACCAGGCTGTGGGGAGCACCGATCAACTCCTCACGGTTGTAACCGCTCGCTTCGATGAAGCCGGGGGCTGCGTAGGTGATCCGCCCTTTCAGGTCGGTTCTAGAAAGCAGGTTCTGATCATCCCTCAGCTCGTATTCATTCTGCGTGATCGGTAGGTCGGACTTCATGTCGAGCTCCTTGTGTATGCTTCTGCAGGGACGCGCGAGGCAAGGCTACGATTTGGGGCGGACGTACTAGCCCCACCGGAGCAACAGCAAGAAGCACACCAGGGATAAGAGCCCGGTTTTCATGGACTTTAGATGGCAGATAGCCATTTCAATGTCGGATTGCCGACAGAAACAGTCGGATTCCCCAACGCTCTTTGTACATATTGAGACAAAGGTTTCGGCCCCCAGCGAGCCGGGAACGGCAATCCGTCGACACTCAACGACAGAGCCGAATCAGGCCGCACGGGTATGGCTGCTCATTCTTCTGGAGGAGAAATGGAGGCGTGGGCAGAGGGAGTAGCAGGCCAGGGGGGAGTGCCACAGGACCAGCAAAAGGGGCGTGGCACAGCCCGCCCCTTCAGGTTCAGGTTCAGGTTCAGGTTCAGGTTCAGGTTCAGGTTCAGGAATATCGCTTCACTGGAACAATGCGTCGCTGGAAAGTCCGTTCTTCTCGAGGATCTCCCGCAGACGCTTGAGCGCCTCGACCTGGATCTGACGGACCCGCTCGCGGGTCAGACCGATTTCCTGCCCTACCTCTTCCAGCGTGTAGCTTTCATGGCCGCGCAGACCGAAACGCCGGACCACGACCTCGCGCTGCTTCTCGGTCAGATCGAACAGCCACTGGTCGATGCTCTGGGAAAGATCGTCGTCCTGCAGCAGTTCGCAGGGGTCCGACGGCCGCTCGTCGGTCAGCACGTCGAGCAGGGTCTTGTCGGAGTCCGGCCCCAGGGAAACGTCCACCGAGGTGACCCGCTCGTTCAGGCCCAACATTCGCTTCACTTCTGCCACGGGCTTTTCCAGCAGGCAGGCGATCTCTTCGGCCGAAGGCTCGTGGTCGAGCTTCTGGGTCAGCTCGCGTGCCGCCCGCAGATAGACATTGAGCTCCTTGACCACGTGGATCGGCAGACGAATGGTGCGGGTCTGATTCATGATGGCCCGCTCGATGGTCTGGCGAATCCACCAGGTGGCGTAGGTGGAGAAGCGGAATCCACGCTCCGGATCGAACTTCTCCACCGCCCGGATCAGTCCCAGGTTGCCCTCTTCGATCAGGTCGAGCAGCGACAGGCCACGATTGACATAGCGGCGGGCGATCTTGACTACCAGACGCAGGTTGCTCTCGATCATGCGCTTGCGCCCGGCCGGGTCCCCCTTCTGCGCCAGTCGCGCGAAGTGCACCTCTTCCGGCGGGGTCAGCAGCGGCGAGAAACCGATCTCGTTGAGATAAAGCTGGGTGGCATCGAGCGCTCGGGTGTAATCGATGTACTTGTGCTGTTTCGTGCCGGCCTGGCGGGACTTCGTGCCGGGAAGATCAGGCTCTTCGCTCAACACGTCCTCCAGCACGATCTCGGGCTCCATCAGGAGCACATCGTCATCCACATCAAACTCCGGCGCTTCTTTTACTTTTATATTTAGTTTCAGTGCCATCGTTGCGATCCTATGCTGAGTTCGACAATCAGGCTCGAAAATCACCCTCCCCTGGCAAGATCAGAGCCATCCCCTAGTTTTCGTAACCAGGCTGGATCATCGAGAAGGCAGGTACTGCAGCGGATCGACAGGCTTGCCCTGTTGGCGGATCTCGAAATGAAGCTTCACCTGATCGGTTCCCGTGGACCCCATTTCGGCAATCGTCTGCCCGGCCTTGACCTGTTGCCCTTCCCGTACCAGCAATTTACGGTTGTGCCCGTAGGCACTCACGTAAAGGTCGCTGTGCTTGATGATGATCAGCTCGCCATAGCCCCTCAGACCATTGCCGGCGTATACCACCGCCCCATCAGACGCAGCTGAAACAGGCTGGCCCAATTGTCCGCCGATATCAATGCCTTTATTCAAACTACCGTTTGAGGAGAAGCGCCCGACGAGGGGACCGTTGGCCGGCCAGGTCCAGCCGGCAGGCGAGTTCGCGGCAGGTATCGGAGTCGGAATCGGGGCGACGGAGGCAGGCGCGGCGGAGGGTTTCTCCGTCCTGGCCGCGGGATTGGCCGGAGCAGCCACGACTGCTGTAGAAGAGGTCGCCTTGGAGGAGGCAGGCGCCGGCTTGCGCTCTGCGGCATAGGTACCGGACGACTGGCCCCGTCCGAAGCGAATCCTCTGTCCGGGATGGATGGTATAGGGCGCGGAAATACCGTTGAGGTCGGCCAGCTCCCGCCAATCCCATCCGTAGCGGAAGGCGATGGAATACAGCGAGTCGCCACGCTGCACCACGTAGTGACCGCTGTTGGTACGCGCTACTGCGTTGCGGTCGACCACCTGTACGTTCCCAGAGGGTGAACTCGTGCAGCCACCCAGCAGCATGGCGATGACGAATCCAGTCGCCGGGAGCCATGCACTGCCATGACTCCCCCACTGTTGTATGGCTCTGAGACTCACCCGTTCCTCCGATAAAAAAAGACTGAAGGCCCGCAGGGATCGCGGCGATCCACGGTGCCTAGCTGTTGGCCCCGACTGGCCGGCCCGATCGAGAATCGGCAGCAGAGCGACCACTCAACCCGCGCCGACATTTCGGCGAAATCATCGCACAACTGATACAGAAACCGGACCCGCCCCGGACGGCGTCGCCCACGGGACGGCTCCTGTCGGAAGAGGATGCAGGGATGGCTTCACAGATCCGTCCCGAATACTTAGAGCTGCGAGCCATGCAACAGGGGAACGAAACGCACGTTATCCAATACATGGCGGGCGAAGCCATCGCCTTCGCGGATGATCAGCTGCAACTGTTGCGTGGTGCCTTCCCCTACCGGAATGACCAGGCGCCCGCCGGGAGCCAGCTGATCGAGCAACGCCTGCGGCACGTCGGCAGCGGCCGCCGTCACGATGATGCCGTTGTAGGGTGCCAAGGCCGGCCACCCCTCCCAGCCATCGCCCCAGCGGAAGACCACGTTGCGCAAGCTGAGCTCCGTCAGGCGCTCCTTGGCGCGCTCCTGCAGCGTCTGGATCCGCTCGACCGAAAACACCCGCTCCACCAGCTGCGCCAGAACCGCGGTCTGATAGCCCGAACCGGTACCGATTTCCAGCACCTTGTCCAGCGGGCCGCCCGCCAGCAGCAGCTCGGTCATGCGCCCGACCATGTAGGGCTGGGAAATCGTCTGGTTGTGGCCGATGGGCAAGGCGGTGTCTTCATATGCCCGATGGGCCAGCGCCTCGTCGACGAACAGATGCCGCGGCGTACGACGGATCACCTCGAGCACCGCAGCGTTCGACAAGCCCTCCTCATAGAGGCGCTGGATCAGACGCTCGCGGGTGCGCTGCGATGTCATGCCGATGCCCCGGTGCAGCAGGTCGTCTTGCTGGCGACGCATCAGAGCAATCCCTCCACCCAGCTGCCGAGGCCACTGAAAGCCTCGTGAAAGGTGCGATCCAGCTGCAACGGAGT
Source organism: Azotobacter bryophylli (assembly GCF_042643485.1). Classification (NCBI taxonomy): domain Bacteria; kingdom Pseudomonadati; phylum Pseudomonadota; class Gammaproteobacteria; order Pseudomonadales; family Pseudomonadaceae; genus Azotobacter; species Azotobacter bryophylli. Next base: position 310,685 of record NZ_JBHRSJ010000001.1, on the reverse strand, counting down.
GATCGAGACGTAGCCCTGCATCACGGCATGGAAGTCGGTCCCCGGTCCGCCGTCCTCGACGTCGCCGGCTACCGAGATCCAGTAACCCTCCTTGCCGCGCGGATTGACCACCTTCACCGGAGCCTTGGCGCGGGCACGGTGCCCCAGGCGGGTCAGGCGGATGCCGCGGATGTGATCCAGGGGCAGATTGGGGACGTTCACGCTCAGCACGGTGCGCGGCGGCAGATCGAGCTCACCGTGCCGCTCGACCAATAACCGGGCGATATGCGCGGCGGTCGGCAGGTTGTCCGGCTGACGCGACAGCAGGGAGAAGGCGAACGCCGGGCGTCCGCTGAAACGCCCCTCGATGGCGGCAGCCACGGTGCCGGAGTAGAGCACGTCGTCGCCCAGGTTGGCGCCCAGGTTGATGCCCGAGACCACCATGTCCGGCGGCTGTTCCAAAAGCCCGTTGAGGCCGAGATGGACGCAATCCGTCGGACTGCCGTCGAGGGCGATGAACCCGTTCGGCAAGCGCTGCGGGTGCAGCGGCCGGTCCAGGGTGAGCGAGCTGCTGGCGCCGCTCATGTCCTGAATGGGGGCGACGACCACGCATTCGGCGTAGTCGGCCAGCGCGTCGTGGAGCGCGGCGATGCCGGGGGCATGGACCCCGTCGTCGTTGGCAATCAGAATTCGCATGGAGTATCCGTGTGCCCTGCTGGCAGCAGATCGATCAACTCGCGCACCACGACGGTGGCGAAGCATCCGGCCGGCAGGATAAATCCCAGTTGCAGTGTATCGGTGGCGGGATAATGCCATGTCAGGCTGCCGATGGGGAGGCGCAGGATTCGACGTTCGTGCGCCAGTCCCGCTTCCCCCAGCCAGGCGCAGAGTCTGTCCTCGCGCGCGGCGATTCCCGCCTCCAATTCCCGTTCGGCACCGCCGGCCGACGACGCTCCGGCGCCCCACAGCGGCCCGGTGGGATGCAGATCAAGCAGGGCCAGGCGCGGGTCCGCGCACTCGGCCTCCCCCGCCGGGAAGAAGCTGCGGCTGTCGGTGAAGGCCAGCAGATCTCCAGGCAGGGCCCGGTTCCAGCTGCCGACAGCGACCCGCTCGGCGAGCGCTCGATTGAACAGATAGCTACGCGCCGTGGAGAGCAGGCGCGAGCGCAGGTTGCGCTGGACCGGCAGCTCCCCTCGCTCGGCGTAGGCCCGGGCCTCGAGCAGATTGCCACCCTCGTGGCCGAAGCGCTGCAGACCGAAGTAATTGGGCACCCCTTCGGCCTTGAGGCGCTCGAGTCGCGCCTCCAGTCGCTCGCGGTCGCCGCGCAGCTGGGTCAGCCGCAGGCTGAAGCCGTTAGCCGCATGGGCGCCGCGCTGCAGCTTGCGCGAGTGGCGGACACGCTTGAGGATGCGCAGGCTGTCGCCCTCCGCCGCGCCCAGTTCCGGATCGGCCTTGCCTGGCAGGTGCAGGCTGAACCATTGCCGGGTCAGCGCCTGGCGATCCTTGAGGCCGGCATAGCTGACGCTCTTGAGCGGCATGCCTGCCGCCCGCGCCAACCGGCGTGCCGCCTCCTCGGTATTCAGCCCGCGCTTTTCCACCCACAGCCAGAGGTGCTCGCCCTCTCCGCTCAGCGGGATGTCGAGTACCTCGTCGACCTGGAAGTCCTCCGCGCAGGCCTTCAGTACCCCCTGGCCGCAAGGCTCGCCATGGGCCCGAGGGCCGAGCAGCTCGAGTTCGGTCATAGCGGCAGCAACAGGGCGACGGCGTGCACCGCGATGCCTTCCTCGCGCCCGGCGAAGCCGAGCTTCTCGGTAGTGGTCGCCTTGACGTTGACCTGATCCGTCTCGACTTCGAGATCCGCGGCGATCAGCTCGCGCATTTTCTCGATGTGCGGCGCCATCTTCGGCGCCTGGGCGACGATGGTGGCGTCGATATTGCCGACCCGCCAGCCCTTGCCCCGCACCAGAGCGAGTACGTGGCGCAGCAGCGCACGGCTGTCCGCCCCCTTGAACTGCGGATCGGTATCCGGGAAATGCCGGCCGATATCGCCCAGGGCCGCTGCGCCGAGCAGCGCGTCGGACAGCGCGTGCAGCAGCACGTCGCCGTCGGAATGGGCGATCAGACCGAATTTATGGGGAATCCGAACTCCGCCGAGCGTGATGAATTCGCCCTCGCCGAAGCGATGCACGTCGTAGCCGTGACCAATACGCATAAAAAAACCGCCTTTCCGAAGTCAGGCGGCGATTCTAACCGGTTTGACGGCCGGACGGAGCCTGCCGCCGACTGCCGCACCGGTGCGACAGAGGACAACGGCTCACTCGCCTTTCAGTGCCCGGGCATGATGGCGCAGATGATCCTCAATGAAGGAGGCGATGAAATAGTAGCTGTGGTCGTACCCCGGCTGCAGGCGCAGCGTCAGCGGGTGTCCGGCGGCCTGGGCCGAGGCCTGCAGTGCCTCCGGCCTGAGCTGGGTGACCAGGAAGTCGTCGCGGTCGCCTTGGTCGACCAGGATCGGCAGCTTCTCCTTGGCCTCGGCAATCAGCGCACAGGCATCCCATTCGCGCCAGCGCGAGCGGTCCTCGCCCAGGTAGCGGGTGAAGGCCTTCTCGCCCCAGGGGCAGTTCAACGGGTTGGCGATCGGCGCGAAGGCGGATAGCGACTGGTAGCGCCCGGGATTCTTCAGGGCGCAGATCAGGGCGCCATGACCGCCCATGGAATGACCGAAGATGCCGCGCTTGCCCGAGACCGGGAAGCTGGCCTCGATCAGCGCCGGCAGCTCGTGGACCACGTAGTCGTACATGCGGTAGTGCCTGGCCCAGGGCTCCTGGGTGGCGTTGACGTAGAAGCCGGCCCCGAGGCCGAAATCCCAGGCGCCATCCGGATCGTCCGGCACGCCCTCGCCGCGCGGGCTGGTATCCGGTGCGACCAGGATCAAGCCCAGCTCGGCCGCCATCCGCAGGGCTCCGGCCTTCTGCATGAAGTTCTCGTCGGTGCAGGTCAGTCCGGACAGCCAGTACAGCACCGGCAGTTTCTCGCCCTGCTCCGCCTGCGGCGGCAGGTAGACGGCGAACACCATGTCGCAGTTCAGCTTGCTGGAGCGGTGCCGGTAACGCTTGTGCCAACCGCCGAAGCTCTTCTGGCAGGAAAGGTTTTCCAGGGACATCGTTGCTATCTCCACCCGCAGGATGGATGCCCCCAGGACATCCACCCCGCTGGCTGATCAGAAGTGGATGACCGTGCGGATGCTCTTGCCTTCGTGCATCAGGTCGAAGGCCTCGTTGATGTCATCCAGCCCCATGGTGTGGGTGATGAAGGTATCCAGCGGGATCTCGCCCTTCTGTGCCTTCTCCACGTAGCTCGGCAGCTCGGTGCGGCCCTTCACGCCGCCGAAGGCGCTTCCGCGCCAGACGCGGCCGGTGACCAGCTGGAACGGACGGGTGCTGATCTCGGCACCGGCAGGCGCCACGCCGATGATGGTCGACTCGCCCCAGCCCTTGTGGCAACACTCCAGGGCGGCGCGCATCAGCTGCACGTTGCCGACGCATTCGAAGGAGTAGTCCACGCCGCCGTCGGTCATCTCGACGATCACTTCTTGGATCGGCTTCTCGTAGTCCTTCGGATTGACGAAGTCGGTGGCGCCCAGCTCGCGGGCCACCTCGAACTTGGCCGGGTTGATGTCGATGGCGATGATGCGGCTGGCCTTGGCCATCTTGGCGCCGATGATCGCCGCCAGGCCGATGCCGCCGAGGCCGAAGATGGCCACGGTGGAGCCTTCTTCCACCTTGGCGGTGTTCAGCACCGCGCCGATGCCGGTGGTCACGCCGCAGCCGAGCAGGCAGACCTTCTCCAGCGGCGCCTCCTTCGGAATCTTGGCCAGGGAGATCTCCGGCAGCACGGTGTACTCGGAGAAGGTCGAGCAGCCCATGTAGTGGTAGATCGGCTGGCCGTTGTAGGAGAAGCGGGTGGTGCCGTCGGGCATCAGGCCCTTGCCCTGGGTGGCTCGCACGGCCTGGCACAGGTTGGTCTTGCCGGACTTGCAGAACTTGCACTGGCCGCACTCGGCGGTGTACAGCGGGATCACGTGGTCGCCGACCTGCAGGGAGGTGACCCCCTCGCCCACCGCCTCGACGATGCCGCCGCCCTCGTGGCCGAGAATGCAGGGGAACACGCCTTCGGAATCCTGGCCCGACAGGGTATAGGCATCGGTATGGCACACGCCGGTGGCGACGATGCGCACCAGCACCTCGCCTTTCTTCGGCGGCTCCACCTCCACTTCGACGATCTTCAGCGGTTCGTTCGGCGCGAAGGCGACAGCGGCGCGGGATTTGATGGTCATGACAAAGCTCTCGCTGGTGAGAAAGCCTGAAGTCTAATTCAAGCACCGAAGGGGATAATCGACCGAGCTGGAAAACATTATTGCCACACAGGGATAATGCCGGCAGTGTCCATCAGGTTTTGGAGTCACCGTGAATCGCTGGGAAGGTCTGGACGAGTTCGTCGCCGTCGCCGAATGCGGCAGTTTCTACCGGGCCGCCGAGCGCCTGCGAGTGTCCTCGTCCCATGTCAGCCGCCAGATCGCCCGACTGGAGGAGCGCCTGCACGCCCGCCTGCTCTACCGGACCACCCGCCGGGTTTCCCTCACCGAGGCCGGACAGACCTTCTTTGCCCACTGCCAGCGGCTGATCGAGGAACGCGAAGCTGCCTTCAACGCCCTGGGCGAGCTGCAGAGTACGCCCACCGGCCTGCTGCGCATGACCGCGGCGGTCACCTACGGTGAGCGCTTCATCGTGCCGCTGGTCAACGCCTTCATGGCGCAGCATCCCCAACTGCGGGTAGAAATCGAGCTGACCAACCGTAACCTGGATCTGGTCCAGGAAGGTTTCGACCTGGCCATCCGCCTCGGCCGGCTCAGCGACTCCAGCCTGATCGCCAGCCGCATCGCCCCGCGCGCCATGTACCTGTGCGCTGCCCCTGCCTATCTGGAGCGCTACGGGCGACCGCACACCCTGTCCGAACTGGCCCGGCACAACTGCCTGATCGGCACCAGCGACACCTGGATGTTCCAGCTCGACGGCCGCGAGCATCCGTTCCGGCCGAGCGGTAACTGGCGTTGCAACAGTGGCGAAGCGGTGCTGGATGCGGCCCTGCGCGGTTTCGGCCTGTGCCAGCTGCCGGACTACTACGTGCAGGAGCCGCTGCGCCGCGGCGCGCTGGTCTCTCTATTGGAAGGCAACCAGCCGCCGAATACCGCGGTCTGGGCGGTTTACCCGCAGCGGCGCTATCCACTGCCGAAGGTGAGACTGCTGATCGAGGCGTTGAAGGAGGGGCTGGCCGCGCGGCCGGAGTACCAGCAGCAGACCAGCCTCTAGAACGGAAAACTCAGCGCTGGGCCCAGCGCTGGGCCAGCCACTGCAGATCTTCCGGACGGGTGACCTTGAGATTGTCGCCGCGGCCCTCGATCAGACGAGGCGAGAGACCGGCCCACTCCATGGCGGAGGATTCGTCGGTGATGGTCGCGCCGGCATCCTGCGCATCGGCCAGGGCGCGCCGCAGCGGCTCCAGATGGAACATCTGCGGGGTATAGGCCTGCCAGATGACCGAGCGGTCCACGGTCTGACTCACCCGACCGTCGGCATCGGCGCGCTTCAGGGTATCCCGCGCCGGAACCGCCAGCAGGCCGCCGACCGGGTCGTGGGCGAGAGTCATGAGGAGGTTGTCCAGATCGCTGCGGGCCAGGTTAGGTCGCGCGGCGTCGTGCACCAGAACCCAGTCCGTCGGCTCGGCACCCAGTTCGCCCAGGGTCTGCAGGGCGTTGAATACCGAGTCGGCGCGCTCGCGCCCGCCCGGGGCCCGGTGTATGCGCGGATCGCGAGCACAGGCGAGTTCAGGCCAATAGGGATCGTCGGCAGCCAGACTCACCACCACCCCTTTCAGGCGGGGATGATCGAGAAAGCAATCGAGGGTATGTTCGAGAATGCTCTTGCCGGCCAGCGACAGATACTGCTTGGGACGGTCGGCGCGCATGCGGCTGCCGACGCCGGCGGCCGGGATAACGGCCCAGAAGGGGGGCAAATCGGGAATGTTCATTCGGTCAACTGATATAGGGTTTCGCCTTCCTTGACCATGCCGAGCTCCTGCCGGGCGCGCTCCTCCACGGTTTCCATGCCTTTTTTCAGCTCCCGCACCTCGGCCTCGAGGATCCGGTTGCGCTCCTGCAAGCGCTCGTTTTCCCCATGCTGCTCGGCGATCTGTCGCTTGAGCGACGCCACTTGGGCGAAACTGCCGTCGCCCACCCAGAGGCGATACTGCAGTCCGGCAAACAACAGGATCAGCGCGACCAAAAGCCAGTAGTGACTACGCAGGATGGACATGAGCATGCGTCGGTAGGGATTGAAGGCGGTGGGACCGCGACGAGCCACTGATGATGGGCCCGCACGCCGGAAATTCATAGCAAAAGGGGCAGCCAACGCCGCCCCTCCTTCGCTCTCCTGCAATCAGCCGCGGAACTCGGCACGACCGCGATAGGGCGCCTTGCCAGCCAGTTGCTCTTCGATGCGCAGCAGCTGGTTGTACTTGGAGACGCGATCGGAACGGCACAACGAGCCGGTCTTGATCTGGCCTGCCGCGGTGCCCACGGCCAGGTCGGCGATGGTGCTGTCCTCGGTCTCGCCGGAACGGTGCGAAATCACCGCGGTGTAGCCGGAGGCCTTGGCCATCTGGATGGCTTCCAGGGTCTCGGTGAGCGAGCCGATCTGGTTGAACTTGATCAGGATCGAGTTGGCGATGCCCTTCTCGATGCCTTCCTTGAGGATCTTGGTGTTGGTCACGAACAGGTCGTCGCCGACCAGCTGCACCTTGGCGCCGATCTTCTCGGTCAGCCCCTTCCAGCCGGCCCAGTCGGACTCGTCCATGCCGTCCTCGATGGAGATGATCGGATAGCGCTGGGTCAGACCGGCCAGATAGTCGGCGAAACCGGCTGCATCGAAGACCTTGCCTTCGCCGGCCAGATCGTACTTGCCATCCTTGTAGAACTCGCTGGAAGCGCAGTCCAGAGCCAGGGTCACGTCGGTGCCCAGCTTGTAACCGGCGTTGGCCACGGCTTCGGCGATGGCCGCCAGGGCATCTTCGTTGGAGGACAGGTTCGGGGCGAAGCCCCCCTCGTCGCCCACCGCGGTGTTCAGACCACGGGCCTTCAGCACGGCCTTCAGGTGATGGAAGATCTCGGCGCCCATTCGCAGGGCGTCGGCGAAGGTCTTGGCGCCGACCGGCTGGACCATGAATTCCTGGATGTCGACGTTGTTGTCGGCGTGCTCGCCGCCGTTGATGATGTTCATCATCGGCACCGGCATGGAGTAGACGCCCGGGGTGCCGTTCAGATCGGCGATGTGGGCGTACAGCGGCACGCCCTTGTCCTTGGCGGCGGCCTTGGCGGCGGCCAGGGATACGGCAAGGATGGCGTTGGCGCCCAGCTTGGCCTTGTTCTCGGTGCCGTCCAGCTCGATCATCGCCCTGTCCAGAGCCTTCTGATCGGCCGGATCCTTGCCCAGCAGCAGATCGCGGATGGGGCCGTTGACGTTGGCGACCGCCTTCAGTACGCCCTTGCCCAGGTAACGGCTTTTGTCGCCATCGCGCAGCTCCAGCGCCTCGCGGGAACCGGTGGAGGCCCCGGACGGCGCGCAGGCGCTGCCGATGATGCCGTTGTCGAGAATTACGTCGGCTTCTACGGTCGGGTTACCGCGGGAATCCAGGACCTCACGGCCTTTGATGTCGACGATCTTTGCCATTGCTGGTAGCACTCCAGAAGGGTTACGTACAGGTGGCCGAGCTCACGGGCTTCACTGCCTCGGCTGCGGTCACCGAAGAATAATTGTGATCGGACGCCCCATGGGGCGTCCGCTACTTTACCGGAACGGGACGGTATCAGGCAGTCTCGATTGGCGGGAAGCCCTTGATCAGGTCGTCCAGCTGCTTGAGCTGGCCGAGGAAGGGCTCCAGCTTGTCCAGACGCAGGGCGCAGGGGCCATCGCACTTGGCCTGGTCCGGGTCTGGATGGGCCTCGAGGAAGAGACCGGCCAGGCCCTGACTGATGCCGGCCTTGGCCAGGTCGGTGACCTGGGCGCGACGACCGCCGGCGGAATCGGCACGACCGCCCGGCATTTGCAGGGCATGGGTCACGTCGAAGAACACCGGATACTCGAACTGCTTCATGATGCCGAAGCCGAGCATGTCCACCACTAGGTTGTTGTAGCCGAAGGAGGTGCCGCGCTCGCAGAGGATCAACTGGTCGTTGCCCGCCTCCTCGCACTTGCGCAGGATGTGCTTCATCTCCTGCGGGGCGAGGAACTGGGCCTTCTTGATGTTGATCACCGCGCCAGTCCTGGCCATGGCCACCACCAGATCGGTCTGCCGCGAGAGGAAGGCCGGCAACTGGAGGATGTCGCAGACTTCGGCCACGGGCGCGGCCTGATGGGGCTCGTGCACGTCGGTGAGAACCGGCACGCCGAAGGTCTTCTTCACTTCCTCGAAGATCTTCATGCCCTCTTCCAGGCCCGGGCCGCGGAAGGAGGTGATCGAGGAGCGGTTGGCCTTGTCGAAGCTGGCCTTGAACACGTACGGGATACCGAGCTTGTCGGTCACCCGCACGTATTCCTCGCAAACCCTCAGCGCCAGATCGCGGGACTCCAGCACGTTCATGCCGCCGAAGAGCACCATCGGCCTGTCGTTGGCGATCTCGATGTTACCGACGCGAATAAGCTTCTGTGCCATGCCTCAGTCCTTCTTCGCCTTCTGCGCCAGCGCAGCCTTGACGAAGCCGGTGAACAGGGGATGGCCGTCACGCGGCGTCGAGGTGAACTCGGGATGGAACTGGCAGGCGACGAACCAGGGATGGTCCGGCGCCTCGATCACCTCGACCAGCGCACCGTCGCCGGAGCGGCCGGTGACCTTGAGACCGGCCCCGACCAGCTCCGGCAGCAGGTTGTTGTTGACCTCGTAGCGATGGCGGTGACGCTCGACGATGACATCCTTGCCATAGCACTGGCGCACCTGGGAGCCATTCTCCAGCTGGCACTGCTGGGCGCCGAGACGCATGGTGCCGCCCAAATCGGAGGATTCGCTGCGGGTCTCGGTGGCGCCGGTAGCGTCCTGCCACTCGGTGATCAGGCCGACCACCGGATGCGTGGAGGACTTGTCGAATTCGGTGGAATTGGCATCGGACCAGCCGAGCACGTCACGGGCGAACTCGATCACCGCGACCTGCATTCCGAGGCAGATGCCCAGGTAGGGAACCTTGTTCTCGCGGGCATACTTCACTGCCGTGATCTTGCCTTCCACTCCGCGCAGACCGAAGCCACCGGGGACCAGGATGGCATCGGCGCCGTCCAGCAGCTCGGTGCCCTGGTTCTCGATGTCCTCGGAATCGATGTAGCGCAGATTGACCCGGGTGCGGGTCTGGATGCCGGCGTGGCTCATCGCCTCGATCAGCGACTTGTAGGCATCCAGGAGTTCCATGTACTTGCCGACCATGGCGATGGTGACTTCCCTCTCCGGATGTAGCTTGGCATCGACCACGCGATCCCACTCGGAGAGATCGGCGCTCTTGCACTCCAGGCCGAAACGCTCGACGACGATGTCGTCCAGCCCCTGGGCATGCAGCACCGAAGGAATCTTGTAGATGGTGTCGACGTCTTCCAGGGCGATCACCGCGCGCTCCTCCACGTTGGTGAAGAGGGCGATCTTGCGCCGGGAGGAAACGTCGATCGGATGGTCGGAACGGCAGATCAGCACGTCGGGCTGCAGGCCTATGGAGCGCAGCTCCTTCACCGAGTGCTGGGTGGGCTTGGTCTTGGTCTCGCCGGCGGTGGCGATATAGGGCACCAGGGTCAGGTGCATCAGCATGGCGCGCTTGGCACCCACTTCCACGCGCAGCTGGCGGATCGCTTCGAGGAACGGCTGGGACTCGATGTCACCGACGGTACCGCCGATCTCCACCATGGCCACGTCGGCATCGCCGGCGCCCTTGATGATGCGGCGCTTGATCTCGTCGGTGATGTGCGGGATCACCTGAATGGTGGCCCCCAGATAGTCGCCACGGCGCTCGCGGCGCAGCACGTCCTCGTAGACGCGGCCAGTGGTGAAGTTGTTGTTCTGGGTCATGGTGGTGCGCACGAAGCGCTCGTAATGCCCCAGATCGAGGTCGGTTTCGGCGCCATCCTCGGTGACGAACACCTCACCGTGCTGGAACGGACTCATGGTGCCGGGATCGACGTTGATGTACGGATCCAGTTTGAGCAGGGTGACCTTCAGCCCCCGCGCCTCCAGGATAGCCGCCAAGGAAGCCGAAGCGATGCCTTTCCCCAATGAAGAAACAACACCGCCCGTGACGAAGATATAGCGCGTCATGAATAACCCTAGAAGTCTGCGTTTAGGCGGTCAGCACCGCCGAGGAAGCGAAGGAGCGATTGCGCGAAGCGCGACAATAACCAATCCCTGCGGGTTTCCTGAATGGGAACCACAGAAGCACTGGCTAAGACGGGAGCGTAGTCTACCGGAAAGGGTTTTTCAGCTCAAACCTTGATCATTTCCCGCAAGGCTGCCAGCACAGCTGCCAGGAGCCATCCAGCGGCCCCTCGAGCCCGGGCAGATTGGCGACCGCCAGCAGCTCATCCCCCCGGTAGAGCAGCGGCAAACGGCCGCGCACGAAGGCCGGTATCCCTCGCTCGTTGAGCAGGCGCTTCAGATCGCGACGACCTCGCCCCGGCAGGCTCAGCACCTCGCCGCCCCGCCGGTAGCGCACTTGCAGAGGACCCTCCGCCCCCTGCCCAGCAAGGAGCAGCCGGCCATTGCCCGGCAAGGACAAGGCCTGCTCGGGACTAGCCCAGAATACCGGGCCGCGCGGCTGGGCAAGCCATTCGCCCGCCAGCCACCAGAGTCTGCCGCCAGCACGATGCAACTCACCCTGCGCCAGCCGCCAGACCGGAGCCGCCGCGGACACCGCATCGCGCAGACTCTCCCAACCCGCCCAGTGCTCCGTATCCGGCAGACCGGTCAGGGGCTCCAGCCAATGGCGCAGAGCATTGCGCTGACGTGCCGGGGAAAGCTGGAGCAACGGCGCCAAAGCCAGGGACGGCAGCGCCAGCCAGGGAAAGGCACACGCTTCCCTGGCCGCGGCCAGATCCAGTTCCGCCAGCTCGCCGAGCATCTCTTGCGCTTCGCGCATGTGCCCGGCGCAACGCGCCATGTTCCCCACGGCCTGCGGCCAGCGAGCGGTCATCATGGGCAGGACCCGATGTCGCAGGTAATTGCGGGAAAACTCGAGCGACTGGTTCGAGGGATCCTCGACCCAACTCAACCCATGCTCGCGGGCGTAACTCTCCAGCTCGTCCCGCGAGACCTTCAGCAACGGCCGCAGCAGATGCCCGCACCCGAGCGACCGACAAGCCGGCATGGCCGCCAGGCCGCGCACGCCGGCCCCGCGCAGCAGGCGGAACAGCAGGGTCTCCGCCTGATCGTCGCGGTGCTGGGCGGTCAATAGCAGCTCGCCCTCGCCCAACACCTCGGCAAAGGCCCGGTAGCGGGCCTCGCGGGCACCCCGTTCCAGACTGGCCATCACATCGACCTCGACGTGACGGACCTGCAGGACGACTCCCAGCCGCGCACAGATCTGCCGGCAATGTTCCGGCCAGGCATCGGCGACAGCTTGCAGACCGTGATGGATGTGAATGGCGGACAACGACGGCAGCCGATGCCGCTCGGCAAGACGGACCAGCAGGTGCAGAAGAACGGTGGAATCCAGCCCCCCCGAGAAGGCGACCCAACATCTCGGCGCATCGAGCCAGGGATCAAGGGCGGCGAGCAGGCGCGTTTCGAGGGACATGGCGCTTTCGACCTCAAGGAGACACCTTGCTTTCCAGCAACGGCGAACGGGGCATGCGCCGGCTACGGTGACGCCCGGCTCCATCCTGTGCCAAAAGCCTCGCACAGCGACGGAGCCGGTTTACCTCATCAGGAAACGCCGTAACTCATCAGTCGCGAATAACGACGCTCGAGCAGGGCGTCGGCGTCCAGACCGCGCAGAACGTCCAGCTGTCCGGCCAGTTGCTGGCGGACAGCCTCGGCAGTGGAGGCCGGGTCCCGATGGGCACCGCCCAGGGGCTCCTTGATCACTTCGTCGACGATGCCCAGATCCTTCAGACGCGCAGCCGTGATACCCATGGCCTCGGCGGCGTCTGGTGCCTTCTCGGCGGTACGCCAGAGAATCGAGGCGCAACCTTCCGGCGAAATCACCGAGTAGGTCGAATACTGCAGCATGTTCAGCCGGTCGCAGACGCCGATCGCCAACGCGCCGCCGGAGCCGCCCTCGCCGATTACGGTAGCGATGATCGGGGTCTTCAGACGCGACATGACCCGCAGATTCCAGGCGATGGCCTCGCTCTGGTTGCGCTCTTCGGCGTCGATGCCCGGATAGGCGCCGGGAGTGTCGATGAAGGTCAGGATCGGCAGCTTGAAGCGCTCAGCCAGCTCCATCAGTCGGCAAGCCTTGCGGTAGCCTTCCGGACGCGGCATGCCGAAGTTGCGGCGCACCTTCTCGCGTACGTCGCGGCCCTTCTGATGGCCGATGACCATGACCGGCTCGCCATCTAGGCGCGCCATGCCGCCGACGATCGCGGAGTCGTCGGAGAAATGGCGATCGCCATGAAGCTCCTCGAACTCGGTGAAGATGTGCTCGATGTAATCGAGGGTATAGGGCCGACGCGGATGGCGCGCCAGCTGGGCGATCTGCCAGCTGGAGAGGTTGCCGAAGATGCTGGCGGTGAGCGAGAGGCTCTTGTCCTGCAGGCGGGCAATCTCTTCGCTGATGTTCAGCGCATTGTCGTTACCGACCAGACGCAGCTCTTCGATCTTGGCTTGCAGGTCGGCAATCGGCTGTTCGAAATCCAGAAAATTTGGGTTCATAGGCTTCCGTCATGCGTCGACGGCCAGGCCGCCGGATGCTGTTCCGTTTGGCGCCCTACCTTACGGGATCGGGCGCTCGGGGTCGAGGCTGCTGCATGTATCCGCGAAGACCGCACAGCCAGGCAGGCGGTTCCACTGTCGATACGCATCAGCGGTAGTGCAAAAAGACGTTGTCGCGGCCGAACTGGTCACGCAACGCCTGAATCAGACTGTCGGCCGGGTCGATGCGCCAGCTTTCGCCGAACTGCAACAGGGCTCGTGCGTCGCTGCCGGTATAGTCCAGGGTGATCGGACAGGCGCCGCGATGGCGACTGCAGAGCTCCGCCAGCCAGCGCAGGCGATCGCCCTTGAGCGCCTCGCTGGCGACCTGCAGGCGTAGACTCTCGGCCAGGCCGGTCCGTGCCTCCTCCAGACTCATCACTCGCCGGGCGCGCAGCCGCAGTCCGCCGGAGAAATCGTCGTTGCTGACCTCGCCCTCGACCACCACCAGGGCATCGGTCTGCAGCAACGCCTGCGCGCTGGCGAAAGCATCGGCGAACAACGAGGCCTCGATGCGCCCGGAGCGGTCATCGAGCGTGATGAAGCCCATCTTGTCGCCCTTCTTGTTCTTCATCACCCGCAGGTTGACGATCAGCCCGGCGACCGTCTGGGTATCCCGCGCCGGCCGCAGCTCGACGATGCGCTGGCGGGCGAAACGGCGGATTTCCCCTTCGTATTCATCGATCGGATGACCGGTCAGATAGAGACCGAGCGTCTCCTTCTCGCCTTTCAACCGCTCCTTCAGCGACAGCTCGCGAGCGCTCCGATGATTGGCGTAGACATCCGCCTCGGGCTCGGCAAACAGTCCGCCGAACAGGTCCATGTGGCCGCTGTCGGCGCTGCGCGCCGTCTGTTCGGCCGCCTGCACCGCCTCCTCCATGGAGGCCAGGAGGACTGCCCGGTTACGGTCGACATTCGCCTGGTAGGCCTTGGGTTCGTCGGAAAAGTAAGGCCCGAGCCGATCCAGCGCACCGGCGCGGATCAGGGCTTCGAGGGTCCGCTTGTTGATACGCTTGAGATCGACCCGCGCACAGAAGTCGAAGAGATCCTCGAACGCCCCTCCCTCGGCCCGGCACTCCACGATGGCCTCCACCGGCCCCTCGCCGACCCCCTTGATCGCCCCCAGGCCATAGACGATGCGACCGTCGTCGTCCACCGTGAACATGAATTCGGAGTTGTTCACGTCTGGCGCCACGAGGCGCAGCTTCATGCTGCGGCACTCCTCGATCAGCGTCACCACCTTGTCGGTATTGTGCATATCCGCGGAGAGCACCGCGGCCATGAAGGGGGCCGGGTAGTGGGTCTTCAGCCAGGCCGTCTGATAGGAGACCAGGCCGTAGGCAGCGGAGTGCGACTTGTTGAAGCCGTAACCGGCGAATTTTTCTACAAGATCGAAGATATTACCCGCAAGCTCGGCATTGATGCCGTTATTCGCACAGCCCTCGATGAAGCCGCCGCGCTGCTTGGCCATCTCCTCCGGCTTCTTTTTGCCCATGGCCCGGCGCAGCATGTCAGCGCCGCCGAGCGTGTACCCAGCCATGACCTGGGCGATCTGCATCACCTGTTCCTGGTAAAGGATGACGCCGTAGGTGGGCTTGAGGACAGGCTCCAGCCCCGCGTACTGGTAGTCCGGGTGGGGATAGGAAATCTCGGCACGACCATGCTTGCGGTTGATGAAGTCATCCACCATGCCCGACTGCAGCGGCCCCGGCCGGAACAGAGCCACCAATGCGATCATGTCTTCGATGTTGTCGGGCTTGAGCTTCTTGATCAGCTCCTTCATACCCCGCGATTCCAGCTGGAACACCGCGGTGGTCTCGGCCTTCTGCAACAGCGCGTAGGTCGCCTTGTCGTCCAGCGGAACGCGGTCGATGTCCACCGGTGGCAAGCCCTTCTTGGCCTGTTCGCGGTTGATGGTCTCCATCGCCCACTTGATGATGGTCAGGGTGCGCAGGCCGAGGAAGTCGAACTTAACCAGCCCGGCGGCTTCCACGTCATCCTTGTCGAACTGGGTGACCAGGCCGCCGCCTTCCTCATCGCAGGCGATGGGAGCGAAGTCGGTGAGCTTGGTCGGCGCGATCACCACGCCGCCGGCATGCTTGCCGGTACCGCGGGTGATACCTTCGAGCTTGAGGGCCATGTCCCAGATTTCCTGGGCCTCCTCGTCGGACTTGAGGAAGTCGCGCAGTACCTCTTCCTGCTCGTAGGCCTTCTCCAGGGTCATACCGACTTCGAATGGGATCATCTTCGACAGCCGGTCAGCCAGGCCGTAGGACTTGCCCTGCACCCGGGCCACGTCGCGCACCACCGCCTTGGCCGCCATCGAGCCGAAGGTGATGATCTGGCTCACCGCGTTGCGCCCGTAGGCTTCTGCCACGTAGTCGATGACCCGGTCGCGGCCGTCCATGCAGAAGTCGACGTCGAAGTCGGGCATGGAGATCCGCTCGGGGTTGAGGAAGCGCTCGAACAGCAGGTCGTAGGCCAGCGGATCCAGGTCGGTGATCTTCAGCGCGTAGGCGACCAGGGAGCCGGCCCCCGAGCCCCGGCCGGGGCCGACCGGCACGCCGTTGTTCTTCGCCCACTTGATGAAGTCCATCACGATCAGGAAGTAGCCGGGGAATCCCATCTGGATGATGGTGCCAAGCTCGAACTCCAGACGGTCGATGTATTTCTGCCGCACCTCTTCGTAGTTGGGCGTGGTTTCCTTCGGCCAGAGCACGGCCAGACGCTCCTCCAATCCCTCGTGGGAGGCCTGGCGCAGGTAGTCGTCGATGGTCATGCCTTCCGGCACGGGGAAATTGGGCAGGAAATATTTGCCCAGACGCACTTCGATATTGCATCGCTTGGCGATTTCGACGGTGTTTTCCAGGGCCTCGGGCAGGTCGGCGAACAGCTCGGCCATTTCCGCGGGCGTCTTCAGATACTGCTGATCCGAGTAGTTGCGCGGTCGTCGCGGGTCCTCGAGGGTACGCCCTTCGCCGATGCATACGCGGGTCTCGTGGGCCTCGAAATCCGCCTGCTTGAGGAAACGCACGTCGTTGGTCGCGACCAGCGGCACGCCGCGGCGCTCGGCCAGAGCGACCGAGGCATGCAGGTGCTCTTCGTCGCCCGCCCGGTTGGTACGCTGCACCTCGAGATAGAGCCGATCGGGAAAGACCGCCTGCCACTCCTCCAGCAACGCCTGAGCCTGGGACTGATCGCCATTGAGCAGCGCCTGCCCGACATCTCCTTCCTTACCATTCAGGAGGATCAGGCCATCGGCGGCCTCCTTCACCCAGTCGCGCTGAATGATCACCAGTCCGTTGTGTTGGCCCTCGGTCCAGCCGCGGGAGACCAGCTCTGTGAGATTGCGGTAACCCTCGGCATCCATCACCAGCAGGGTCACTCGAGACAGCGGGCCATCCTCCTCGCGACTAGCAAGCCAGAGGTCCGCGCCGCAGATCGGTTTGATCCCGGCGCCATTGGCGGTCTTGTAGAACTTGACCAGCGAGCACATGTTGCTCTGGTCGGTAACCGCCACTGCCGGCATGCCGGCACCGGCCACCGCCTTGATAAGCGGCTTGACCCGGACCAGCCCGTCGACCAGGGAATACTCGGTATGCAGGCGCAGGTGGACGAAGGAAACGGGCATGGGTAGACCTTGGAAAACGGGCGACGAGGATGAAAATTGTAACGGCGGTAATGGGAAAGCTACAGAGCGCAGCCTGACGCGGGCAGATCCGGAAAACGCAGCCCGAGATCCTTCCTGCCTGTTTAGAGCAAAGCACCTGTAGCTGTTGGCAGCGCCGGCTGCGCCAAGGCCTCGAAGGCGGCGCGTACCGGGGCGAACGAACGGCGATGGATCCGGGTCGGTCCCAGACGGGTCAAAGCGTCAAGATGCTCAGCCGTGGGATAACCCTTATGTGCGGCCAGACCATAACCAGGATAAAGGAGATCCATGGTCTGCATTTCGCGGTCCCGGCTCACCTTGGCCAGGATCGAAGCGGCTGCGATCGCCGGCACCTGGCTGTCCCCCTTGACCACCGCTGCAGTGGGAACCGACAACTGCGGACAGCGATTCCCGTCGATCAACGCCAGGCGCGGCATCACGCAGAGCCCCTCGACTGCACGCTGCATGGCCAGCATGGTGGCATGCAGGATGTTGAGGCGATCGATTTCCTCCACCTCGGCGCGACCGATACACCAGGCCAGCGCCTTCTCGCAGATCTCGTCGAACAACGCCTCGCGTCGTGCCTCACCGAGCTTTTTCGAATCGTTCAAGCCCCGGATCGGCCGGGACGGATCGAGAATCACGGCCGCCGTCACCACCGGCCCGCACAGGGGGCCGCGCCCCACCTCGTCGACCCCGGCTACCAGTTCCTCGACCAATGAGAAATCCAATCCAAGTTGCATCAGGCTCGCCCTGTCAGTTGCAGCACCGCCTCGGCTGCCTGTCGCGAGGCATCGCGACGCAGCGAACGGTGGATATCATCGAAAATGGTTTTCTGCCCATCCTCTTTTTCCAGAGCGAGCATCAACGTCTCGGCCAGCGCCGCCGGGGTAGCCCGCTCCTGCAGCAGCTCCGGCACCAGGGGGCGCCCGACCAGCAGGTTGGGCAAGGAGACATAAGGGATTTTCACCAGCCGCTTGAGAATCCGGTAAGTCCAGGGCGCCATCCGATAAGCCACCACCATTGGCCGCTTGAACAGCAAGGCCTCGAGAGTCGCGGTCCCCGAAGCAATCAATACGGCATCGCAGGCAGCCAGCGCCTCATGGGAGCACCCATCGAGCAGTATCAGAGAACAATCCAGCTCGGCATCCGCTAGCAGATTCTCCAACTGCGCGCGCCGCTGCGGATTGGCGCAGGGCACGACGAAATGCACAGGCTCTGAACTCATCCCATGCAAGCGTGAAGCGGCCTCGATGAACAGAGGCCCCAGGCGCGCCACCTCGGCACCGCGACTACCGGGCATCAGGGCAATAACCCTTCCATCATGAGGGAGCCCCAGTTCCTGGCGAGCCCGATCACGCTCGACCTGCAAGGGAATCTGATCAGCCAGCGGATGACCGACAAAGCTAACCGGCACTGACTTTTCTTCGTAGAAGCGCGCTTCGAAGGGGAACAGCGTCAGCATCAGATCGCAGGCCTGGCGAATCTTCTGAACCCGCTTCTGTCTCCATGCCCAGACCGATGGGCTGACATAATGCACGGTCTTGATGCCGGCTCGACGCAGCCTCAGTTCGATATCCAGGTTGAAGTCAGGCGCATCGATGCCGACGAATACGTCTGGGCGGACTGCCAGCAGAGTCGAGATTAGCCATCGTCGCCGCCGCAACAATTCGGGCAGGCGTCCGAGAACCTCGACGAGCCCCATGACAGATAGACGCTCCATGGGAAAATAGGATTTCAGACCCTCGGCCTGCATCCGCGGACCGCCAATACCGATGAACTCGATGTTCGGCAGACGGGCCTTCAAGGCCTGCATCAGCCCGGCTCCCAGAATGTCGCCGGACATTTCGCCGGCCACCAGCGCGACGCGCATTCCCCCGGTCATTTCAGCGGGTGATACCGCGAGTCGAGTTGCGGATCGAATCCCGGAAGACAGCCACCTCGGGAAACTGCGCGGCCAACTCTTCCAACTCCACCAGAGCCTGCTCTACCGTCAGCCCCTGGCGATACACCATCTTGTAGGCGCGGCGGAGGGCATGGATGGCCTCGGTCGTGAAACCACGCCGGCGCATGCCCTCGAAGTTCATGCTGCGCGCCTCGGCCGGATTGCCGAATACGGTGACGTAAGCCGGAACATCCTTGCCGATTGCGGTCCCCATGCCGGAGAAACTGTGCGCCCCCAAACGGCAGTACTGGTGAACCAGCGTATATCCGGAAAGAATCACCCAGTCGCCCAAGTGCACATGGCCCGCGAGTGCGGTGTTGTTGACCAAAATGCAATGGTTACCGATCACGCTGTCATGGCCGATATGGGCATACGCCATGATCAGGTTGTAATCTCCGATGGTGGTCTCTTCGCGGTCCTGAACGGTACCGCGATGGATGGTCACCCCCTCGCGGATCACGTTGTGATCACCTATCACCAGACGGGTCGGCTCTCCTTTGAACTTCAGATCGGGGGTATCCTCACCGATGCTGGAGAACTGAAAGACTCGGTTATGCCGACCGATCCAGGTCGGCCCCTTGACGATGACGTGGGGGCCGATTTCCGTACCTTCACCAATATGCACATCTGGCCCGATGATGGACCAGGGACCGACGCGCACACCGGCCGCCAGACTAGCCGACGGATCGATGATGGCGCGAGGGTCAATCAAACTCATAGCTTTCGTTCCGCACAGATGATCTCAGCCGAACAGACGGATTTGTCATCGACCAAGGCCTGACAATCGAATTTCCATATACCGCGCTTCATGCTGAGGAATTGGGCCTCGAGAATCAACTGGTCACCCGGCAATACCGGCTGCCGGAAACGCAGCTTATCGGAACCGACGAAGTAGTAGAGGGTACCGTCGGAAGGCTTGACGTCTAACATTTTGAAACCGAGGATTCCTGCCGCCTGAGCCATTGCCTCGACGATCAGAACCCCCGGCATGATTGGATGAAGGGGGAAATGCCCATTGAAGAAAGGCTCGTTGATGCTGACATTCTTGTAGGCGCGAATGCGCTGACCCTCGACGTCAAGGTCTACCACTCTATCAACCAGAAGGAAAGGGTAACGATGAGGCAGATACTCGCGAATCTCTTTGATGTCCATCATATTTTCAGAAAAGCCTGTGAGTAAAAATTAGGGACGCGCGTCTGGGCGGGTTCAGGCTTCTGATGAACCATCACCGCCGGAGGTCACGGTTGCCAGGCGCTTTTCCATCTGCTGAAGGCGACGAGCCAGATCATCCAACTGGCGTATACGGGCGACGCTCTTCTTCCACTCTGCTGCCGGCTGCATTGCCGTGCCGGAGGAATAAGCGCCCGGTTGAGAGATAGAACGAGTAACCATGGTCATACCGGTGACAAATACGTCATCGCATACCTCGATATGCCCGACCATGCCGACTCCGCCAGCGATCATGCAACGCTGGCCGATCTGGGTGCTGCCGGAAATTCCGCAACAACCAGCCATGGCTGTGTGATCGCCGATCTGGACGTTGTGCGCGATCATAATCTGGTTATCCAGCTTGACCCCGTTACCAATACGGGTATCCGCCAATGCACCCCGATCAATAGTGGTATTCGCACCGATTTCTACATCATCTCCGATGAGGACTCCGCCATTCTGCGCGATCTTGATCCAGACACCTTTTTCCTTGGCGAAGCCAAAACCCTCACCCCCGATCACCGCGCCCGACTGGATAACCACACGCTTACCGATCCGCACGTCATGGTAGAGCGTGACCCTCGGAGCCAACCAGCCATCCGCGCCGATCCTGCTGCGCGCCCCGATGAAGCAATGGGCACCAACGACCACCCCGGCCTCAATCCTTACACCCGACTCGATGACGGAATAGGCACCGATACTGGCGCGGTCATCCACAACGGCATCGCCCGCAATCACAGCTGTCGGATGAATGCCGGGGGACGCTTTCGGCTTCGGGTCGAACAGATGTGATAACCGCGCATACGCCAGATAAGGATCAGCCAGAATTAGCGCATCGCCGCCGTAACTCTCGGCATCATCTGGAGTCAACAGCAAGGCGCCCGCACGGGTTTCCGAAAGGAACTTGCGGTATTTCGGGTTGGCAAGGAAGCTCAGCTGCTGGGGGCCGGCTTCCTCCAGAGAAGCAAGCCCGCTGATCGATCTGTCCGCTGCACCGCGCAGGGTGGCGCCAAGCCGTTCAGCGAGCTCACCAAGGGTGAACATAGGAGATGTCATCATCAACGCATTTGATTCATGCGTTCGATAACTTGACGGGTGATGTCGTATTGCGGCTTGACGTCGACCACCGCACCACGCTCAATTACCAGATCGAAGTTTCCTTTGCTGATAATTTCCTCGACGGCTTTGTCCAGCTTCGGCTTGAGCTGCTTCAGCATGTCGCGGTCGGCCACAGCCTTTGCCTCATTCAGCTCCTTGGACTGGAACTGGAAATCACGCGCCTTCTGCTTGAATTCCAGTTCAAGGCGCTCACGCTCGGCAGTCGAGAGCTTTTCACCATCCTTTACCAGGCGATCTTGAATGCGCTTGGCATCGTCTTCCAAGGACTTCAGTTTGTTCAACTGAGGGCCGAACTTCTTCTCCGCATCCACGGCATAGCGCTTGGCAGCATCGGATTCGAGCAACGCCATCTGGTAATTGAGCACTGCAATCTTCATTTCGGCGAATGCCGGAGATGCCAGCAGGACAGCACTGAACAAAAACCATTGAGTCAATTTACGCACGATGCACTCCTGCTATGAAGCATTTACAGATAAAACGGGGCGGCTGTCAGTAGGTCTGCCCCAGAGAGAATTGGAAGAACTGGGTATCGGCATTCTGCGGCTTTTGAACCGGAGCGGCCACACTGAAGCTGAGAGGCCCCATGGCAGTGATCCAGGTCAGGCCGACACCAACAGCGCTAGCTAGGTTGCTGGGGCTGATGCTGCAAGAGTCGTCCTTTTTCCTGCCACCAGTCACACCATTTTTCTGGGCATTACTGCAGTTCGTATCGAACACGTTACCCACGTCCCAGAATACAGTACTGCGCAACGAGCGTTGATCCTCGACGAACGGAAGAGGGAACAGCACCTCGACCCCGCCGATAAGCTTGACGTTACCACCGAAGGGTTGTGGCTTCTGATCCGGATCATTGGCAGCGGGAGTACTGCGCGAGCCCAGACTGCCAGCACGGAAACCACGAACCGAGCCGAAACCGCCCCCATAGTAGTTTTCATAGAACGGCATCTTGGATGTCGAGCCAAAACTATCGGCATAGCCAAGCTCAGTATGGAAACGCAGGGTATAGGTTTCGGTCAGCGGCGTGAACAACTGAGCATTGTACTCAAGCTTGTAGAACGACAGGTCACTTCCAGGCAAGGTGGTCTGCAACGATAAGCCCTGAGAATGCCCCTTGGTAGCCATGACCCCCTTGTTCAGAGTCGACTCTGACCATCCGGCGGAGGCTTTGAAGTTCATGAAGCTGTCGCCTTCCTTGTCGATGAAATCCAGGATTTCTCCGACCGGATAGGTGCCAGGCTTGATCTTGTCCTGCTGAGCAGACAAGCCATAGCTCAGCCGTGAGGTCTCGTTAATCGGATAACCGAGGTTGACGCCAGCACCATAACTATCCAGCGAATAGCTGGAGTAACTGACATTGAGCTTGTCGTAATTGGAAGTGCGGTAAAACACGTTATAGCCAAGACTAATCCCATCGTCAGTCCAATAGGGATCGGTGAAGGCGAAGTTGTAGTTGGTCTGATAATTACTGCGAGTCAGACCGATGCTGACCCGGTTACCAGTACCGAGGAAGTTGTTCTGGCTGATTGAACCACCGAGCACGAGACCCGAGTTCTGGGCGAAACCTACGCTAGCACTGACGGAGCCGGAGGGTTGCTCTTCGACCGTGTAGTTGACGTCAACCTGATCGTCAGTACCTGGCACTTGGGGGGTCTCGACGTTGACCTCTTTGAAGAATCCCAGACGTTCGAGACGAACCTTGGACTGATCGATCAGGTAAGTGGATGCCCAGCCGCCCTCCATCTGACGCATCTCCCGGCGAAGCACTTCGTCTTCGGTCTTGGTATTCCCACGGAAATTGATACGGTTCACATAAGCCCGCTTGCCCGGATCGACCACGAAGGTCACCGATACCGTATGGTCCTCATCATGGGGCTCGGGAACAGCGTTGACGTTGGCAAAGGTATAGCCCTCGTTGCCCAGGCGACGGGTGATCAGTTCGGAAGTGCTGGTCATTACCTTGCGCGAAAAGACCTGCCCCTCCTTTGCCAACACCAGGGAGCGAATCTCATCCTCCGGGACTTTGAGATCGCCAGCCAGCTTTACATCGCGAACGGTGTACTTCTCACCCTCTTCGATGTTGACGGTGATATAGACATGCTTCTTGTCGGGCGTGATGGATACCTGGGTAGAGGAGATATCCATGTTGATATAGCCACGATCCAGGTAGTAAGAGCGCAGACGCTCCAGATCTCCGGACAGCTTTTCCCGCGCATACTTGTCGTCGTTGCGGAAAAAGGACAGCAGGTTCGTGGTTTTCAGCTCGAACAGATTGAGCAGGGTCTTGTCAGGAAAGACGGTATTCCCGACCACGTTGATATGCTGGATAGCAGCAACCGAGCCCTCATTGATCTTGATCTTCAGTAGCACGCGATTACGCGGTTGCGGTACTACTTCAGTTTGAATGTCGGCCGAATACCGCCCCTGAGCGATATACTGGCGAAGCAGCTCATTGCGGACCCCCTCCAGAGTGGCTCGCTGGAAGATCTCACCCTCGGCGAGCCCAGACTGTTGCAACCCCTTCAGAAGGTCTTCCGACTTGATAGCCTTGTTGCCCTCCAGCTCGATCCCCGAAATTGTTGGGCGCTCGACTACATTGATGACCAGGACATTCCCTTCACGACCGAGCTGGATATCCTGGAAGAAGCCCGTCCGAAATAGAGCTCGCGTTGCCTCCACCAGACGGCGATCGTCTACCTGCTCGCCGACGTTCAGCGGTAGAGCGCCGAATACGCTGCCGGCGGAAACCCGCTGCAAACCGTTCACGCGAATATCGGTTATTTTGAAAGACTCAGCGTGAACCTCAGCGGTCATCAAAGCGGCGAGGACCGCAGGTAGCAGCAGGCGTTTCATGAAGTCCTTTTTTCCAACTGTCAATAAAGAACCTGCCGCAAAATGCGGCAGGTTCGTAAATTCGGCAGCGCGTTACAGTCGGCTCAAATCGTTCAATAGAGCCAACAGCATCACCCCGATCACGAGACTGATGCCGATCTGCATACCCCAAGCCTGCACTCTTTCGGACAAGGGGCGCCCACGCACGGCTTCGACAACGTAATACAGCAAATGCCCACCATCGAGCACCGGAATAGGCAGCAGATTGAGTACCCCCAAGCTTATGCTCAGGTAGGCGAGAAAGTTCAGGAAGTCCCCCACCCCGGACTGGGCCGAGGCGCCGGCCACTTTAGCAATGGTTATCGGCCCGCTCAAGTTTTTTACCGAGAGCTCGCCAAAGAGCATTTTCTTCAGGGACTCGAACGTCAGGACGCTCATGCTCCAGGTACGCCGGAAAGCTTCGCCAATCGCATCCGCGGGACCGAAACGAACAGTGCGCAGCATCTCAGGAGGCCAGTCGACGCCCTCCACGCCAGCCCCAAGGTAGCCACTACGTGCCTTGCCCTCTCCTCGCGAGCCCAAGGTGACGGGCACCTGGAGCTGCTGCCCGGCACGCTCGACCTGGAAAACCACACGCTCGCCAGGGCGCGCACGAACCCTGTCCACGACCTGTTGCCAGTCATCCAATGTCTGCCCATCGAACGAGAGCAGACGATCGCCACTGAGCAAACCGGCCGCCTGCGCAGCCCCCTTCGGATCAAGCCGTCCCAACAACGGCGGGATGGCGGGACGCCAAGGGCGAATCCCCAGCGCCGCGATCGGATCGGGCTCATCTATTCCTTTCAGCCAATCCTCAAGAACCACTTGGCGCGTCTGAGCCACGTTGGATCCATTGTCACGCACGGTCACCTTCAGCCGCCCGGACTCCCCCAGACGCCGGACCAGTTGCAGGTTTACTGCTGCCCAACCGAAGGTTTCCTCGCCATCTACAGCGACGATCTCCTGCCCGGCCGCCAATCCCGCCACCGCAGCCAAACTGCCCTCCTCGACCGAGCCGATAACAGGTCTGACCTGCTGGCTTCCGAGCACCGCGAACAGCCAGAAGAAGAACAGTGCCAAGAGGAAGTTAGCCAACGGGCCCGCGGAGACGATCGAAATGCGCTGCCATACACTTTTACGATTGAAAGCCTGATCGAGGAGTTCGACCGGCACCTCTGCCTCTCGCTCGTCGAGCATCTTCACGTAGCCACCCAGCGGCACCGCTGCGATCATGAATTCGGTGCCTTTCCGGCCATGCCAACGTAGCAGTGGCTTGCCGAAGCCGATGGAAAAGCGCAGAACCTTGACCCCACAGCGACGAGCAACCCAGAAATGGCCGAACTCGTGGAAGGTAACCAAGACCCCGAGGGCAATGAAGGTGCCCACGATCATGTAAAGTGCACTCATCGAATGACTCCTCGGGAATCCATGGTCGTTCCAGGCGCGATACGGCAAACGGCGAATCCGCTCATTGCCAACGGATCAGCGCCCACCTCGCCGCAGCCAATCCTCAGCCAGCGAGCGCGCCTTGGCATCCGCATGCAAGACTGCATCCAGGCTATCGGCGGCCGTATTCGATTCCGCCTCGAGCACGTCTCCGATCATACTCGCGATTTCCGTGAAGCGAATGCGCCGCTCGAGGAAAGCGGATACCGCCACTTCGTTGGCGGCATTGAGCATGGCCGGAGCACAACCACCAGCCTCTGCAGCCTGACGCGCGAGACGCAAACAGGGGAATCGCTGCTCGTCGGGAGCTTCGAAATCCAGCCGGGCGACCCTGAATAGATCCAGTGGAGCAACACCCGAGTCGATCCGCTCAGGCCAAGCCAAAGCGTGAGCGATGGGAGTGCGCATGTCCGGATTGCCCAACTGAGCCAGAACCGAGCCATCGACATAATCGACCAAGGAATGGATAACGCTCTGTGGATGAACGACCACCTCGACCTGTGCCGGCTGCGCATCGAATAGCCAGCAGGCCTCGATCAACTCCAGCCCCTTGTTCATCATGCTCGCAGAATCGACGGAAATCTTCCGGCCCATGGACCAGTTGGGATGGGCACAAGCCTGCTCGGGCGTCACATCAACCAAACCCGCTGCAGGCATTTGTCGGAATGGACCACCTGAGGCCGTCAGCAGAATGCGGCGCACCCCGACCTTGCTCAGCCCTCGCTGATAATCGGACGGCAGGCATTGGAAAATCGCATTGTGCTCGCTGTCGATAGGCAGAAGCTGCGAACCACTACGGCGTACCGCCTGCATGAACAAGGCACCGGACATCACCAGCGCCTCCTTGTTGGCCAACAGGACTTTCTTGCCAGCCTCCACAGCAGCCAGCGTCGGACGCAAACCGGCCGCCCCGACGATTGCCGCCATCACGGCATCCACCTCGGGATGGGCGGACACCTCGCAAAGGCCATCTGTCCCCTGCAAGACCCGAGTAGCCAACCCAGCAGACCGCAGATCATCCTGCAGCTGACGCGCCGCCACCTCTGTCGGCACCACGGCGTATCTCGGACGGAAGCGCAAGCAGAGCGCCCTCAACTCGTCCAAACGGGCGTACCCGGTTAGTGCGAACGCCTGGTAGCGATCAGGATGGCGGGCGATGACATCTAGCGTACTTTTGCCGATCGAACCGGTAGCACCCAGCACCGTTATCTGTTGCGGATTCAAAGTTTCCCCCAGCCAGCAATCCAAAGAATGACAACGAAGAGCGGAATGGCTGCCGTCAAGCTGTCGATGCGATCCAAGACACCACCATGCCCGGGCAACAGGTGGCTGCTGTCCTTAAGTCCGGATTGGCGCTTGAACATGCTTTCGGCCAGATCCCCGACCACCGAAACGAGCACCACCAGCGTTGAACCGACCAGCGCCAGCGATAGCTCGGACATCGACCAGCCGCGAAACAAACCGACTCCTGCCGTGATCAACAGGCTGACCAACAGACCGCCAAACAACCCTTCCCAACTTTTTCCGGGACTTACCTTCGGTGCGAGCTTGTGCTTGCCGAAGGCCCTGCCAAAGAAGTAGGCGCCGACATCTGCTGCCCAGACGAGCACCATCACGGCGACGATGAGCCAGTTCGCTAAAGGCCACTGCTTGAGCAGCAGCAAGCCTTTCCAGGCCGGCAGGAGAATCAGCAGACCGATGAGCAACCGTCTAGCGGTACTCTCCCAGTAGAAACTGCTTTGCGGATAACGCAGCACCAACGGCACAGCCAGCACCCACCAGACGAGAGCCAGCGGAAGCAGCAAGGTCGAAATCACTGGAATTTGGTAAAGCATCCAAAGTGTCAATGCGACCAGTACAGCGAACCCCACCCTTGCCGCCTGGGCCTCGAGCCCGGCCAGTCGAGCCCACTCCCAAGCCCCCAGCGTGATCACGCCCCCGATAAACGCAGCAAATGCCCAGCCATCCAGAAGAAAAAAGCCGCCCAACGCGATGGGCAGGAGAATCAGCGCGGTAATAACTCTCTGCTTGAGCATCAGAGCCGCGCCTCTGTCTCGATCTGCTCGCTGGTCTTGCCGAAGCGACGCTGGCGAGTCGCGAAATCGGCCAGCGCCTTGCGCATGGCATCCTGTTTGAAGTCGGGCCAATAGAGATCGCTAAAATACAATTCGGCGTAGGAAAGCTGCCAAAGCAGAAAATTACTGATGCGATGGTCTCCACCAGTACGAATACATAGATCGGGCAAAGGCAGATCACCTGTCGAGAGGCAGCTCTGCAGGAGCTGCGGACTGATTTCCTCTGGCTGCAGATGGCCGGCCTTGACCTCCCGCGCCAGGCGCTGAGCGGCCTGGACGATGTCCCACTGACCGCCGTAATTGGCGGCGATCTGCAGGATGAAGCGATCCTGCCCGACCGTCTGCAGCTCGGCCTCGCGCATAGCCGCCTGCAATTCCGGCCGGAAGCGGGAACGGTCGCCAATAATGCGCAAAGAGATGCCGTTTTCCTCGAGCTTCTTCGCCTCGCGGCGCAAGGCAGCTAAAAACAGATCCATCAAGGCACCGACCTCTGCGGCGGGACGCTGCCAGTTCTCGCTGGAGAACGCGAACAGGGTCAGCACCTCAACGCCGGCCTCGAGGCAAGCCTCGATCACCGCGCGCACCGCGTCCACACCGGCCTTGTGCCCGGCGATACCAGGCAACAGGCGTTTCTTCGCCCAGCGATTATTCCCATCCATGATGATGGCCACATGACGTGGCACTGCGGGCTGAGCAGCCGTCTTCTTCTTGTCCATAAGGCTTCCTGTAAAAGCCGCTATCACACGGCCATCAGGTCGGTTTCCTTGTTCTCCAAGGCCTTATCAACCTCGGCAACATGCTTATCGGTCAGCTTCTGGACCTCATCAGCCGCGCGGCGCTCCTCGTCCTCGCTGATCTCCTTCTCTTTGACCAGATCCTTCAGTTGAGCCAGAGCATCGCGGCGAATATTACGCACGGCGACCCGGGCGTTCTCCGCCTCAGCGCGGGCCTGACGGGTATAGCCCTTGCGGGTCTCCTCGGTCAGCGCCGGCATCGGCACTCGAATGGTGGTACCCGCGGTCGCCGGATTGAGCCCCAGATCGGAGGTCATGATCGCCTTTTCCACCGCCTGGATCATGCTCTTGTCGAATACGGTCAGAGCCAGGGTGCGCGCGTCTTCGGCAACCACGTTGGCAACCTGGCGCAATGGAGTGTCAGCGCCATAGTAGGAAACCATGACACCATCCAGAATGCTCGGATGGGCACGACCGGTACGGATCTTGGCGAACGCGTGGCCCAGGGATTCCAGAGTCTTCTTCATGCGCTCCTGCGCGTCCTTCTTGATCTCATTGATCATGCTTACTCTCCTCGATCAGGGTTCCCTCGGCGCCCCCCACGACGATGTTCAGCAGGGCGCCAGGCTTGTTCATATTGAAGACACGCAGAGGCATCTTGTGATCACGACACAGACAGATAGCGGTCAGATCCATCACGCCCAGCTTGCGATCGAGCACTTCATCATAGGTCAGGTGATCGAACTTCTCGGCATTGGGATCCTTGAACGGGTCGGCAGTGTAGACGCCATCCACCTTGGTGGCTTTGAGCACCAGATCGGCATCGACCTCGATGGCACGCAGGCAGGCCGCGGAGTCCGTGGTGAAGAATGGGTTGCCGGTGCCGGCAGAAAATATCACTACTTCGCCAGAGGTCAGATGGCGCATGGCCTTGCGCCGATCGTAGTGGTCGGTCACGCCAACCATGGAAATCGCCGACATAACCAGTGCGGGGATATTGGAGCGCTCCAGAGCATCCCGCATGGCCAAGGCGTTCATCACCGTAGCCAGCATACCCATGTGATCTCCAGTCACGCGGTCCATGCCGGCAGCAGAAAGCGCAGCACCACGGAACAGGTTGCCTCCACCGACCACCAGGCCGACCTGAACGCCGATACCGACCAACTGACCGACCTCAAGGGCCATGCGATCCAGTACCTTGGGATCTATACCGAAGTCTTCGGAGCCCATTAGGGCTTCGCCGCTGAGTTTGAGCAGAATGCGTTTATAGCGAGGTTGACGTCCACTCACCTGCTGGGCCATTGCGAATCTCTCCTGCGGCACTTTGAATCATGACAGACAATTACGCCTGCGGGTTTTCTGCGCAGCTATGGCGCGAACAACAAATGGACGCTTCTGGCGCCCTCGGTCTGAGAGGCCTATTGATCGGCCCCATGCCCCGCCAGGACAAGGAGCAAACCGGCGCCTTGAGCGGCAAAACCGACAGGCGGATCGACCGAACAGACCGCTAGTTTGACAAAGAGGCCGCACGCGTGAGCGGGCAGCCTCTTGTCGGGACGACGGTGATAAACCGTCTTATTGCTTGCTGGCAGCGACTTGGGCGGCAACTTCGGCAGCGAAGTCGACCTCAGCCTTCTCGATACCCTCACCCACTTCGTAGCGAACGAAGGAGACGATCTCGGCACCGGCCTTCTTGGCAAGAGCGCCGACCTTGATTTCCGGGTCCTTGACGAAAGGCTGCTCGATCAGGCTGGCCTCGGCGAGGAACTTGCTGATACGGCCCTTGACCATGTTCTCGACGATGTTTTCCGGCTTGCCGGCGATCTTGTCGGCATTGAGGGCCAGGAAAATCTCTTTCTCCTTGGCGACGGCTTCCTCGGAGACCTGGGTCGGGTCCAGGAACTGCGGGTTGCTGGCCGCCACGTGCATGGCGATTTCGCGAGCCAGTTCGGAATCGCCGCCCTTGAGGGTCACCAGCACGCCGATGCGGTGGCCGTGCAGGTAGGCACCGACCACGTCGCCTTCGACACGGGTCAGACGGCGGATGTTGACGTTTTCGCCGGTCTTGGCCACCAGAGCCTCGCGAGCGGACTCCTGGGCAGCGACCAGCGGAGCCACGTCGGTCAACTTCTCGACGAAAGCCTTTTCCAGACTATCGGCGACGAAGGCCTTGAAGTCTTCCTGCAGAGCCAGGAAGTCGGTCTGGGAGTTGATTTCGACAATCACGGCCGACTTGTTGTCAGCTGCCACCTTGACGGCGATGGCACCCTCGGCTGCGATGTTGCCAGCCTTCTTGGCCGCCTTGATCGCACCGGAAGCGCGCATGTCGTCAATGGCCTTTTCGATGTCGCCACCGGCGGCAACCAGGGCCTTCTTGCACTCCATCATGCCCTGGCCGGTACGCTCGCGCAGTTCCTTGACCAGAGCCGCAGTAATCTCTGCCATGTTCGCAATCCTCTAGGATAGGTTTCAAACCACTCAACCCGGAAAGCCGAGCGGGCTTCAATTCGAAGGTGGCAAAAAGGGGGCCTAGCCCCCTTTTTGCGCACCGGGTAACGCAGGCGTCCGAACTTAGCCTTCTGCGACCTCGGAGGCCGCGACTTCTTCGACGAACTCGTCGCCGGTGCTGGCGTTCTGACGACCCTGGATAATCGCGTCAGCCATGGCGACCAGGTACAGCTGAACGGCGCGGATGGCGTCGTCGTTACCCGGGATGATGTAATCCACACCTTCCGGGCTGCTGTTGGTATCGACGATGCCGATCACCGGAATACCCAGCTTGTTGGCTTCGCTGATCGCGATGCGCTCATGGTCGACGTCGATCACGAACATGGCGTCCGGCAGACCGCCCATGTCCTTGATGCCACCCAGGCTGCGCTCCAGCTTCTCCAGATCGCGAGTGCGCATCAGCGCTTCTTTCTTGGTCAGCTTGGCGAAGGTGCCGTCCTGGGACTGGGCTTCCAGCTCGCGCAGACGCTTGATGGAGGCGCGAATGGTCTTGTAGTTGGTCAGCATGCCGCCGAGCCAACGGTGATCGACGTACGGCATGCCGCAGCGGGTCGCTTCTTCACGCACGAGCTTGCCGGCGGAACGCTTGGTGCCTACGAACAGGATCTTGTTCTTGCTGGCAGCCAGCTTTTCAACGAAGGCCAGGGCCTCGTTGAACATCGGCAGAGTCTTTTCTAGGTTGATGATGTGAATCTTGTTGCGCGCGCCGAAGATGTACTTGTTCATCTTCGGGTTCCAGTAACGGGTCTGGTGGCCGAAGTGCACACCGGCCTTCAGCATGTCGCGCATGTTGACTTGGGACATCTCTATTCCTCGATAAGTCGGGTTGGGCCTCCACGCATCCCAATATCCAACCCTTGCGGGCACCCAGGATATCGTGTCGATGCGTGTGTGGGTTTTGCGCTCGCTGGACAGGGATCCTCCGAGCGGCGCGCTTTATAGCATAAAAGCCAGCTGCGAGCTACAGGCCTGCAGGGTTCGCGGCGCCATCCATCCTCGCCTCGGCGACCGAGCCGTACTGCTTTGGCGGGGTTTTCCGTGCTTTTCTCGGGCTTCTGACCAATTTGGTTTATTATCGTTCTTTCTGATTTGTAGCCTTGCGCCCCGTGCGCCCAGAGAGTTTTCATGACCGTCACTATCAAGACGCCCGAGGAAATCGAAAAAATGCGCGTAGCCGGCCGCCTGGCCGCCGACGTGCTGGAAATGATCGGCAAACATGTGAAGCCCGGCGTCACCACCGAGGAACTGGACCGGATCTGCCACGATTACATGGTCAACGAGCAGAAGGCTATTCCGGCACCGCTCAATTACAAGGGTTTTCCCAAGTCGATCTGCACCTCGATCAACCACGTGGTCTGCCACGGCATCCCCAATGACAAGCCACTCAAGGATGGCGACATCGTCAATATCGACATCACGGTGATCAAGGACGGCTATCACGGGGACACCAGCATGATGTTCCTAGTCGGCAATGTTTCCGAATGGGCCAGAAGGCTGTGCCAGGTGACCCAGGAGTGCCTGTATAAAGGCATCGAACTGGTCCGCCCGGGCGCCCATCTCGGCGATATCGGCGAGGTGATCCAGAAGCACGCCGAGAAGAACGGTTTCTCCGTGGTCCGCGAATACTGCGGTCATGGCATCGGCGCCGTGTTCCACGAAGAGCCCCAGGTGTTGCACTACGGCCGCGCCGGCACCGGCCTGGAGCTCAAGGAGGGCATGACCTTCACCATCGAGCCGATGATCAACCAGGGCCGCGCTGAGACCCGTCTGCTCGGCGACGGCTGGACCGCCATCACCAAGGACCGCAAGCTCTCTGCCCAGTGGGAGCACACCATCCTGGTGACCGCCGACGGATACGAGATCCTCACCCTGCGCAGCGACGACACCATCCCGCGCACCCCGGCCTGACGACGGCGTACAGCACTCAAAAGGAAGGAACTCATGTCATGCCGCAGGTAGATCCGGAATTGTTCGACCATGGCCAGTTCCAGGCGGAGCTGGCTCTGAAGGCCAGCCCCATCGCCGCATTCAAGAAGGCCATCAAGCACGCACGGGAGGTGCTCGACGAGCGCTTTCTGTCCGGCCGCGACATTCGTCGCCTGATCGAGGACCGCGCCTGGTTCGTCGACCAGATCCTTTGCCAGGCCTGGAACCGCTTCGACTGGAGCGAGGACGCCGATATCGCCCTGGTCGCGGTCGGAGGCTACGGGCGTGGCGAGCTGCACCCGTATTCGGACATCGACCTGCTGATCCTGCTGGACGGCGACGACCATGAGACCTTTCGCGAGTCCATCGAGGGCTTTCTCACCCTGCTCTGGGACATCGGCCTGGAAGTGGGCCAGAGCGTGCGCTCGGTGGCCGAGTGCGCCGAGGAGGCCCGAGCCGACCTGACGGTGATCACCAACCTGATGGAGAGCCGTACCATCGCCGGCCCTGAACGCCTGCGCCAGCGCATGCAGGAGGTCACCAGCCCCGAGCGGATGTGGCCGAGTCAGGCCTTCTTCCTCGCCAAGCGCGACGAGCAGAAAGCCCGCCACGCCCGCTACAACGACACCGAGTACAATCTGGAGCCCAACGTCAAGGGCTCGCCCGGCGGGCTGCGCGACATCCAGACCATCCTATGGATCGCCCGCCGCCAGTTCGGCACCCTCAAGCTGCACGCGATGGTCGGCCAGGGCTTCCTGCTGGAAGGCGAATATGCCCTACTCTCCGAATCCCAGGAGTTCCTCTGGAAGGTGCGCTATGCCCTGCACATGCTCGCCGGCCGCGCGGAGGACCGCCTGCTGTTCGACTACCAGCGACAGATCGCCGGACTGCTCGGCTACCAAGATAGCGACGCCAAACTGGCGGTCGAGCGCTTCATGCAGAAGTACTACCGGGTGGTGATGGGCATCGCCGAGCTGACCGAACTGGTCTCCCAGCACTTCGAGGAAGTCATCCTCCGCAGCGACAAGGCCGACCAGATCGAGCCCCTGAACAGTCGCTTCCAGATCCACGACGGCTATCTGGAGGCCTGCAACGAGAGCGTCTTCAAGCGCGCCCCGTTCGCCCTGATGGAGATTTTCGTGCTGCTGGCCCAGCACCCGGAAATCAAGGGCGTGCGTGCCGATACCATCCGTCTGCTGCGGGATCATCGCTATCTGATCAACGACGAATTCCGCAACGACATCCGCAACACCAGCCTGTTCATCGAGCTGTTCAAGTGCCGCCAGGGTATCCACCGCAACCTGCGCAGAATGAACCGCTACGGCATCCTGGGGCGTTATCTGCCGGAGTTCGGGCACATCGTCGGGCAGATGCAGCACGACCTGTTCCACATCTATACCGTGGACGCCCACACCCTGAACGTGATCAAGCAGTTGCGCAAGCTGACCTGGCCGGAGATGGCGGAGAAGTATCCGTTGGCCAGCAAGCTCACCGCCAAGCTGCCCAAACCCGAGCTGATCTACATCGCCGGCCTCTATCACGACATCGGCAAGGGCCGCGGCGGCGACCACTCGGAGCTCGGCGCGACCGACGCCCGTGCCTTCTGCGAACGCCATCACCTGCCGGCCTGGGACACCGAGCTGGTGGTCTGGCTGGTGCGCAACCACCTGGCGATGTCCACCACCGCCCAGCGCAAGGACCTCTCCGACCCGCAGGTGATCTTCGACTTCGCCCGCCAGGTCGTCGACCAGACCCACCTGGACTATCTCTACGTGCTGACCGTGGCGGACATCAACGCCACCAACCCGACACTGTGGAACTCCTGGCGCGCCAGCCTGTTGCGCCAGCTCTACACCGAGACCAAGCAGGCACTGCGCCGTGGCCTGGAGCACCCGGTCGACCGCGAGGAGCAGATCCGCCAGACCCAGAGCGCCGCGCTGGACATCCTGGTGCGCAGTGGTACCGACCCGGACGATGCCGAGCAGCTCTGGTCGCAGCTGGGCGACGACTATTTCCTGCGCCATACCGCCAACGACGTCGCCTGGCATACCGAGGCGATTCTGCAGCACCCGGTCACCAGCAGCGATCCGCTGGTCCTGATCAAGGAAACCACCCAACGCGAGTTCGAGGGGGCCACCCAGATCTTCATCTACGCGCCGGACCAGCACGACTTCTTCGCCGTGACCGTGGCCGCCATGGACCAGCTCAATCTGAGCATCCATGACGCCCGCATCATCACCTCGACCAGTCAGTTCACCCTGGACACCTACATCGTGCTGGACGCCGATGGCAGCCCGATCGGCGAAAACCCGCGGCGCATCCAGGAGATCCGCCGCGGCCTGGTGGAAGCCCTGCGCAATCCTGACGACTACCCGACCATCATCCAGCGCCGGGTGCCGCGCCAGCTCAAGCATTTCGCCTTCGCACCGCAGGTCACCATCCACAACGACGCGCAGCGTCCGGTGACCATTCTCGAACTGACTGCGCCCGATCGCCCCGGTCTGCTGGCGCGCCTCGGCAAGATCTTCCTGGAGTTCGACCTGTCGCTGCAGAACGCCAAGATCGGCACCCTGGGCGAGCGGGTCGAGGACGTCTTCCTGGTCACCGATGCGAACAACCAGCCGCTGTCCGACCCGGAGCTCTGCATACGCCTGCAGCAGGCGATCGTCGAGCAGCTATCGGATGCCGAGAACCATAGCCCCCAGCCTAGCCAGATCAGCATCTGACCGGACTGAAGCCGAAGCCAAGAAAAAATGAACAACGCCCTGAACCTGCTGCAACCCTACCCTTTCGAGAAGCTCCGCGCGCTGCTCGCCGGAGTGCAGCCGCCGGCCGACAAGGCCCCTATCGCCCTGTCCATCGGCGAACCCAAGCACCGCTCGCCGAGTTTCGTCGCCGAAACCCTGGCGGCCAATCTCGACCAGCTCTCGGTCTACCCGACCACTCTCGGCCTGCCGATGTTGCGCGAAGCCATCGCCCACTGGTGCGAGCGGCGCTTTCGGGTGCCGGCCGGTTGGCTCGATCCGGCGCGCCACGTGCTGCCGGTGAACGGCACCCGCGAGGCGCTGTTCTCCTTCACCCAGGCGGTGGTGGAGCGCGAGCGCAGTGGCCTGGTGATCAGCCCGAACCCCTTCTACCAGATCTACGAGGGCGCGGCCCTGCTCGCCGGCGCCACGCCCCACTACCTGCCGTGCACCGAGGAAAACGGTTTCAACCCCGATTTCGACGCGGTTCCGTCGCAGGTGTGGCAGCGCTGCCAAATTCTCTTCATCTGCTCGCCGGGCAACCCCACCGGCGCCCTGGTGCCGCTGGATACCTTGAAGAAGCTGATCGCGTTGGCCGACGAACACGACTTCGTGATCGCTGCCGACGAGTGCTACAGCGAGCTCTATTTCGACGAGCAGAACCCGCCGCCCGGCCTGCTGACCGCCTGCGCCGAGCTCGGCCGCAGCGACTTCTCCCGCTGCGTGGTGTTCCACAGCCTGTCCAAGCGCTCCAACCTGCCGGGTCTGCGCTCCGGCTTCGTCGCTGGCGACGCCGAGATCCTGAAGAAATACCTGCTCTACCGCACCTACCACGGCTGCGCCATGCCGGTGCAGACCCAACTGGCCAGCATCGCCGCCTGGAACGACGAGGCCCACGTGAGCGCCAACCGGGTGCTCTACAGGGAGAAATTCGATGCGGTGCTGGATATCCTGCAGCCGGTGCTGGATGTGAAGCGGCCGGACGGCAGTTTCTACCTCTGGCCGAGAACGCCGGCGGACGATACGGTCTTCACCCGC
This sequence comes from Azotobacter bryophylli, assembly GCF_042643485.1. Taxonomy (NCBI): domain Bacteria; kingdom Pseudomonadati; phylum Pseudomonadota; class Gammaproteobacteria; order Pseudomonadales; family Pseudomonadaceae; genus Azotobacter; species Azotobacter bryophylli. Next base: position 274,452 of record NZ_JBHRSJ010000001.1, on the reverse strand, counting down.
GAGCTGTTCGCCCGCGAGCACGTGACCGTGGTGCCGGGCTCCTTCCTCTCGCGCGAAGTGGACGGCTTCAACCCCGGAGCCAACCGCGTGCGCATGGCCTTGGTCGCCCCGCGGGCCGAATGCGTGGAAGCCGCCGGGCGTATCCGCGACTTCGTGAACGCCGGCTGAAGCCTGTCGGCGCGGGGCGACCCGCGCCTTCAGCCGCGCTGCAAGCGTGCTTCGCTGATATCCAGATCGCGCAGGATCTCTCCGAGCAGATCGTCGTCCACCTGGTGCTCGCGGCGCAGGCGGTACAGTTCGAGACGTTGGGCCCGCAGGGCCTCCAGACGCAGACGCTGCTCCAGCTCATCCATCTGCCGCATCCGTGTCCGCGCCTCGCCGGAGCTGTCCTGCTCCAGCTGCTGGCGGTACTCGGCCATGATCTTGGCCTTGACCTCGGTCGCCAGGGCCATTCCCTCCGCATCCAGCGAAGCATCCTCGGCCTGCGCCTCCAGGGCACGGATCGCCGCCTCGACGGTCCTCGCCCAATGCCGCTGCCGCTCGCTCAGGCGGGCATCCTCGTTGTCCGGCGGCAGGCCTGCAAGCAGGCGAGGCAGGCCGACGCTGGCGGCCAGCAGCGACAGCAGGATTACCCCGGCGGCGATGAAGATCAGCAGATCCCGTTCGGGGAAGGCTTCTCCGTTACCCAACAGCGGCAGCGAGAGGACACCGGCGAGAGTCACCGCGCCGCGCACCCCGCCGAGCGACAGCAACGCGGCCAGCCGAATCGGCGACTGGCCGTCGACCGCACTGGGAAGGCCGCGCCAGTGGCGCAGCGCGCTGGAGATCCGCCAATAGCCGTACATCCACAGAAAGCGCAGCGACAGCAGGATGAAGAATACCGCCAGCACGTAGAACGCCAGCTGGCAAGCGGTCAGCCAGACGCTCCCCTGCGCCCCTCTGGCCGCGGCTTTGACGATGTCTGGTAATTGCAGGCCGAGCAGCAGGAAGATCAGCCCGTTGAAGGTGAACTCGAGCAGATGCCAGACGCTGCGATTGAGCAGGCGCGTGGTGGTCTGCCGCGGCAGCAGATCGAGCCGACTCTGTACCATGCCCGCCGCCACCGCCGACAGGATGCCCGACACGCCGAGATGCTCGGCCAGTACGTAGGCGGCGAACGGCAGCAGCAGCATGAACATCACGTGAGGCGCCGGGTCCTCCCAGCCGCGGGCGATCATCCAGGCCCGCACGCGGCTCAGCGTATAGCCGAGCGCGACGCCGACCAGCAGCCCGCCGAGCGCCACCAGGACGAATTTCAGACTGGCATCGGCCAGGGAGAAAATGCCGGTCAGTGCAGCGGCCACGGCGAACTTGAACGCCACCAGGCCCGAGGCGTCATTCATCAGCGCCTCGCCCTGGAGGATGTTCATCAGCGTGCGCGGCAGCCGATTGCGGGCGATCGCCGACACCGCCACCGCATCGGTGGGCGAGAGCACCGCTGCCAGGGCGAAGGCGACGGCCAGCGGCACATCCGCCAGCAGCAGATGGATCAGCCAGCCGGCGACCAATACGGTGAACAGCACCAGAGCGAAGGCTAGCAGCAGGATGGGGGTGCGCAGGCGGCGGAATTCGCCCTTGGGCATGCGCCAGCCGTCGACGAACAGCAACGGCGGGATGAAGAGCAGGAGGAATAGCTCCGGGTCGAGCCGCACGTGCAGGCCGAGGGCCGGCAGCGCCAGCAGGGCGCCGCTGAGAATCTGGATGATCGGCAGCGGAACGGGCAAGAACTGCGCAGCGATACGCGTGCCGCCGACGACCAGCAGCATGATCAGAATGGTATGGAGAAGTTGCATCGAGGGAAAGGGAACTGCCTGGGTCGTCCCCAGTTTACCTCCGGGAGCAATCGCAACGAGAACCGTCATCCGGTTTTTTTAAACAAGTGGCATAATTCCCCGTCATCCCCTCCGACGGCTCAGACAGACAATGACTGACGGCATTCCGGTCCTCTATGGCATCAAGGCCTGCGATACCATGAAGAAAGCCCGCACCTGGCTCGACCAGCAGGGCGTGACCTACCGCTTCCATGACTACAAGAGCGCCGGCATCGACCGCGCCTCCCTGGAGAAATGGTGCGCCGAGCATGGCTGGCAGACCGTGCTGAACCGCGCCGGCACCACCTTCCGCAAACTGGACGACGCCCAGAAGGCCGACCTCGATCAGGCCAAGGCCATCGACCTGATGCTGGCCGCGCCCTCGATGATCAAGCGCCCGGTCCTCGACCTCGGCGATCGCACCCTGATCGGCTTCAAGCCGGAACTCTATTCCACGGTGCTGGCCTGAGCCGGCGCCATTCGAATCAGCAACAAGGAATCACCCATGTCCACTACCCTGTTCAGCCTGGCCTTCGGTATAGGCACCCAGAACCGCCAGGGCGCCTGGCTGGAAGTCTATTACGCGCAACCGCTGCACGAGCCGTCGGCCGAACTGGTCGCCGCAGTCGCGCCGATCCTCGGTTATACCGACGGCAATCAGGCGATCGCCATCAGCAACGACCAGGCCACCCTGCTGGCCAACGCCGTGAAAGGCATCGACCCGGCCCAGGCCGCCCTGCTCACCCGCCTGGCAGAGAGCCACAAGCCTCTGGTGGCCACCGTGCTGGCCGAGGACGCGGCGCTGACCTCCACCCCCGAGGCCTATCTCAAGCTGCACCTGCTGTCCCACCGCCTGGTCAAGCCGCACGGACAGAACCTGGCCGGCATCTTCCCGCTGCTGCCCAACGTGGCCTGGACCAGTCACGGCGCCATCGACCTCGCCGAGCTGCCCGAGCGCCAGCTGGAGGCACGTCTGAAGGGCGAGCTGCTGGAAGTCTTCTCCGTGGACAAGTTCCCGAAGATGACCGACTACGTCGTGCCGAGCGGCGTGCGCATCGCCGACACGGCGCGTATCCGCCTGGGCGCCTACGTGGGTGAAGGCACCACCGTGATGCACGAGGGCTTCATCAACTTCAACGCCGGCACCGCGGGCCCGGGCATGATCGAGGGCCGCGTGTCCGCCGGCGTGTTCGTTGGCAAGGGCTCGGACCTGGGCGGCGGCTGCTCGACCATGGGCACCCTGTCCGGCGGCGGCAACATCGTCATCTCGGTGGGCGAAGGCTGCCTGATCGGTGCTAATGCCGGCATCGGCATCCCGCTGGGCGACCGCAACACCGTGGAATCCGGCCTGTACGTCACCGCCGGCACCAAGGTGAACCTGCTCGACGAGCAGAACCAGTTGGTCAGGGTGGTCAAGGCCCGCGACCTGGCCGGCCAGCCCGACCTGCTGTTCCGCCGCAACTCGCAGACCGGCGCGGTGGAGTGCAAGACCCACAAGTCGGCCATCGAGCTGAACGAGGCGCTGCACGCGCACAATTGAGTCGCAGTGCCCGAACGTAGGAGCCAGCTTGCTGGCGATGTGCCCGATCAGCCTGGATCGCAGGCAAGCTCGCTCCTACACTGGACTGCGCCACTCCGAACAGCGATCGCCGGCGCCCCCGCCGGCCTCCTTCATCAACAGCAGCGCCGACCATGTCCCTCTCCTCTCCCTGGCGCGCCGACTTCCCGGCCTTCGCCGCCTTCAGTGAAAGCTGCCAGACCTACCTGGACAGCGCCGCCACCGCGCAGAAGCCGCAGGCGGTGTTGGACGCCCTGCTCGACTACTACGCCGGCGGCGCCGCCAACGTGCACCGCGCCCAGCACGCGCCCGGCGAACGTGCCACTCTGGCCTTCGAGGGGGCCCGAGCGAAGATCGCCGCCTGGCTGAACGCCGAGAGCGCCAGCCAGATCGTCTTCACCCGCGGCGCCACCGAATCCCTCAACCTACTGGCGTACGGCCTGGAGGTGGAATTCCGGCCCGGCGAGCAGATCGTCATCAGCGCCTTGGAACACCACGCCAACCTGCTGCCCTGGCAGCAGCTGGCGCAACGGCGCAACCTGGAGCTGGTGGTGTTGCCGCTGGACGCCGCCGGCGATATCGACCTCGAACAGGCCGAACGCCTGATCAGCCCACGCACCCGCCTGCTCGCCGTCAGCCAGCTGTCCAACGTTCTCGGTCGCTGGCAGCCACTGGCGCCGCTCTTGGCCATGGCCCGCACCCAGGGTGCGCTGACCGTGGTCGACGGCGCCCAGGGTGTGGTCCACGGCCGTCATGACCTCGACGCGCTGGGTTGCGACTTCTACGTGTTCTCCGGGCACAAGCTCTATGGCCCGGACGGCATCGGCGTGCTCTACGGCCGAAGCGAGGCGCTTTCGCGCCTGCACCACTGGCAGTTCGGCGGCGAGATGGTGGCACAGGCCGACTACCACAGCGCCCGCTTCCGTCCGGCACCGCTCGGTTTCGAGGCCGGCACCCCGGCGATCGGCACGGCCATCGGCCTGGGCGCCGCGCTGGATTACCTCGACGGCCTGGATGGCGATGCGCTGGCCGCCCACGAGGCTGCCCTGCACGCTCGCCTGCTCGCCGGTCTGCGCCGCTTCGACGGTCTGCACCTGCTGGGCGAGCCGCAGATCGCCCTGGCGAGCTTCGTGGTCGAAGGGGTGCACAACGCGGACCTGTCCCACCTGCTCAGCGAGCAGGGCATCGCCGTGCGTGCCGGCCAGCACTGCGCCATGCCGCTGCTGCGCCGCCTCGGCCTGCCGGGGGCAGTGCGGGTGTCGCTGGGACTCTACAGCGAAGGGGATGACCTGGAGCGCTTCTTCGCCGCCCTGAACTACGCCCTGGAGCTATTGCGATGAGCCTGCCGCAAACTGCCGCCGAGGCCCTCGACGCCTTCGACCAGTGCCATGGCTGGGAACAGCGTGCCCGGCTGCTGATGCAATGGGGCGAACGCCTGGCGTCGCTGAGCGAAGCCGAGCGCTGCGAGGGCAACCGGGTGCAGGGCTGCGAGAGTCAGGTCTGGCTCATAGGCGAGCTGCGGGACGACCGCTGGCGGTTCCGCGCCGCGAGCGACGCCCGGCTACTGCGGGGCCTGCTGGCGCTACTGATAGCACGGGTCGACGACCTGAATGCCGGGGAGCTGGCGGCGGTGGATGTCGCCGACTGGTTCGCCCGGCTCGGCCTGTCCCGCCAGCTCTCGCCTTCGCGCAGCAACGGCCTGAACGCCGTGCTGCAGCGGATGCGCGAGCTGATCGCGCAGCACCGCTAGGACACTGGAGCGATTCGCGCCGGCCCGGCGCGAACATCAAGCCTCCAGACTCGTGCGCTCCGCTGGTCGCCGGGCCCCGGCGACCAGCTTGTCCACCGCCTTCGCCGCCGCAGCCATGCCGAAACTGGCGGTGACCATCATCACGGCACCGAAACCGCCGGCGCAGTCCAGCTTCACCCCCTCGCCGACGAAGCCCTTGTTCTGGCACACCGTGCCGTCCGGTTTGGGATAGCGCAGCTGTTCGGCGGAAAATACGCAGGGTACGCTGTAGTGGCGGCCTGGGGTGCGGGAAAAACCGTAGTCGCGCCGCAGGGTCGAACGCACCTTGGCGGCCAGCGGATCGTTGAAGGTCTTGTTCAGGTCGGTGATCTGGATCTGCGTCGGATCGATCTGCCCGCCGGCCCCGCCGGTGGTGACGATGCCGATCTTGCGCCGCTTGCACCAGGCGATCAGCGCCGCCTTGGCCGCCACGCTGTCGATGCAGTCGACGACGAAGTCCAGCCCCTCGGTGATGTAGTCGGCCATGGTTTCGCGGGTGACGAAGTCGGCGACTGCGTGCACCCGGCAGGCCGGGTTAATGGCGCGGATGCGCTCGGCCATCGCCTCCACCTTCGGCCGGCCCACCGCCCCTTCCAGGGCATGGATCTGGCGGTTGGTGTTGGTGATGCAGACATCGTCCAGATCGAACAGGGAAATCTCCCCGACCCCGCTGCGTGCCAGCGCCTCCGCCGCCCAGGAGCCGACCCCGCCGATACCGACCACCGCGACGTGCGCCGCGGCGAGCCGGGCCAGGCCATCCCGGCCGTACAGGCGGGCGATTCCACCGAAACGCAGATCTTCAGTACTCATGAGCATACCCTCGCTAGGGCGCGCATTATCGGCCCGAACGCCGACGGATAGAAGCGCTGCTCGGCAATCCCCATACCGAGTCAGGATTAGCCCGCCGAACTTCTCTGGCGGCATATTGCCCAACGCGAGAAAGCCCGCGTCGAACGGGCTGGCATGAATCCAACGCGGGGGCAGGCTGCAGGAGAAGGTCTCGCTGGCTCCACCGGCCTCCCCGTTCCACCTCTCGGAACCCATGCACCCATGTCATCGCGCAAATTCGGACTCAACCTCGTGGTGGTGGTGGCGGTGGCAGCGCTGTTCACCGGTTTCTGGGCGCTCTACAACCTGCCGGTCAGCGCGCCGGACTGGCCCGACCAGATCTCCGGCTACTCCTTCTCACCGTTCCGTCCCGGACAGAACCCGCAGGAGAACGTCTACCCCAGCGACGAGGAAATCCGCTCCGACCTGGAGCTGCTCAGCCGCCAGACCAACAACATCCGCACCTATTCGGTCGCCGGGACCCAGGCCGACATACCGCGGCTGGCCGAGGAGTTCGGCATGCGAGTGACGCTCGGGGTGTGGATCAGCGGCGATATCGAGCGCAACGAGCAGGAAATCGCCAAGGCCATCGAGCTGGCCAACGGCTCGCGCAGCGTGGTGCGGGTCACGGTCGGCAACGAGGCGCTGTTTCGCGAGGAAATCCCCCCGGAGGCCCTGATCGCCTACATCGATCGGGTTCGGGCGGCGGTCAAGGTCCCGGTGACCACCTCGGAACAATGGCACATCTGGGAGCAATACCCGCAGCTCGCCCGGCATGTCGACCTGATCGCCGCGCACATCCTGCCTTACTGGGAGTTCGTGCCGATGAAGGACTCGACCAAGTTCGTTCTCGACCGTGCCCGCGACCTGAAGAAGCTCTTCCCGAAGAAACCGCTGCTGCTTTCCGAAGTCGGCTGGCCGAGCAACGGCCGCACCCGCGGCGGCGCCGAAGCCTCCCCGGCGAACCAGGCGATCTATCTGCGCACCCTGGTCAACGCCCTCAACGCCCAGGGCTACAACTACTTCGTGATCGAGGCCTTCGACCAGCCCTGGAAAACCGACGACGAAGGCTCCGTGGGCGCCTACTGGGGCGTCTACAACTTCCAGCGCCAGCCCAAGTTCGCCTTCGAGGGGCCGGTGGTGGCCATCCCCCAATGGCGCCTGCTGGCCATCGGCTCGGTAGTGCTCGCCCTCCTGGCCCTGGCCCTGCTGCTGATCGACAGCAGCTCGCTGAGCCAGCGCGGCCGGACCTTCCTGACCTTCGTCGCCTTCGCCTGCGGCTCGATCCTGGTCTGGATCGGCTACGACTACAGCCAGCAGTACAGCACCTGGTTCAGCGTCACCGTCGGCTGCCTACTCGCCCTCGGCGCGCTCGGCGTGTTCATCGTGCTGCTCACCGAAGCCCACGAACTGGCCGAGACGGTATGGATGCTCAAGCGTCGCCGCCCCTTCCCACCGGTCACCGCCGACCTGGCCTTCCGGCCCAAGGTTTCGGTGCACGTGCCCTGCTACAACGAGCCGCCGGAGATGGTCAAGCAGACCCTGGACGCCCTCGCCCGCCTGGATTACCCGGATTACGAGGTGCTGGTGATCGACAACAACACCAAGGACCCGGCGGTCTGGAAGCCCCTCGAAGAACACTGCGCGCGCCTCGGCCCGCGCTTTCGGTTCTTCCATGTCGCCCCGCTGGCCGGCTTCAAGGGTGGCGCGCTCAACTATGTGTTGAAGCACACCGCATCCAACGCCGAGGTGATCGCGGTGATCGATTCCGATTACTGTGTCGAGCGCGACTGGCTCAAGCACATGGTGCCGCACTTCGCCGATCCGCAGATCGCCGTGGTGCAATCGCCGCAGGATTACCGCGACGACCGTGAGACTGCCTTCAAGAAGCTCTGCTACGCCGAATACAAGGGGTTCTTCCACATCGGCATGATCACCCGCAACGACCGCGATGCCATCATCCAGCACGGCACCATGACCATGATCCGGCGCTCGGTGATGGACGAACTGGGCTGGGCCGACTGGTGCATCACCGAGGATGCCGAGCTGGGTCTGCGCGTCTTCGAGAAGGGGCTTTCCGCGGCCTATTCGGAGCGCAGCTATGGCAAGGGGCTGATGCCGGACACCTTCATCGACTTCAAGAAGCAGCGCTTCCGCTGGGCCTACGGCGCCATCCAGATCATGAAGAGGCATGCCCGGAGCCTGCTGCTGGGCCAGGGCAGCCACCTGACCCGCGGCCAGCGCTACCACTTCGTCGCCGGCTGGCTGCCCTGGATCGCCGACGGGATGAACATCTTCTTCACCATCGGTGCCCTGCTCTGGTCGGCGGCGATGATCATCGTGCCGCAGCGGGTCGATCCGCCGCTGCTGATCTTCGCCATCCCGCCCCTGGCGCTGTTCGCCTTCAAGGTCGGCAAGATCCTCTTCCTCTATCGACGCGCAGTAGGGGTGGATCTGAAGGACGCCCTTTTTGCCGCCATCGCCGGTCTGGCGCTGTCGCACACCATCGCCAAGGCAGTGCTGTTCGGCTTCTTCACCAGCAGCATTCCGTTCTTCCGCACCCCGAAGATGGCCGCCAATCATGGCGTCCTATTGGCCATCGCCGAAGCCCGCGAGGAGGTTTTCGTCATGCTTCTGCTGTGGGGGGCCGCTGCGGGAATCGCCTTGGTGCAAGGATTCCCGAGCGCGGACGTGATCTTCTGGGTAGTGGTCCTGCTGGTCCAGTCGCTTCCCTACCTGGCCGCTCTGGTCATGGCTCTGCTCTCCTCGCGTCCCAGGCCGAAAGAGGAAACGGCAGCAGCTGTTCCGGTCTGAAACTGGACGAACGAAAAAGGGGCTGCCGGTTGGCAGCCCCTTTCGCATCATGCACCCCCGATCAGACGACCATGAAATCGGCAGTGCTCAGGCTAACAGCACCAATCTGGGCGATCTCCACCGCCGCACCGAGACCGGAGCCGTCGGCATCGAAGGACAGGATGCCGGTATTGGCGTCGAAGAGCAGATAGTCATCGGCATCCACTGCACTCACCGCCCCTACCGAACTGTCCCCGATCACCAGGTTGCCGGCCTGAACGCCGCCTAGGGCGGTCAGCGGAGCGAATACGGAGGCGTCCAGCACCAGCAGATCACTGCCGCTGGCAAAGTCGACGAGAGTATCGAGTCCACCTTCACCCAGGTTATCAAAGACGAAGAAATCATCCCCCAGGCCACCAATCAGAGTATCAGCCCCAAGACCACCCACAAGGATATCCGAACCAGATTTGCCATCCAGCAAGTTATTGCCGCTATTGCCATAGAGCTCATTCTCAGCAGCGTTACCAATGCCGGCGATGTTCATATCGATAGCAGTTTCGCTGAGGATGAGATTCTCAACATTGCCCAGCTTCGCTAGGCTATAGGAGAAAGTTGAAACTATGGTGTCCTCTGTTCCCTGGCCGCTCTTTTCGATGACCTTGTCTTTGGCTGTATCGACAAAGTAAAGATCGTTACCGGCGCCCCCGACCATATTATCTGCATCACCGCCGCCATCAATTACATCGTCGCCATTACCGCCGACGATATTGTCTTTACCAGCTTCACCAAAAATCCAATCGTCGCCGTCACCACCATTCAGGCTGTCGTTACCAGCACCAGCGAGAATGAAATCAGCACCGGCGCCCGCGCTCACGTTGTCATTACCAGCACCGGCGTCAATCGAATCCCATCCACTTCCCGTGACGACCCTATCGTTACCATCAGCAGCCAGAACGATATTGTCACCATCACCAGCCAGAATATTGTCGTTACCTATTCCTGCATCGATGATATCGTCCCCAAAACCAGCGAGGACTTTATCGTTGCCACTTCCTGCAAAGATCGCATTATCGCCATCGCCTGCAAGAATGTTGTCATTACCACTACCAGCGTCGATGTAATCGTTTCCATAGTCCGCGCTAATTCTATCGTTGCCGGCACCGCCTAGAATCGTGTCATTACCACCTTTGCCAGCGAGCTGATCGTTGCCCTCTCCACCATCGAGCACATTGTCAAAAGCATTGCCGACAATGGAATCACTGCCCTTTGAGCCAATCACATTCTCGATATTGAAGAGCACATCGTTACCTTCCCCTTTGGCGGCTCCAGTAGATAGGTTAACCGCTACTCTCTTGGTGCCGCTGGACGAGTAATCGACGGTATCCAACAGGCCCTCGCCGCCATCTATTACATCATTGCCAGCCCCACCGACGAAGACATCGGTACCGGAAGTGCCAATCAAGATATCGGCACCAGTCGTACCCAGAACCTCCGTGAAGCCGCCATAGGCAGAAAGCCAGGTATAAATCTGGCTGTCATGCAGAGTGCTGTTGACCTTCCCATTGCTCATTTCTGCCATGATTAGCTTTGCTCCTACTTAATATGGACTGACAGCCGGACAAGAATACGTGTGCCCACATACAGAAAAGCGGAACTAGCTCTCAGAAAGCCGGCCAAGAGCCAGGTATCGGAGTTCAGCTATTCCCTTTCGTATGTACTTCTGGGGCTCTTGAGGCTTTATCGGCCAGGCCAATTCGCCCTTGAGAAAACATCCCCATAAAGAAAAAAGGGGGGGCTGCCATCCGGCAGCCCCCCCTTTTTGCCTGGGGCAAGTGCGATCAGACCACCACGAAGTCGGTGGCGCTCAGGCTCGCAACACCCACCTGGGCGATCTCCACAGCCGCACCGAGACCGGAGCCGTCGGCATCGAAGGACAGGATGCCGGTATTGGCGTCGAAGAGCAGATAGTCATCGGCATCCGCTGCACTCACCGCCCCTACCGAACTGTCCCCGATCACCAGGTTGCCGGCCTGAACGCCGCCCAGAGCGGTCAGCGGAGCGAATACGGTGGAGTCCAGTTGCAGCAGGTCGCTACCGCTGGTGAAGTCTTTGATGGTATCGATACCGCCGACGCCCAGGTTGTCGAACACGAAGGTATCGTTGCCGGCACCGCCGATCAGGGTATCGGCCCCCAGGCCGCCGACCAGGATGTCGTTACCGGCCAGGCCATCCAGCACGTTGTCGCCACTGTTGCCGACCAGCACGTTGTCGCTGGCGTTGCCGGTAGCATTGATGTCGGCGTCGCCGCTGAGGGTGAGGTTCTCGACATTGGCCAGCTTGGCCAGGCTGTAGGAGAAGCTGGAAACCACGGTGTCTTCACCCTCACCGGCTTTCTCCACCACCCGGTCCTTGAGGGTATCGACATAGTAGGTGTCGTTGCCGAGACCGCCCGACAGGTTGTCCGCATCGCTACCGCCGTCGAGGATGTCGTCGCCGTCGCCACCGATCAGGTTGTCCTTGCCAGCCTCGCCGTACAACCAGTCGTTGCCGGCATCGCCGGTTACCCGGTCGTTACCGGCACCGGCGTAGACGGTGTCGTCCCCGGCGCCAGCGGTTACGTTGTCATTGCCGTCGTCGGCATGGATCAGATCCTCGCCTGCGCCGGAAACAACCCGATCGTTACCCGCACCGGCATAGATTTCGTTGTCGCCGTCGCCGGCGGCGATGTTGTCGTTGCCGACGCCCGCATCGATGTAATCGTTGCCCAGACCGGCCACGATCCTGTCGTTGCCCACGCCAGCATAGATATCGTTGTCGCCATCGCCGGCGTTGATGTTGTCGTTGCCGACGCCCGCATCGATGTAATCGTTGCCGAAGCCGGCGACGATGCTGTCGTTACCGGCACCGCCATAGAGGGTGTCGTTGCCGCCGTTGCCGACCAGCTTATCGTTGCCGTTACCGCCGTCGAGCATGTTGTCACTGGCACTTCCGGTGATGGAGTCGCTACCCTTGGAACCGATCACGTTCTCGATGTTGATCAGCGTATCGTTGCCTTCGCCCTTGGCGGTTCCGGCAACCAGGTCGACCGTTACCTTCTTGGCGCTGCCCGACGAGTAGTCGACGGTATCGAACAGGCCTTCGCCGCCATCCATCACGTCATCACCGGCTCCACCAACGAAAACGTCGTTGGTAACGCTAGTCAATAAGGGATCGGCATAAGTCAAGGTATCGGCACCGGTCGTGCCCAGGACCTGGTTGTAACCACCGTTGGCAGTGAGCCAATCGTAGATCGGGCTGTCGCCCTGAGGGGCGTTGACCTTGCCGTTACCGATGACATTGCCTTTGGAACTGCCTTTTGACGACATAATTGCCTCTACTGCTGTCATGACGAAAAATGATTGAGAAAGATACGCGGGCTTTAGCGCCCGAAAGCAGAACCAACTCTCATAAAGCTACGGGCGCGGCAGGTATTGGAGAAGGGTGTGAAATTACTCACGTGGTCATGCGCCCTGCTTGGGAACGACGGCATAATGGTCGCTTAAGACCTTGATTTACCGACAAAGTTCAGACTTTGCTTTAACATACGAACGTAAGGTTTTGTCCGATCCTGCTCCGGAGCCCTCATGACTACCCTATCCCCGACCCTCGAGCTGGCCTGCGAGCTGATCCGCCGGGCTTCCGTCACCCCTCTGGACGAGGGCTGCCAGGATCTGATGATGCAGCGTCTGGCAGCGGCCGGTTTCGGTGTCGAACGGATGCGCATCGAAGACGTGGAGAACTTCTGGGCCCGCCGCGGTGGGGAGGGTCCGGTACTCTGTTTCGCCGGGCATACGGATGTAGTGCCGACCGGCCCGCTGAACGCCTGGCAGCACCCGCCGTTCGAAGCGCGGATCGATGCCGAGGGCATGCTCTGCGGCCGCGGGGCAGCGGACATGAAGGGCAGTCTGGCGGCGATGATCGTGGCGGTGGAGCGCTTCGTCGCCGACCATCCACGACACAAGGGCGCCCTCGCCTTTCTGATCACCAGCGACGAGGAAGGGCCGGCCCTGCATGGCACCCAGGCGGTGGTGGAGCGCTTGGCCGAACGCCGCGAGCGGCTGGATTGGTGCATCGTCGGCGAACCGTCGAGCACCTCTCAGGTCGGCGATATCGTCAAAAACGGCCGGCGCGGCTCGCTCAACGGCAGCCTGCGCATCCGCGGCAAGCAGGGTCACGTGGCCTATCCGCACTTGGCGCAGAACCCGATCCATCTGGCCGCACCGGCGCTGGCCGAATTGGCGGCCGAGCACTGGGACGCCGGCAACGCCTTCTTCCCGCCGACCAGCTTCCAGATCTCCAATATCAGCGCCGGAACCGGCGCCACCAATGTGATTCCCGGCGAGCTGAGCGCGCTGTTCAACTTCCGCTTCTCCACCGAGTCCAGTGTCGAGGACTTACAACGGCGCGTCGCGGCGATCCTCGACAAGCACGGGCTCGACTGGCAGATCGACTGGTCGCTGTCCGGCCTGCCGTTCCTCACCGAGCCGGGCGCGCTGCTGGATGCGGTATCCGCCAGCATCCGCGCCGTGACCGGCCGCGACACCACGCCCTCGACCAGCGGCGGCACCTCCGACGGGCGCTTCATCGCCACCCTCGGCACCCAGGTCGTCGAGCTCGGTCCGGTCAACGCCACCATCCACCAGATCAACGAACGGGTGCTGGCCAGCGATCTGGACCTGCTCACGGAAATCTATTACCAGACGATGGTTCGCCTGTTGGCCGAGTAACCCATGCTTATCTGCCCGATCTGCAGCGAGGCGCTGCACCAGCTGGACAATGGCGTGCAATGCCCCCAGGGCCATCGTTTCGACCGTGCGCGCCAGGGCTATCTGAACCTGCTCCCGGTACAGCACAAGAAAAGCCGCGATCCTGGCGACAACGCCGCCATGGTCGAGGCACGCCGGCGCTTTCTCGATGCCGGGCACTATGCTCCCCTCGCCCGGCGCCTGGCCGAACTGGCCGCCGAACGATCGCCCTCGCGCTGGCTGGACATCGGCTGCGGCGAGGGCTACTACACCGCCAGGCTCGCCGAGGCCCTGCCGGCTGCCGATGGCTATGCCCTCGACATCTCCCGCGAAGCGGTCAAGCGTGCCTGTCGCCGGGCGCCGCAACTGACCTGGCTGGTCGCGAGCATGGCCCGGATACCGCTGGCCGACGCCAGCTGCGACCTCCTGGCCAGCGTTTTCAGCCCTCTGGACTGGCAGGAGGCCAGCCGCCTGCTCGCCCCCGGAGGCGGCCTGCTGCGCATGGGACCGACCCGCGAGCACCTGCTGGAGCTGCGCGGCCGGTTGTATGACGAGGTCCGCGACTACGACGACGAGAAGCACCTGGCACTGATTCCACCCGGGATGCAACTGGCCCACAGCGAAACCCTGTGCTATCCGTTGCAGCTGGACAGCGCCGAGGCGCGCGCCGATCTGCTGGCGATGACTCCCCATGGCTGGCGGGCCAATGCCGAACGACGCGCCAAAGTGATCGAGGAGTCATTCGAAGTCAGGGTAGCCATACGCTACGATTGGATCGTCAAACTCTAGAGCCCAATACCCATGCGCCAACCCGATGTCGAGATCTACCTCAAGGACAGCGATCAGCAGGCCGTCAGCGACTGGCTGAACGCGGCGCTCGGTTCCTGCACGCCCTGGCTGCAGAAGGGCCAGACCTTCAAATGCGCGACCGCCAACGGCGCACCGGTGACCTGGCTGCCCAATGCCGTGGGCAAGTGGCACTGCCTGCTCATCGAAAGCGAGGAAACGCCCTGGGAGGACGATCTGGCCTTCGCCCGCGCCGCCCACGCCGCACTGGGCGTCGAGATCCGCTGTGCGCCGGGCGGCTGGCAGGAGGAAGAGGGCGAAGAGGACGCCGATCGCTGGATCAAGATCAACCGCGAAGGCGAACAGGAATTCATCTGGCGGACCGCCTGAAGTGGCCCATGAAGCCGGGCGAGCGATCGGCAGTGGGAGTTCCGCACAAAAACGAAAAGGCCCGTCGATGACGGGCCTTTTCGTTTTTTAACTTCACACCCTGGAGACGTCTTCCGCCTGCAAGCCTTTCTGGCCCTGGATCACCGAGAACTCCACCTTCTGACCTTCGATCAGGGAGCGATGACCTTCGCCGCGGATGGCGCGGTAATGGACGAACACGTCCGGGCCGCTCTCGCGCTGAATGAATCCATAGCCTTTGGCATCATTGAACCACTTGACGGTTCCGACCTCACGATCTGCCATTACCACACTCTCCAACATGCAATTTTATTTTTTCTGCCCTACCAAGGCACCGTCAGGGGCCGAGGAACGTTCTTGTCTCCAATCAGCCTGGGGATAAGAAGGCGCATCCTTGGAACCACCGTTCTACCCGAGTATAAAGCAAGTCTCATTTCGGGAAAGGACTTTTTTCCAAAGCTGAGAAATGGCTCTAGAACGGGCATTCCCGTCAATTTACGGGCCTTTTCGAGACAAATCCCGACGCCCCGTTTCTCTACATTTTTCTATCGCCATTTACCCGGCGATAGCCCCAAGCGGCCTGCGAGAGACCTGACGATCTACCTTCGACTCCTCCGCCGCCACAACCAGGCCGCCAGCACTGCGAGCGTGAGAACCAGCGGAATCAAGACGATATTGAGAAGTTTCAGGGTGCGCCCGAGGGCCTCGATATCGGCATTGAGCTGATAACGGACCTCGCGCAGTTCCTTGCGGATGCGCAGCTTCTCCTGCAGGAACTGCTGCACGGTCGCCTGCTGCTCGGGCGTCAACTCCAGTGCCTTGGACGGGTCCTCGCCGCGCTGCAGGGCTGCGAGCTTCTGCTCGGTGTCGGCCAGCCGCTGCTGGAGCACCTGTTCCTTGGCGCGGAAGCGGACTTCGGCATCACGCTGCAAGGCCTCGACCACCTCGAACGGACGGCTGAACCGGCCACGCGAGCGCACGCTGATCAACGCATCGGAGCCGGCCAGATTGTCCAGTGCATTGACCGCGAAGCCGCCGTTGTCGGCGAAGGGCTGCGGGATGCGCTGCCCGAAGAAGTCCTGCACCTGCACCCACATGCGGTCGGTCAGCAGATCGGTGTCGGCGACCACGATCAGGTTGACGTTCTCCGCCTCCCTGAGCCCGTCCTTGCGTCCTTCGATACCGTTCGGGAAGGCCGATTTCACCGGGCCGCTGATGCGGGCGGCAATGGCGTAACGCTCGCCGGTCGGCTGCAGCTCGCGGATCAGCGCCTCCGGATCGTCGAGCGCCTCGAGCCGTGCGGCGTCGAACGGCATGGCGTAGCGGGAGCTGCGGATCAGCGGCAAGAAGCGGGTACTGGCGCGCTCCAGCGGTTCGAGAATGCCGGCGCTGGCGACGGTCAGACTTTCCAGCCCGGCGGTGCTGACGTCCTGCTGGTCCAGAGCCTCGGCCGGCAGGTCGAGCCAGGCGGCGTGACGGACGGGCCGCTGGCCCGGCCCCATGCCGACGGTCATGGCGTAGGCTCCGTCGCCGAGCACCTCGCCGGGGCGCAGACGCAGCCCCCAGGCCTTGAACAGCGGTTCGAGATCCGAGGACCTGCCCTCCCCCCCCTCGCCGGACAGCATGCCCGCACCGCTATCCGCTTCGCTGAACGGGTCGACGAAGGCCAGCAGCTTGCCGCCGCGCAGGACGAACTGGTCGATGGCGTAAAGCGTCTGCTCCGGCAGGTTCTTCGGGTGCACCAGCAACAGCACCGAGACATCCTCGGGGATCTGGTCGATGCCGGACTCCAGGCTCTCGATGTGGAACAGCTGGCGGATTTCCTCCATCACCATCCACGGCGGCGTCGGTTGGCCCGACGCCATATCGAAACCGCCGTTCATCTGCAGCCCGGAGAGCACGCCGACGACCGGCAACTGGGGATGGGCCAGACTGTGCACCAGACGGCTGATCTCGTACTCGAGGAACTCCTCCTGATCCAAGGGGAAGAACGGCACGACCTGGCGGTCGCCCTCCGCGTTGGTCCCGGCCAGACCGAAGTAGACCTGCTCGCCCGTCTGGTTCAGCGGCACCGCCTGCAGACCGAATTCGGCGGCCTTGTCCTCGTCCTCGGAGAAGGGTTCGGGGTCGACGATGTGCAGTCTGAGCTTGCCGTCCGCGGCGCGCTGGTAGGCCTTGAGTATCTCCTCGACCCGGCGGGCGTAGTTGCGCAGCTGCGCCAGATCCCTGGTGGCCTTGTCCGAGTAGAAGAAGTAGAGGTCGATCGGCTGATCCAGCCCTTCGAGGATGCGCCCGGTCCCCTCCGAGAGGGTGTAGAGCTTCTGCTCGGTCAGATCCAGACGGGCGTTGCCGAACAGCTGGCCGGACAGGATGTTGAAGGCGAGAAAGGCCAGGGCGATGAGCAGCAGCCCGGCACCGGAATGGAGGATCTTCTTCATGTCAGTCGGCCTTCTTCAGATCGACCACCACCACGGTGGCGGCCAGCCAGGCGGCGATCAGGGAGAGGAAGTAGAGCAGGTCGCGCAGGTCGACCACGCCCTTGCTGATGGCATCGAAGCGGACCAGGAAGCTCAGCGAGGCCACCGCATCCAGCAGCCATTGCGGCGCCCAGGCGCTGAAGGCGTCCAGCACCAGCGGAAAGCCGCTGACGATGAACAGGAAGCACAGGCAGACCGCGAGGATGAAGGCGATCACCTGGTTCTTCGCCAGCGCCGACATGCACGACCCGATCGCCAGGTAGGCGCCGGCCAGCAGCCAACTGCCGAGATAGCCGGTGGCGATGGCGCCGTTGTCCGGCTCGCCCAAGTAGTTGACGGTGAGCACCATGGGAAAGGTCAGCAGCAGGGCCAGCCCGGCGAACACCCAGGCGGCGAGGAATTTGCCGGCGACCACCTCGAAGCGGCCGATCGGCAGGGTCATCAGCAGTTCGATGGTCCCGGACTTGCGCTCCTCCGCCCACAGGCGCATGGCCAGCGCCGGCACGAGGAACAGGTAGAGCCAGGGATGGAAGTTGAAGAAGGGCGTCAGGCTGGCCTGATTGCTCTCGAAGAAGCCGCCCAGGTAGAAGGTGAACACCCCGGAGAGGACCAGGAAGATGACGATGAACACGTAGGCCAGCGGGGTAGCGAAATAGCTGCCCAGCTCGCGCTTGAAGACTGCCGGTAGCTGCCTCATGCCGCGTCCCCCCGGGTCAGGGTGCGGAACACCTCGTCGAGGCGGCCGCGCTCCACGTCCAGTTCGCGCACTTGCCAGCCGCGCTGATGGATCAGCGCGTTGACCTGCGGGAAGATCACCTCGCCCGGCCTGGCCAGCACGGTCAGGCTGCCCTCCAAGGCATTGCGCTCGACCCCCGCGACGCCCGGCAGCGCCGCCAGCGCCGCCTGGTCGAGCGCCTCACCCCCGACCAGAGTCACCGCCTGGTGGTAGCGCGAGCGGCTTTCCAGCTCCAGTGGCGTGCCGTCGGCGACCAGCCTGCCGGCGGCGATGACCACCGCGCGGGAACACACCGCCGAGACCTCCTCGAGGATGTGGGTGGAGATGATGATGATCCGGTCTTGGGACAGGCTCCGGATCAGCTCGCGCACCTGGTGCTTCTGGTTCGGATCGAGGCCATCGGTGGGCTCGTCGAGGATCAGCACCGGCGGCTCGTGAAGGATCGCCTGGGCCAGACCGACGCGACGCTTGAAACCCTTGGACAGGGTCTCGATGGTCTGACCGAGGACTCTCTCCAGCTCCAGCCGGGCCACCGCTGCGTCGATCCGCCGCCGCCTCTCGGCGCCACGGTAGCCGCGCACCTCGGCGATGAAGCCGAGGAAACCGCGCACGCTCATGTCGCCGTAGCAGGGCGCTCCCTCCGGCAGATAGCCGATCTGCCGCTGGGCCTTGCGCGTCTGCCGCAGGATGTCGAAGCCGAGAATGCTCGCGGTGCCGGAGCTCGGAGCCAGGAAGCCGGTGAGCATCTTCATGGTGGTGGACTTGCCGGCCCCGTTGGGACCGAGAAAGCCCAGCACCTCGCCCCGCCGAACGCGGAAGGACAGACCGTCCACCGCCGTATGCTGCGCAAAGCGCTTGGTCAGATTCTGAATCTCGATCATGAACTCTCATCCGTGCGTTAAAGCCCGCGCGCCGGCGGGGATGCAGCCGGCAGCCTGAGCCTCATCCAGTCCGTTCGGCGGGCGAAAGCCTGAGCGATCCAGGCCTGGAGACAAGATTGCGAGGTACTCTATCGCCCGGAGCTGCCCGCCCGGCACCATGCGCGACCGCCTGCAACGGACAGAGGAATGCCGGCGGACTATAAGAACTCCCTCGGCCGCCTGGCAAGGCGGGGCGCCCTGCCCTTCGCGGCCTATGCCTTCAGCGCCTTCAATGCATAGATATCGTAGCGGCTGGACTTGCCATCCAGACTGTAGCCGGGCTTGGGCCCGTCGATGATCGGCGCCTTGCGCGGGCGCTTGACCACCACCCGGTGGCTGGCGAGGACCAGAGCGGCCTCGAGCAGCGCGGGAGCATCCATATCGTCGCCCACCAGCGGGCGGAACAGGCGCATTTCCTTCTTCACCAGCGCGCTCTTGTCGCGGTGGGGGAACATCGGATCGAGGTAGATCACCTGGGGCGGCTCGCCCTGCCAGCGGCGCATCAGCTCGATGGCGTCGCCCTGCAGCAGGCGCATGCGCGCGACGATGGGGCCGACCTCCACATCCCAGGCGGCGCGCACCAGACCGTCCTCGAGCAGCGCGGCGATCAGCGGCTGGCGCTCGATCAGGGTCGTCTCGCAGCCCAGGCAGGCGAGGACGAAGGCATCCCGCCCGAGCCCGGCGGTGGCATCGAGCACCCGCGGCCGCACGCCCGGCTGCACTCCCACCGCCTTGGCGATCATCTGTCCACTGCCGCCGCCGAACAGACGCCGATGCGCCACCGCGCCCTCGACGAAATCGACCCGCACCGGCCCAGGCGCCTGCGGCCCCAGCTCGGCCAGTTGCAGGCCCGACTCGGCCAGCTGCAGGGCGAAGTCCGCCGCTCCCTCCTGCGCGAGCCCCAACCGCTGCGCCCAGTGCGCGGCATCCCCGGCGAGGGCCGGGGTCAGGGCCTCGACCCGCACGCGTACCGCGGAAGTCTCATCGATCATCGAAAGCGCTCACAAGATTCTCTCGGGGCGCGCATTGTGCCAGCGCCGACGAGGTTTCACACCCGGCCGAGACAGCGCCAGGATGGGAATCATCGACACAGCCGCCAGGCCCCCATGCCCACGTGAAGGTGGTCGCGGTGGGCCTCGTTGTAGTCCGGCCCGAGCACGATATTGAAGTAACGGCAGGCAGCGCCGTGGACCAGTCGCAGGAAGCGCGCCCGCTCGCCGTCGCCCGCCCAGTCGCGGGCCAGGGTGATGCGTCGGCCGTCGCGCAGGCGGAAACCGGCGATATCCAGAGCGTTGGCACCGGCATGCTGGCTGCGCCGGTCGCTGCGGGCGATGTTGCGGCAGGCGAAGCTGCCGAAATGCTCGACCTTCACCACCAGCTGGCCGAAGACCTGCTCGGCAGCCGTCTGCAGGCCATGCCGCTCGAACAGCGCATAGGCTACGGCCAGCGGGCAGGTAGCGCTGAAGTCGGCATTGAAGGCGACGTGGGAGGACTGCAGGCGCACGGCGTTCTCGATCCGGCAACCCGGTTGCGGATGGCTGTCGGGCAGAGGGACATAACGCAGCGAGGAAGTGGCCAGCGCCGCGGCGCAACGCTTGGGGTCGTACGCCAGCCGCCACTGCTTGAAAGAGGTGAGCAGATTCGGCGGCTCGCGCACATCCAGCGGCGCCCAGGGATTCCAGCGCGGCGGAATATCCAGCCAGCCGCACCGGAGGGCGACGACCGGAGCGACCGGCAGGGCGATCAGCAAGAGCCAGCGAACGACTTTCATGCTCTATGGGCAACCGAAACCTGGCTTGGTTGCGCCGAGTGCCTAGAGCAGATCCAGCTGCGGCCTGTCGTCGGCGACCTCCGCCAGGGCCGGTAGCCCCGGCAGGCGAGTTCGCAACTGCTCGTGGAAGCGCCGGGCCAGATCCGGAGCCAGCACGTTGTCCGGAGTATGCAGGAAGACGTAGGGACGCCTGCCCTCCTCGATCCAGGCGGCGACCTTGTCCAGCCAGGGCGCCATGAACGGATCGTTGGCCGCCAGCTCGGGATGGCCGATGAAACGCACCTGGGGAAAATCGGTGAAGGCCGCCGGGCGCGGCGGCAACCTCGGCTTCTTGGCCTGGGCATGGCGCACGGCCGGCGTGTCGGCAGGACAGCTGAACAGCGCCCGGGAGTCCAGGCACAGACGCTCGACGCCGGCGTCGCGCAGCAGACGGTTCAGCCCCCGTTCCTCCTCGCCGCGCTGGAAGAACGCCGGATGGCGCACCTCCACCGCCAGCGGGCGCGGCAGTTGCCCGATGAACCAGGCCAACTCGCCGAGGCGCGCCGGCCCGAAGCTGGCCGGCAGCTGCAGCCAGAGCGGCGCGACCCGCTCGCCCAAGGGCGCCAGCAGCGCGAGGAAGGCCTCGCTGGCCGTCAGTTGCTGACGCAGATCCGCCGAATGGCTGATATCCCGGGGCAGCTTGGCGCAGAAGCGGAATTCCGCCGGCATGCGCTGAGCCCAGCGCTGCACGGTGTCGGGCGAGGGCTGGGCATAGAAGGTGGTGTTGCCTTCCACGGCATTGAAGACTTGGGCATACAGCCCGAGGTAATCGCCTGCCGGCGCCCCCTGGGGATAGAGCCGACCACGCCAGGCCGCATCGCTCCAGGAGGGACAGCCCAGGTAATACGGCAGCTTCACGGCCCTAGGCCTTGGGTGTGGCGACCTTGTCGCGCAGGTAGACCGGCTGGGCCTGCTCGGCCGGTACGCACTCGCCTCGCTGCCAGGCGAAGCCGGCCAGGGTCAGCAGGTCCAGGGCATGGGGTAGCAGGCTGGCATCCTGGGCGGCGACGGAAACCGGCATGCGCGCCGCATAGCCCCAGCCGGTGCCGGCGCCGAACCAGTCGCCCTCGGTCGCGCGCGGCAGGTCGACCTGTTCCGGCGGCAGCACGGCTTCGGCGCCGGCCAGACGCATCTCACCGCCCTCCAGGCGATAGCAGCCCCAGTAGACCTCGTCCATGCGCGCATCGATGGCCGCCGCCACCCGGCTGGCTCCCTGCTCGCGATGGGCGCGCTGGGCCAGCACCGCCAGGTTGGAGATGGGAAGCACCGGCCGCTCGAGCGCGAAGGCCAGCCCCTGAACCACGCCGATGGCGATGCGCACGCCGGTGAAGGCGCCAGGCCCGCGGCCGAAGGCGATGGCGTCCAGCGCCGACAGGGCGATCCCCGCCTCGTCCAGCAGGCCCTGGATCATCGGCAGCAGACGCTGGGCATGCAGGCGCGGAATCACCTCGTAATGACTGAGGACGCTGCCCCGGTGCAAAAGGGCGACGGAGCAGGCTTCGGTGGCGGTATCCAGGGCCAGCAGAGTGGTCATCGGGCGATCCGGTACAGAAAAAAGGCAGGCATTATAAACGCCCCGGACGCCATTGGCGCTGCCAGGACGGGGTCGATCGTCCGCCCCAAAACGCGAACGGCCCGCACGAGGCGGGCCGTCGTACATGCCGGGACGGAATCAGCCGAGGGCAGCGAGCACCTTGGCGGTGATTTCCTCTACCGAACCTATGCCTTCGACGCAGGAGTACTTCGGCTTGCCAGTTTCGGCGGCGAGCTTCTTGTAGAAGTCCACCAGCGGCTTGGTCTGGGAATGATAGACGGAAAGGCGGTGACGCACGGTCTCTTCCTTGTCGTCCTCGCGCTGGATCAGCTCCTCGCCGGTATGGTCGTCCTTGCCGGCCTCTTTCGGCGGGTTGTGCTCGGTGTGGTAGACACGGCCGGAAGCCGCATGGACCCGACGGCCGGACAGGCGCCCGACGATCTCCTCGTCATCCACGGCGATTTCCAGCACATTGTCGATATCGACCCCGGCTTCGCGCAGGGCTTCGGCCTGCGGGATGGTGCGCGGGAAACCGTCGAAGAGGAAACCCTTGGCGCAATCTGGCTGGGTGATACGCTCCTTGATCAGGTCGATGATGATATCGTCGGAAACCAGCCCGCCGCTTTCCATTACGCCTTTGACCTTGAGGCCCAGTGGGCTGCCAGCCTTGACTGCCGCACGCAGCATGTCGCCGGTGGAGATCTGCGGAATGCCGAATTTCTCGGTGATGAAACGGGCCTGGGTGCCTTTGCCGGCACCGGGCGCTCCCAGCAGAATCACGCGCATCGATGTAGCTCCTTAACTGATTATTAAAAACTTGGATTCGCCTGCAAGGCCAATCAGTGAATCGTTCGGCGCCACTCGGCAGCCAAAAAGGCTCTTCAAGATACACAGCTGACAGCATGGCGCACAAGGCACGGACCGTCGCAGGACGACCGCGCGCCCCGTCGCCAGCGAATGAGGCAGCGATGGTTCAGGGTCGCCGCAGGCCTTCTCCGAAGCCCGTCGGCAAGCGGATCGCCCCTCTCAGCCCGTATTGCGCAGACCGGCGGCGATTCCCGCCACGGTGACCAGCAACGCCTGCTCCAGCGGGGTGTCGGCCGGTTCTTCCTGGCGTCGGTAGCGAGCCAGCAGTTCGACCTGCAACAGGTGCAAGGGGTCCAGATAGGTATTGCGCACGCTGAAGGCCGCCAGGGTTTCCGGACTCTGTCCCAGCAGTCGTGTATGCCCGGTCAGGCTCAGGACAGCAGCGCACGCCTGCGACAATCTGCCGCGCATATGCTGACCCAATGTCCGCAGGGCAGGCTCCACCAGACGCTCGTCGTAGAGCCAGGCGATGCCAGCGTCGGATTTGGCGAGGACCATCTCCAGCATGTGGATGCGGCTGTCGAAGAACGGCCAGCGCTGGCGCATCTGTGCCAGCAGCTCGCCCTCCCCGCGCTGCAGGGCGTTGTCCAGGGCCGTCTCCCAACCCAGCCAGGCCGGCAGCATCAGGCGGGTCTGAGTCCAGGCGAAGATCCAGGGAATCGCCCGCAGGCTCTCGACACCACCGGCACGGCGCTTGGCCGGGCGGCTACCCAGCGGCAGGCGCCCCAGCTCCTGTTCCGGAGTGGCCTGGCGAAAGTAATCGACGAACTGCGGATGCTCGCGAACCACGGCGCGATAGGCGCTCAGGCCATCTTCGGCCAGCCGGTCCATCAGGGCCCGCCAGGCCGGCTCGGGCGCCGGCGGCGGCAGCAACGTCGCCTCCAGCACGGCGGCCAGGTAGAGGTTGAGATTCTGCACCGCGACATTCGGCAGACCGAACTTGAAACGGATCATTTCCCCCTGTTCGGTGGTGCGGAAACGTCCGGCCACCGAGCCCGGCGGCTGCGAGAGGATCGCCGCATGGGCCGGTCCGCCGCCGCGACCGACGGTTCCGCCGCGACCGTGGAACAGCAGCAGCTCGACCCCATGGCGGCGACACACTTCCACCAGGGCCTCCTGGGCCCGGTATTGCGCCCAGGCGGCCGCGGTGGTGCCGGCATCCTTGGCCGAGTCCGAATAGCCGATCATCACTTCCTGCAGGCCCTGCAGCCGCGTGCGATAGCCCGGCAGGCCGAGCAGCCGGTCGATGGCCTGGCCGGCGTTGTCCAGGTCGGCCAGGGTCTCGAACAAGGGCACCACACGCATCGGCCGGGCGAGTCCGCACTCCTTGAGCAGCAGCTGCACGACCAGCACGTCGGAAGCCGCCCTGGCCATGGAGATGACATAGGAACCCAGCGACGCCGCCGGGGCCGCCGCCACCTCGCGGCAGGTGGCGAGGACCTCGGCGGTCTCGGCGGAGGCCGGAAAGCTAGCCGGCAGCAGCGGCCGGCGGCTGTCAAGTTCCCGTTGCAGGAAGGCGCAACGGGCCTCTTCGTCCCACTCGGCGTAGCGGCCGAGCCCCAGGTATTCGGTGATCTCGCTGAGCGCCTCGCTATGCCGGGTGGCATCCTGGCGGATATCCAGGCGGCCGAGAAACAGCCCGAAGGTGGCCGCCCGGCGCAGGCAATCGAGCAACGGACCGTCGGCGATCACGCCCATGCCGCAGGCATGCAGAGAGCGATAGCACAGCTCCAGCGGCTCCCGCAGGTCGCGATTGTCCTGCAGCACCGAATCCGCTCGCGGCTGCTCGCCCTGCAGCAGGGCCGCAGCCCAGCCGCGAGTGGCACGCAGGCGTTCGCGCAGTCGCTTGAGCAGGGCCCGGTATGGCTCTCGGCGATCGCTCACCCGGGCCAGCAGCTCGTCGCTCGCCTCCTGCATGGACAACTCGGCGGCCAGCTGGTCGATGTCCCGCAGGTAGAGATCGGCCGCCATCCAGCGCGCCAGCAGCAGCACCTCGCGGGTCACCTGTGCGGTGACGTTGGGATTGCCGTCGCGGTCGCCGCCCATCCAGGAAGCGAAGCGGATCGGCGCCGCCTGCAGCGGCAGACGAAGTCCGGTGGCCTGCTGCAGCGCCCGGTCGACGCTGCGCAGGAAGGCCGGAACGGCCTGCCACAGCGAATGCTCGAACACCGAGAAGCCCCACTTGGCCTCGTCCACTGGGGTCGGCTTGGCGCGCCGGATCTCGTCCGTGTACCAAGCCTCGGCGATCAGGCGCTGCAAGCGCGCGCGGATCTCGGCGTTCTCGTCCGGCGACAGGTCGCGGTGGTCCAGGGCGCCCAACTGCGCGGCGATGGCCTCGTACTTGCGGATCAGGGTGCGGCGAGTCACCTCGGTGGGATGGGCGGTGAGCACCAGCTCGATATCCAACCGACCGAGCTGCCGGGCCAGCGCGTCCGCCGAATGCCCGCCGGCCAGCAGGCGGCCGAGCAGCTCGGGCAGGGCACGGTCCGCGAAGGGCACCGGCTCCTCCGTGCCGCGACGACGCACCTCGTGGTACTGCTCGGCGATGTTGGCCAGGTTGAGGAACTGGTTGAAGGCCCGGGCGACCGGCAGCAGCTCCTCCTCCCGCAGGCTGTCCAGCGTGCCAGTCAGCTGCTCCGCCCCTTCTGCCGAGCCGCGCCGGGCCGTCTTGGCGCCCAGACGGATGCGTTCGATCTTGTCGAAGAAGGTTTCTCCGTGCTGGTTGCGAATGCATTCCCCGAGCAGTTCCCCCAGCAGGTGGACGTCCTCGCGCAGACGAGCGTCGATCTCCAGCATGGTGCCCTCCAGGAGCGAAAGTGCGGCGGTCCATTGAACGAAACGGAAAATCACGGCTCAGAGGCAAGGGAGCCAGCATGCCGGCATTTCGCTGATGGCAGCGCTGCGCTTATAGCGAACCTGAGCTAGGCTGAATCTAGCAGGCTCTTGGATATATTCAGCACAGGCTTGCGGATATTGCGTTCGATCAACCTCGAATGCAGGAGAGGCTTCATGAAGATTCGCGAACTCATCCATCACTGGGAGCGCAACGCCAGGGGCCGTCTGACGAGCAACCGCTACCAGATCCACCTGGACGTGGAAGCAGCGGCGCGGCTAGCTGCCCTGACGGAGATGTATCCCAAGCGCAACACCGAGGAGCTGCTCGGCGAACTGATCAGTGCGGCGCTGGAGGAAGTGGAGGCCAGCATGCCCTATGTGCCGGGCAGCCAGATCGTCGCCACCGACGAGCAGGGCGATCCGCTATACGAGGATATCGGCCCGACGCCGCGCTTTCTCGCCCTGTCCCGCCGCTATCTGCAGAAATTGACCGCACAAAGCGAAGGCGCCAGTCACTGAGGCTCGGCGCGTGCCTCGAGCAGGCGCCGGTAGAGTTCCGCCATGTCGGCGGAGAACGCCACCAGCAGGGCCCGGCGCAGAGAGCTGTCCCCCGGTCGGGGCTTCTGCAGCTCGGCCACCGCGATGGCCGCGGCCTGTTCCGCGGGATAGCCGTAGATGCCGCAGCTGATCGCCGGGAAGGCGATGCTGGAGAGCTTGTGCGACTCGGCCAGAGCCAGGGCGTACCGATAGCAGGCGGCGAGCAGCTCCGCCTCGCTCTTACCCCCTCCCTGCCAGACCGGCCCCACCGCGTGGATCACGTATCGCGCCGGCAGACGAAAGCCCGGCGTAAGCCGCGCCTCGCCGGTCGGGCAGCCACCGAGGCCACGACAGTGGGCCTGCAGCTCCGGCCCCGCCGCGCGGTGGATGGCGCCATCCACCCCACCGCCGCCGAGCAGGCTGGAATTGGCGGCATTGACCACAGCATCCACCGCCAGGGTGGTCAGGTCGCCCTGCCAGACCTCGATCTTCATCGCTCGACCTGAGGGGGCTCCTGCCCCATGCAACGCACGGCTTGCTTCTGGTCGTTGACCAGCACGCCGGTGAGTCCCTTCTGCTCGGTGTCGAACAGCACCACCACGCCATCCACGCACTGAGCCACCTGCCGTGCCGGTTTTAGGCTCACCCGGTAGTCCTCGCCCGGGATGGTCTTGAGCATGGTGAAATCCGCCAACAGCAAGGCATCTTCCGGCCTGGCCATGTGCAGATAACCGTAGTAGCCGAGGACCGCCACCGTGCCGATGACGCTGCCGACGGCGGTGAGGATCAGGGGGATGGGATTGCTCACGCTCATGGGGAACTCTCTTCAACGGGTAATTCGACCAGCCGCTTCAGACCGCTCAAACGCTGCGGGTCGGCGAGGAAGCGCAGCATCACCTGCCGCCAGATGGGCTCGGAGAAAGTCTGCACGTGGCCGCCGCGGGTCGGCTGGAAGATGCGCGGCGGGAGCGCAGCTTGATACAAGCGTACGCCATTGGAAAGGGGCACTAGGGTATCGTCGATGCTGTGGTAGATCAGCACGGGCAGGCCGTCCAGCTTCGGCATGGCCCGGACGGCGCTGTCCCCATCCGGCACCAGCCAAGACAGCGGCACCTGCAACGGCCAGGTCAACCAGGCGTTGCCGAGCGTATAGCGCGCCACCTCCCGGTAGCTGGCAGGCACGCCGTCGAGCACCAGGGCACTGAGCCGTGCCCGGTCCTCTTCGTGCGCCGCCAGGTAATGCACGGCCAGCGCACCGCCCAGGCTCTGCCCGAGCAGTACAAGCGGCTTGCCCTGCACCTCGGGCGCCTGCGTGAGCCAGGCGAAAGCCGCCTGCACGTCCTGATAGACCGCCGGCAGACTGGGCGAGCCCTCGGACAGACCGTAGCCGCGGTAATCCAGCATCAGCACCTGCCAGCCCTGCTCAGGCAGCCACCAACTGCCGCCCAGGTGCCAGGCCAGGTTGCCGCCGTTGCCGTGCAGGTACAGCACCGTGCCCTTCACCTCCTGCCCTGCCTTGGCCGGCAGCCACCAGGCATGCAGGCGCGTACCATCGGCGGCCTCCAGGTAGAGATCGCGGAACTCCAGCCCGGCCTTGGCGGGCGTCAGGGGCAGGCCGGAGACCGGATAGAAGAGCAGCGAACTGCAGCCGTTCGCGAGCAGCGCCGCAGCCAGCAGAGCCAGCCGCAGCAGCGATCGCACGACCATCACTTGCCGCCGCCGAGCTGGTCTTCGCGGGCCTGCCAAGTCGCCTCGTAGACCCGCTCGGCCAGGCGCGAGAACGGCAGACTCTGGATCCATACGCTGCCGGTGCCCTTGAGGGTCGCCAGGAGAATGCCCTCGCCGCCGAACAGCATGCTCTTCAGGCCGCCGGCCAGAGCGATGTCGTAATCGATGCCGTCGGTGAAGCCGACCAGGCAGCCGGTGTCCAGGCGCAGGGTCTCGTCCTTGAGCTCCTTGCGGATCACCGTGCCACCGGCGTGCAGGAAGACCAGGCTGTCGCCGGACAGCTTCTGGAGGATGAATCCTTCGCCGCCGAAGAAGCCGGCGCCGATGCGCTTGCTGAAGCTGATGCCGATCTGCGTGCCGTGGGCGGCGCAGAGGAAGCTGTCCTTCTGGCAGACCAGCCGCCCGCCGACCCGGCTCAGATCCACCGGTACCACGGTGCCAGGATAGGGTGCGGCGAAGGCGACCCGGGCCTGCCCCTTGCCGTGGTTGGAGAAGTGGGTCAAGAACAGCGACTCGCCGGTGAGCATGCGCTTGCCCATGCCCCACAGCTTGCCCAGCACGCCACCCTCGGAGCCGTCGCCCATGCGGGTCTCGAAGCGGATGCCTTCGGTCATGTAATTCATCGCCCCGGCCTCGGCGATCACCGTCTCGCCGGGATCGAGGATGATCTCCACCGTTTGCGCCGATGCGCCGAGAATTTCGTAGTCGAGCTGATGACTGGACATGGGATTTCCTTTCTGGCTGCAGGCCAGGCGACCAGGCCGGGCCCGCACGACCTCGCCGAATCAAAGAATGTTCGCGTAGTCCGCTTCGATGCGGTCCAGGCTCAGGTGGTTGAGGAAGTTGGAGAAGCACATCCAGGCGGACAGGGCGTTGAGGTCGCGGAACTGCTCCGGCAGATACTTCGGCGGCACCACCACGCCCTGGTCCACCAGTTGGCGCAGGATGCGCATGTCCTCCAGGGTGGTCTTGCCGCAGAACAGCAGCGGGATCTGCTCCAGCTTGCCCTTGCGGACTGCCAGCTGGATGTAGTTGTAGATCAGGATGAAGCCCTTGAGGTAGGACAGATCCTTGGTGAACGGCATGCCTTCCGGCGTCGAGCCGCGGAACACCCGGCTGGTGTTGCCGTAGCTGTCCTCGGCGCTGTAGCCCTGATCGCGGAAGAAGTCGAAGATCTCCAGGAAATGGGCACCCTGCTCGGCCATGTGGATGGCACGGGTACGGTTGGTCAGCTTGCGCAGCCGGGTCGGATAGGATGCGAAGGCGATCACCTCCATCAGAATGGCCAGGCCCTCCTGGGTCACTGTGGAGGACGGCGGGCCCTTGGCCAGGAAGGTGCAGATCGGCTGATTGAGACCGTTCAGGGTGGTGCCGACGTGCACCAGCCCCTCGTGTACCTCGAGCGCCCGCACATCTCGGGCGTTGAACATGGCGTCGCGGCGGATCTTGATGTAGTCGGCGCCCGCAGCGGCGTCGGCGACGATGCCGTCGGACTCGAACACCCGGATCACGCTCTCCTCCTCGCCGAACACCCGATTCAGGCGGTCCTGCAGCATGCTCACGGCATCGCTGGCGGCGAGGTTCTTCGGCTCGTCCTTCAGGTCGCCGCGGTCGGCGATGTTGTTCAGGTAGTCGGACAGCATCAGGCCGAGGTCCGCCAGGGTCGGGTCGCCGGCATGGAAGGCATCCGAGGCGGCGCCATAGAGCTCCTCAGAAATCAGGCCGAAGTCCGCCGTGCCACGCGCCTCGAGCATGCGGATGACCATGCGGTACTCCCTGCACATCCGCCGCATGATCTGGCCGACCGGATTGAACTGGCCGAGCTGGCGGGTGATGTCCCGCTCGATGACCTGGAATTCCTGCTTCTTCGCCACCGAGTCGAAGGACAGCGGCCGGCTCTCGTAATAGGCCCGGTCGACCGCCGGAAGCTTGCGGAAGCCTCCGGCGAAGAAGCCATCGCGGATGCTGTCGTCCCACTTGACCGCATCCAGAACCCGGATCGGCGTCTGCGCCTCTACCAGGCGATCGGACAGGCTGCGGATGATCTGCAGGTAATCGTCGTTCTTGCGTCTACTGCTCATCGAACTCTCACTGGACGACGCGCCCCGAACGCGCCACCTCGATAAAACGTTGGCAGGATCGTCCAGATAAGCGAGGGCTTTGTCCAGTACAGCTTGCGATGCGAACGGCCACCGTGGCGACGTTTCGACCAGCACCCCGGGCAAACCTCGCCGCGCGTCGCTGGCAGGTCGATGCCTGCCCGCATGCGCGGCAACGACTTCGTCAGCGAAACCGATCCGGCGACAGGCGAGACGCTATGCCCGTCCCTTCCCGTCCGGGCATCGTCAGAGCCCCAGCACCAGATGCATATAGCGCCTGAGGATGGACATCATCTCCTCGCGATCCAGATGCTCAGGCCCTTCCAGCAGGCCCTGGTACTCCATGCGCCCGATGATGCCGGTCAGTACCCGCGCATCCTGCTCCGGATGCTGCGAGCCGAGGACGTGGAAGAAATGGATCACCCCCTGCTGCAGGATCTTGCGGTGAGCCCGCGCCATCTCGTGCAGCCGTGGGTTGAGCAGCGCCTCCTGCTGGAAGGCGCTCTCGGCGACCATTTCGCTGCGTCGGTTCTGCAGCTGATCGTGGACGTATTCCACCGCCAGTCGGGCGATTTCCTCGGCCAGTTGGCGGCGTGACTCGACGCTACCGTCCAGCTTGCCGACCTGTTCGAGCAGCAAGCCCTGGGTGCGATCCCAGAAGCCTGCCTTATAGGCAGCACTGCGCTCGACGAACTGGGCGAAGGTATCCGTCAGCAGATCGTCGATGTCTTTGAAGTAGTAGGTGGTGGCGGATAGGGGTACCTGTGCCTCGGCAGCCACCGCCCGGTGGCGTACGGCACGCACGCCATCGCGGACGATGATGCGCATGGCCGCATCGAGAATCGCCTGACGGCGTTGCTCGCTACCGCGACGGCTGGCCTTGCGGCCATGGTACTGGACACTGTCGGCAACAGCGCTGGCCACCCGGGCAGCGCTCTCCTGCATCATGCTGAAATGGGTCAAGACGGGCATCCTTTTCCAACTAAGACCTGGTTCCATTGTTAGGACTTTCTCCTTGGGAAGCAATCCATTGAACGGCAATTTCCCATGGGTGGAACTTCAAGCATATTGCAAGAGAAAAGAATGCGGAAGGCCGTTCTACCTGCGGGACCAACTGGCGCGAACGCTATCCAAATGCCATCAGAGAGTCTTCTTCCGGCCAAGATGCAGGGCCTCGAAGAACCATTCGCCCATAAAAAATGCCCGCACGGGGCGGGCATTTTCGGACGGAGCGTTGCTCGTCAGAGTTCCGGGCGCATGTGCGGGAACAGGATGACGTCGCGAATCGACGGGGCGTCGGTCAGCAGCATGACCAGACGGTCGATACCGATACCCTCGCCCGCGGTCGGCGGCATGCCGTACTCCAGGGCGCGCACGAAGTCGGCGTCGAAGTGCATGGCTTCGTCGTCGCCGGCGTCCTTGTCCTTGACCTGCTGGTGGAAGCGCTCGGCCTGGTCTTCGGCGTCGTTCAGCTCGGAGTAGGCATTGGCGATCTCGCGGCCGCCGATGAACAGCTCGAAACGGTCGGTGACGCTCGGATCGTCGTCGCTACGGCGCGCCAGCGGCGAAACTTCGAAGGGGTAGCGGGTGATGAAGGTCGGCTGCTCCAGCCTGTGCTCGACCAGTTCCTCGAAGATCAGCGTCTGCAGCTTGCCCAGGCCTTCGAAGCCCTTAACGTCGGCGCCGGCCTTCTTGGCGATGGCACGGGCCCTGTCGAGGTCCTGCAGGTCCTCGGCGGAGATGTCCGGGTTGTACTTGAGGATGGAGTCGAACACCGACAGCCGGGCGAACGGCTCGCCGAAGTGGAACACCTTGCCCTGGTAGGGCACGTCGGTGGTCCCCAGCACCAGCTGCGCCAGCTCGCGGAACAGCTGCTCGGTGAGGTCCATGTTGTCCTCGTAGTCGGCATAGGCCTGGTAGAACTCGAGCATGGTGAACTCGGGGTTGTGCCGGGTCGAGACGCCTTCGTTGCGGAAGTTGCGGTTGATCTCGAAGACCTTCTCGAAGCCGCCGACCACCAGACGTTTGAGGTACAGCTCGGGCGCGATGCGCAGGAACATCGGCATGTCCAGCGCGTTGTGGTGGGTTTCGAAGGGCTTGGCCGCGGCGCCGCCGGGGATGGTCTGCAGCATCGGCGTCTCGACCTCGAGGAAGCCGCGCTCGGCGAGGAACTTGCGAATGTGGGCGATGATCTGCGAACGCACACGGAACGACTGGCGGGTTTCCTCGTTGACGATCAGATCGACGTAGCGCTGGCGGTAGCGCTGTTCGGTATCGGTCAGGCCGTGGAATTTGTCCGGCAACGGGCGCAGCGATTTGGTCAGCAGACGCACGTTGCTCATGTGCACATAGAGGTCGCCCTTGCCGGAGCGGGCCAGGGTGCCCTCGGCGGCGATGATGTCGCCCAGGTCCCAGTGCTTGATGGCTTCCAGGGTTTCGGCCGGCAGGCTCTTGCGGTCCACGTAGACCTGGATGCGTCCGCTCATGTCCTGGAGGACCATGAAGGCACCGCGGTTGAGCACGATGCGACCGGCGATTTTGACCGGAATGGCCGCTGCCTCCAGCTCTTCCTTGCTCTTGTCCGCATACTGCTTCTGCAGTTCGCCGGCCAGGCTGTCGCGGCGGAAGTCGTTGGGGAAGGCGTTGCCCTTGGCGCGCTCGGCGGCAAGCTTTTCCTTGCGCAGGGCGATCAGGCGGTTTTCTTCCTCGTGAAGGGCATGCTCGTTCAGCGGTTGTTCACTCATGGTCGTCGTTGGTTCCAAATGTGACGGGCCAGACTCCGGCCCAGCCGTTGGGTCGCGTCACGGCCGACGCGGCCCAACCTTCGAAAAATGCTCGGTTACAGGCCCTGCTTGAGGCTGGCCTCGATGAACTCGTCCAAATCGCCGTCCAGCACCGCATCGCAGTTGCTGTTCTCGATACCGGTACGCAGGTCCTTGATGCGCGACTGGTCGAGCACGTACGAGCGGATCTGGTGACCCCAGCCGATGTCCGACTTGCTGTCTTCCAGGGCCTGGGAGGCGGCGTTGCGCTTCTGCACTTCCAGTTCGTACAGCTTGGCCCGCAGCATCTTCATGGCACGGTCCTTGTTCGAGTGCTGGGAACGCTCGTTCTGGCAGCTCACCACGGTATTGGTCGGCAGGTGAGTGATCCGCACCGCCGAGTCGGTGGTGTTCACGTGCTGGCCACCGGCGCCCGAGGAGCGGTAGGTGTCGATGCGCAGATCGGCCGGGTTGATCTCGATCTCGATGTTGTCGTCGATTTCCGGTGAGGCGAACACCGCGGAGAACGAGGTGTGGCGGCGGTTGCCGGAGTCGAACGGGCTCTTGCGCACCAGGCGGTGCACGCCGATCTCGGTACGCAGCCAGCCGAAGGCGTACTCGCCGCGCACGTGCACGGTGGCGCTCTTGATGCCGGCCACCTCGCCCTCGGAGAGTTCGACGATCTCGGTATCGAAACCGTGCTTGTCGGCCCAACGCAGGTACATGCGCAGCAGCATGTTGGCCCAGTCCTGGGCCTCGGTGCCGCCGGAGCCGGCCTGGATGTCCAGGTAGGCGTTGTTGGCGTCCATCTCGCCGCTGAACATGCGGCGGAACTCCAGCTTCTCGAGGATGCCGCGTAGACGCTCGACCTCGACGGCGACGTCGTTCACCGCGGCTTCGTCGTTCTCTTCGGCCGCCATTTCCAGCAGATCGCCGGAATCGGCCAGACCGCCGTCCAGCTCGTCCAGAGTCTCGACGATCTGCGCCAGCTGGGCGCGCTCGCGACCCAGGTTCTGGGCGTATTCCGGGTTGTTCCAGACGTTCGGGTCTTCGAGCTCGCGCTCGACTTCGGTCAGGCGATCACGCTTGTGATCGTAGTCAAAGATACCCCCGAATGGTCTGGGTGCGTTCGGAAAGGTCCTTGATGCTGTTCAGGATCGGATTGATTTCCATGGCAGACGGCACTCACGGCTAAAACTTGGGAAAAGCCCGCGAGTATACCCGACTCGCCTCGCAAGCTCATCCCGTAGGTCGACTTCGTTCGTCTTTGAAGCGAACCGGGTGCGAGCGCGCGAGACGCCGGCAGCCTCAGTCCGAGTCGGGCACCTGTCGCGCCGGCGTGCCGGGATGGGTCGCCCGGAGATACTGGGCCGGCCAGGGCACCGATCTGTCTTCGAGGAAGTCGGCGGCATGCAGCGGCCAGTAGGGGTCGCGCAACAGCTCGCGGGCGAGCAGGATCAGGTCGGCCTGGCCGGTGCGCAGGATGTGCTCAGCCTGGGCCGCCTCGGTGATCATGCCCACGGTGCCGGTGGCGACGCCCGCCTCCTGGCGCACCCGCTCGGCGAAGCGGGTCTGGTAGCCAGGACCGACGGGGATTTCCGCGTTGGGTGAGGTACCGCCGGAGGATACGTCGACGAGATCGACGCCCAGCGACTTCAAGCGGCGCGCCAGCTCCACCGTCTCGTCCGGATTCCAACCGTCCTCCACCCAGTCGGTGGCCGACAGGCGGACGAACAGCGGCAACTGCTCCGGCCAGACCTCCCGCACCGCCCGGGTGACCTCCAGCAGCAGCCGGATACGGTTGTCGAAGCTACCGCCGTACTGGTCACGGCGCTGGTTGGAGAGCGGCGAGAGGAACTGGTGCAACAGATAGCCGTGAGCGGCGTGCACCTCGGCCACCTTGAAGCCGGCGGCCAGGGCGCGCTCGGCAGCCTGCACGAAGCACTGGACGACATGGGCGATTCCCGCCTCGTCGAGCTCGGTCGGCACCGTATGGCGGGGGCTGAAGGGGATCGCCGAAGGGCCGAGCGGAATCCAGCCGCCCTCGGCGATGGACAGGCTGCCCGAC
This sequence comes from Azotobacter bryophylli, assembly GCF_042643485.1. Taxonomy (NCBI): domain Bacteria; kingdom Pseudomonadati; phylum Pseudomonadota; class Gammaproteobacteria; order Pseudomonadales; family Pseudomonadaceae; genus Azotobacter; species Azotobacter bryophylli. Next base: position 239,283 of record NZ_JBHRSJ010000001.1, on the reverse strand, counting down.
TTGCCCAGCCAGGGCTGCCAGGTGCTCGCCTTGCGTCCGGCATGGGCCAGCTGGATGCCGGGCACCGAGCCCTGGGCGTCGATGAAGCGGGTGATGCGCAGCAGCGGCTCGATCTGCTCGTCGCACCAGAGCCCCAGATCCAGCGGCGAGATCCGCCCCTCGGGGGCGACTGCGGTAGCCTCGATCAGCACCAGACCGGCACCCCCCACCGCCCGGCTGCCCAGGTGCACCAGATGCCAGTCGTTGGCCAGACCGTCCTTCGCCGAATACTGGCACATGGGCGATACGGCGATGCGGTTGGGCAGGGTCAGCTGGCGCAGGGTGTAGGGCTGGAAAAGTCGGGTCATGGCGGTTCTCGTCACGTCTGGGGAGCCTATGAACATACTCCATTAAAGACGCTTTCGTCCGGCCGCGCCCGCTCCGCTAGCGCGCCGCGAGATGCGTCACCAGCAGCTGCACGCTCTCCTGCCCGCGGAATTCGTTGACGTCCAGCTTGTAGGCCAGCTCGGCCCAGCGTACGGTCGGGTTCGGCCACTGCTCGCGGTCGACGTTGAAGGCGATGGCGTCCAGCTGCCGGCTGCCGCATTCGGTGCGCAGCACCATCTTCAGGTGGCGCTCGCCGACCAGGCGCTGCTGGACGATCTCGAACACGCCGTGGAACAGCGGCTCGGGGAAATGCTGGCCCCAGGGCCCGGCCTGGCGCAGGGCTCGGGCCAGCTCCAGGTGGAACTCCTCGGCTCCCAGCTGGCCGTCGGAGAGCAGACGCCCAGCCAGATCCTCCTCGGCGAGCTGGCGGCGCACCTCGGCATCGAAGGCTGCGCTGAAGGCGCCGAAGTTGGCCTGCGGCAGCGACAGGCCGGCGGCCATGGCGTGCCCGCCGAACTTGCTGATCAGCCCCGGATGGCGCGCAGCCACGGCATCCAGCGCGTCGCGGATGTGGAATCCGGGAATGGAGCGCGCCGAGCCCTTCAGCAGACCATCGCCGGCATCGGCGAAGGCGATGGTCGGACGGTGGTAACGCTCCTTGAGGCGCGAGGCGAGAATGCCGATCACCCCCTGGTGCCAATCCGGCTCGAACAGGCAGAGACCGAACGGCAGCTGCTCCGTCGGCAGGTCCCTGAGCTGGGCCAGGGCTTCGCGCTGCATGCCCTGCTCGATGGCCTTGCGGTCCTGATTGAGGGCGTCCAGTTGCACGGCCATGTCGCGGGCCAGGGGCTCGTCCTCGCAGAGCAGGCATTCGATGCCGAGGGACATGTCGTCCAGCCGTCCGGCCGCGTTCAGGCGCGGGCCGAGGATGAAGCCGAGATCGGTGGAGGTGATCCGCCGATGATCGCGCCCGGCCACTTCCAGCAGCGCGCGCAATCCGGGCCGGGCCCGGCCGGCGCGGATGCGCGCTAGGCCCTGGTGAACCAGGATGCGGTTGTTGGCGTCCAGCGGCACCACGTCGGCGACGCTGCCGAGGGCGACCAGATCAAGCAGTTCGGCCAGGTTCGGCTCGGCGATGCCGCGCCGCGCGAACCAGTCCCGCTGGCGCAGCCGGGCGCGCAGCGCCAGCAGCACGTAGAAGATCACCCCGACCCCGGCCAGGGCCTTGCTCGGGAAGTCGCAGCCCGGCTGGTTGGGATTGACGATGGCGTCCGCCGCCGGCAGCTCCCGGCCCGGCAGGTGGTGATCGGTGACCAGCACCTTGAGCCCGGCGGCCTTGGCCGCGGCCACGCCGTCGATGCTGGAGATGCCGTTGTCCACCGTCACCAGCAGATCGGGCCGACGCTCCAGGGCCACGGCGACGATCTCCGGGGTTAGACCGTAGCCGTACTCGAAACGGTTCGGCACCAGGTAATCCACCTGGGCAGCGCCGAGCAGCCGCAGGCCGAGCACGCCGACCGTGCTGGCGGTGGCGCCGTCGGCATCGAAATCGCCGACGAAAAGGATGCGCTGGCGCTTCTCCAGCGCCTCGACCAGCAGATCCACCGCCGCCTCGATACCCTTGAGCTGCGAGTAGGGCATCAGCCGTGCTAGCCCCTTGTCCAGCTCGGCGGCCGACTGCACGCCGCGGGCGGCGTATAGCCGGGTCAGCAGCGGCGGGAGGTCGCCCAGGTCGGGCAGGGTTTCGGGAAGTGGACGGGGCTCGATGCGCATGGCTGATCGGTACTCAAAGAGGCTGTTGCGAAAGTGCGTACTCCGGCGATCAGCGCTCGCCGAGCAGCCATTCCAGCGGAATCTCGTGCTGGCCGCGCTCGTCGGTGACGAACAGGGTGCCGTCACTGATCATCATGGCCCACTGGATGCTGCGCGGCAGGTCACGGGCCAGCTCGGCCAGCGCCTCGCTCCCGACGGCAGCGATGGAGAGGTTCTTCAGCCCCTTCACCGCGTCCACTACCCTGCCCTGCCAGACTCTGAGACTGCCGTAGGCCAGCAGGCTGACGCGCTCGGCGCGGCGCGAACACCAGGTCAGGCGCTCGGCATCCGGCTGCCCGACCTCGATCCAGTGCAGCACCCGCCCATCGAGGCTCTTCTCCCACAGCGCTGGCTCGTCCACGTCGGACAGGCCGCGGCCGAAGGCCAGTTGCTCGTGGTACCAGAGCGCATAGGCGATCAGGCGCACCGCCAGACGCTCCTCGGTCTCCGAGGGATGGCGGGCGACGGTGAAGCGCAGGTTCTCGTAGACCCCGCGATCCAGGTCGGTGAGGTTGAGTTCGACTTTGTAGGGGGTGGCTTGCAGAGCCATGGCGGGCATCATCCGATCCGAGGGGCGGCAAGTGTAACCCCGCGGAGGCCGCCGGTCAGCCGCCGAACAATTCGACCCGATCGCGGCCGTTGGCCTTGGCTTGGTACAGCGCCCGGTCGGCCGACGCCAGCAGACGCGACAGGTCGTAGCCGACTCGCTCCGCCGAGGCCACGCCGATGCTGACGCTGATCCGCACCCGCTCCTCGAAATGCAGCTCGCCACACTTCTGCCGGATGCGCTCGGCTACCTGCACGGCCACCGCCGGATCGGCGCCCGGCAACAGGCAGGCGAACTCCTCGCCACCGATTCGCCCGCAGACATCATGCTGGCGAATACCCAACGCCAGCACTTGGCCGAAGGCGATGAGCACGGTGTCGCCCGTGGCATGGCCGTGACCGTCGTTGATCCGCTTGAAATGGTCCAGGTCGCAGAGCAGCAAGGCTGCCGGCCGCCCCTCGGTGGCACAGCGGGCAAGCCGGGCCACGGCGGTTTCGGTGAAGGCCCGGCGATTGCCGATGTCAGTGAGCGGATCGCGCTCGGACACGACGCGATAACGCTGCTCGGCACGCTCGCGAACCATGGCCAGGGTGACGAAGGCGATACCGATGGAGATCAGAAAGTTTTCCAGGAGACGCCAGATCAGGAAGCCGCCACTCTCGCTGGTCCAGGTCGGCTCGATGGTCTGGCCGCGGTACAGCAACACTAGGCCGATGCAGAACAGCGCATGGAACGACAGCATCCCGATGGCAGGCGCCACGCTAGCTCCCACCTGCCGGCGCGCGATCCACAGTTCCCAGATGGCCAGCGCGGTGTAAACAACGGAGATCAGGGTTCCCACGATCACCCGCAAAGTCAACGACTCGTGGAAGTATGGCCACAGGCACAGCAGCCCCCATAGCAGAGCACCGCCAGTGACGCCCGGCCACCAGGGCCGCCGACCGACGAACACCCGCATCGCCGCCCAGCCCATTCCGGTCGCCAGGCGCATCAGGAGGTTGCCGAACACCATGGACAGGCCGTCCACGCCGATTCCGCGCAGGCTGATCACCAGAGCCCCCAGCGCCGCCAGCAGGAGCATGCCGGCCATATAACCGAGGGTCGGTTCATTGGCGCTTCGCCACCAGGCATGCAGCATCAAACCGCCGAGCAGGGTCAGCACATAGATGTCCAGCAACAGAAGCGTGGGCAGATGCAGAGTCATAGGCGATGCACGCAAGGCAAGCACCGGCAGCCAGCCGGGGCGCCGGACGGCACAGGAGGCTGTTCTGGCCGGCCGCCAATCATTGGCTCGATGGTTCCGGATTGCCCCACTCTACCTGTGCCATATTGCTATTTGCCAGTGCCCCCGGAGCGGTCCGGCCGCTGGAGCCGGTGGCGGCTTGCCGAAGCCGAGGATACAGGCGAGATGGGGAGGCCGGCACTGGCAGAAACGAAAAGCCCCGCATCTCCGCGGGGCTTTCCTGTCTCGCATCGCCATCAGAACGATGCGCACTGCTTGGTGCATTGTCCGTGCTCCAGGGCAGCGATCACTCTGGGATCGAGACGTCCTTCCAGAATGCGCACGTCGCGATGGAGTCCGTCGACCACATCGATGAGCAGGCGTCTGTCCACCAGCTCGGCCCGGTAGACCAGGCGTTCGAGCATCACGTCTCCCTTTGCGTCGCATAACGTCAGCAGCCGGCTTCCATCCGGGCGAGCCGTTCCCATGCTTACCTTGTAAGGCGCCAGCGCCTCGATCAGCAGTTCGCTCGTGCTATCCATGTCAATACCTCGAGTTATTGGAATTCTGCCCATGGCCGATAAGTGACCCCGGCGGAACGGGGAAAGTTTCAGGCGCGCTGTTGCCCGTCCGGAAAAACGAAACCCGCCGGAAGGCGGGTTTCTTGGGGCTCAGAGCGGCTTGCCGCGATTGCCATGCTGGCTGACGAACTCCTGCACGGCCTTCAGCTGGTTGGCCAGCACTGTGCAGCGCTCGGGCCGCTGGAACAGGTCGGCTAGATGCGGCGGCAGTGCCGGGGCCAGGCCGATGCCGGCCTTCTCCACCGCATCGGGGAACTTGACCGGATGCGCGGTACCCAGGATGACCATGGGGATGGCTAGGCTGCGCCGACATTCGCGGGCGGCCCGCACGCCGATGGCGGTGTGCGGATCGAGCAGCTCGCCGCACTCCTCGCGGACTTCGGCGATGGTCCGGCAGGTCTGCTCGTCGTCGACCGCCAAGGAGTCGAACAGCTTGCGTGCCTCGGTCCAGCGGTCGTCCTCGACGGACAGCTTGCCGGTGGTCTTGAAGCCGTCCAGCAGCTGCGCCACCAGTTGGCCGTTGCGTCCGTGCAGATCGAACAGCAGACGTTCGAAGTTGGAGGAGACCATGATGTCCATGGACGGAGACAGGGTCGGGTGCAGGGTGTCCTTGTCGTACTGGTTGCCGCTCATGAAGCGGTGCAGGATGTCGTTGCGGTTGGTGGCGACGATCAGCTGGTTGACCGGCAGCCCCATGTTGCGCGCGAGATACCCGGCGAAAATGTCGCCGAAATTGCCGGTCGGCACCGAGAAGGCCACCGAACGGTGCGGCGCACCGAGTTGGAGGGCCGCATGGAAGTAGTAGACGATCTGGGCCATGATCCGCGCCCAGTTGATCGAGTTGACCGCCACCAGCCGCGTGCCCTTGAGGAAGCCCTGGTCGGCGAAGCTGGCCTTGACCATCTCCTGGCAGTCGTCGAAGTTGCCTTCGATGGCGATGTTGTGGATGTTGTCGCCGAGGATGGTGGTCATCTGCCGGCGCTGCACCTCTGAGACGCGGTTGTGCGGGTGCAGGATGAAGATGTCCACGTTCTCGCAGCGGCGGCAGCCTTCGATGGCCGCGGAGCCGGTGTCGCCGGAGGTGGCGCCCATGATCACCACGCGCTCGCCGCGCTTGCTCAGCACGTAGTCGAGCAGGCGGCCGAGCAGTTGCAGGGCGAAGTCTTTGAAGGCCAGGGTCGGGCCATGGAACAGCTCGAGCACCCACTCGTTGCCGCTCAGTTGACGCAGCGGGGCCACGGCGCTGTGGGCGAACACGCCATAGGTCTCTTCGAGGATCTGCTTGAAGTCCGCGTCCGGGATGCTGCCGGCGACGAACGGGCGCATCACCCGGAAGGCCAGTTCGTGATACGGCAGGCCAGCCCAGGAGGCGATTTCCTCCACGGTGAAGCGCGGCAGGTTTTCCGGCACGTAAAGACCGCCGTCGCTGGCCAGGCCGGCGAGCAGGACGTCTTCGAAATTCAGGGCCGGAGCCTGGCCGCGGGTGCTGATATAGCGCATTTATTCAAACCTTCGCTGTGGGCGGCGGGTCGCCGGGACCCGCCATCGGTTCAATTCAGTTGTTCGACGCGGATGCGCACGACCTTGCCGGCCACGCCTTCGAGGGCCTCCAGGGCGGCGATGGCGTCGTCGATGCGCTCCTCGCGAACCCGGTGCGTGACCAGGATCATCGGCACCAGGCCGTCCTGCTCCTCGGCTTCCTTCTGCATGATCGACTCGATGTTGATGCCGCGCGCGGAGAGAATGCTCGCCACCTGGGCCAGCACGCCCGGATGGTCCTTGGCCTGGATACGCAGATAGTAGGCACTCTCGCAGGCGCCGATCGGCAGGATCGGGTGGTCGGACAGGGCATCCGGCTGGAAGGCTAGGTGCGGCACACGGTTCTCCGGATCGGAGGTCATGGCGCGCACCACGTCCACCAGGTCGGCCACCACCGCCGAAGCGGTCGGCTCCATGCCGGCGCCTGCGCCGCAGAACAGTGTCGAGCCCACGGCGTCGCCGTTGACCATCACCGCGTTCATCACGCCGTTGACGTTGGCGATCAGTCGGTCGGCCGGAATCAGGGTCGGGTGCACGCGCAGCTCGAAGCCCTCCTCCGTGCGACGGGCCACGCCCAGGTGCTTGATGCGGTAGCCCAGGGCCTCGGCGTAGCCGACGTCGGCGCTGGTCAGCCGGGTGATGCCTTCGGTGTAGGCCTTGTCGAACTGAAGCGGGATGCCGAAGGCGATGGAAGCAAGGATGGTCAATTTGTGCGCCGCGTCGATGCCCTCGACGTCGAAGGTCGGGTCCGCTTCGGCATAGCCCAGCGCCTGGGCTTCCTTGAGCACGTCGTCGAAGGCCCGGCCCTTCTCGCGCATCTCGCTGAGGATGAAGTTACCGGTGCCGTTGATGATGCCGGCCAGCCAGTTGATGCGGTTGCCGGCCAGCCCCTCGCGAATTGCCTTGATCACCGGGATGCCGCCGGCCACGGCTGCCTCGAAGGCGACGATCACGCCCTTCTCGCGGGCCTTGGCGAAGATCTCGTTGCCGTGCACGGCGATCAGCGCCTTGTTGGCGGTGACCACGTGCTTGCCGTTTTCGATGGCCTGGAGCACCAGATCTCGGGCCAGGGTGTAGCCGCCGATCAGCTCGACGACGACATCGATCTCCGGGTTGTCCACAACCGCGAAGACATCTTCGGTGATGGGGGTACCGGAGATATCGCATTTCGGGTTGGCACTACGCATGGCGATCTGGGCGACTTCGATCCCGCGCCCGGCACGGCGGGCGATCTCCTCGGCGTTGCGTTTGAGCACATTGAAGGTGCCGCCACCGACGGTACCCAGTCCACAAAGGCCTACTTTGACCGGTTTCACGCTGAAACTCCCCATCTCACAGCAGAAAACGGCCGGGCGCACCCCGACCGCAGAAAAGAGCCGCACATTACGAAGCGATCAGACTTTAGTCAATTGGCGCAGCGACCGGCGTCGGCCCGACCGTCTCAATCGGCGGTCAAGCCCAGTCTCTCGTGCCACTCGGCCAGGGACTCGTCCGGGTACCCGTCGAAGAAACGGTCACCCGCCTGTCGCTGCACTTCGACCCAGGCCGGCTTGTAGGCCAGCATCAGATGGGTGTGCTCGGGCGGCACCGGCAGCTCGCTGTCGATGGCCGAAGCGTGCGGGTGGACCAGCTCCGGCCAGTTCGGGTCCCAGAGCCAGAGCGCGCTGCCGCAGTGCTTGCAGAAATATCGATGACCGGAGCTCAGCTCGATCCTGCCGGTGGCTTCGTCGGCAATGCGGGCACGATAGACCGACAGATGTTCGCGTCCTTCGACGGTCAGGGTCCTGTAATCGCCGCCCAGGTTGATCGCATAGCCACCGCCCCCTGCCGTCTTACGGCAGATAGAGCAATAGCAGCGCATGAACGGATAGGGCTGCACGGACTCCAAGGAGAAACGCACAGCGCTGCAGTGACAGGAGCCTTCGAGGCGCATGGGATCTCCTCGCAAAGAGCCCGAGCCGCAATGGCGGCTCGCCGACCTGTTACTGCATTAGACGGAGTCCGCTCCGCCGGCAAGGCCGTCAGTCGACGGCAGCCTGCGCCTTCAGCGCCGCTTCGGCCAGCTGAGAGGCCGGCTGGTAGCCCGGGATCATCTGACCATTGGCCAGAATGATGGCCGGGGTGCCCTGGACGCCGATCATCTGCCCAAGCGCGAACTGCTTGGCCACTGGGTTCTCGCACTGGGCCTCCGGCAGCTTGTCCCCGGACTTGGCCTCGTTCATGGCCTCACGGCGATCCTTGGCGCACCAGACGTTGACCAGCTCCTTATAGCCGGGAGAGCCGATGCCCTGGCGCGGGAAGGCGGCATAGCGCACTTCGATGCCGAGCCGGTTCAGCTCCGCGACTTCGCGGTGCAGCTTCTGGCAATACGGGCAGTCGGTATCGGTGAATACGGTGACGTGGGTCTTCGGCTGCCGAGGTGAGAACACCACCAGCTCGCTGGCCGGGATGGCATCGATGGTCTTGGCCACCGCCCGGGTTTCCGCCAGCTCGGTCAGGTTGCTCGGCTTGCCGTCCTTGATCTGGTACAGGTTGCCCTGCATCACGAACTGGCCGTCGGCGCTCGCGTAGAGCAGACGGCCGCCCTTCAGCTGAACCTGATAGAGCCCGGCCATCGGACTCGCGGCGATGGACTCGATGGGCAGATTCGGCTGCATGTCCTGCAGCGTCTTGCGAATGACCTGCTCGGGCTCGGCGGCGAAAGCCAGGGAGCCCGCAAGGCCGAGGGCTGCGACAGCGAAAAGGGAGGAAACGCGCATGAATACTCCGAAACGAGGATGCGAATCGACAGAGCCTATCACAGGCAGGATATCGGGACGGCGAGCAGAGTCCCGGTCCGAGATCAACCGCGCGGATGATGCCGCGCATGCAGCTCCTGCAGGCGTGCCCTGGCGATATGAGTGTAGATCTGGGTGGTCGACAGATCGCTGTGCCCGAGCAGCATCTGCACCACGCGCAGGTCGGCGCCATGGTTGAGCAGATGGGTCGCGAAGGCATGGCGCAAGGTGTGGGGCGACAGGGTCTTGCCTATGCCGGCCACACGGGCGTGATGCTTGATGCGATGCCAGAAGGTCTGACGGGTCATCTGCTCGCCCCGCAAGCTGGGAAACAGGACATCGCTCGGTCGCCCTCCGAGCAGCAGCGGCCGGGCTTCCCGCACGTAGCGCTCCACCCAGCTGATCGCCTCCTCACCCAGGGGCACCAGGCGCTCCTTGCTACCCTTGCCGAATACCCTCACCACGCCCTGCCGCAGATTCACCTGCTCGAGAGTCAGGCCGACCAGCTCGCTGACGCGCAGGCCGCAGGCATAGAGCACTTCTAGCATGGTCCGGTCACGCAGACCGATCGGGTCGTCGGGATCGGGCGCCGTCAGCAATGATTCGACATCGGCCTCGGAGAGGGATTTTGGGAGGGCACGCCCCAGCTGCGGCATCGCGATCTGAAGGGTGGGATCGACCGCTATCACGCCCTCACGCAGCAAGTAACGGTAGAAGCCACGCAGACCGGACAGAAAGCGCGCCGTCGAGCGCGACTTGTAGCCGGCATCCAGGCGCCAGGCCAGATGATCAAGGATCAGCTCGCGCCCCACATCGACGAGATCCAGACCGCGCTCCTGCAGCCAGCCGTTGAATAATGCTAGATCACTGCGATACGCAGCTTGTGTGTGTGCCGACAGCCCCTTCTCCAGCCAAAGGGTATCGAGAAAGCGATCAATCTGCGGATGATCCATGAAGGTCAGGCTCAGGCGTCCTCGGAGCGTTCAGGCAATGCCGGTCGAGCAGCGGCTTGGACATTGGCACAGAAGCCTCGGACCGCCTCTCGTTTTTTAGCAAGGAAAAATCGGCAGGACCGGAACCGCTCGATTTTCCTAGCCCGTGACAACAAGGCAGAAAGCCGCGCCACAAGACTCTACGACACCGAAGTCCTTGCTCCTTGGGAATATCACGTTTTCCCAGATGGACGGGGCCCCGCCACCGCTCTGCGCAGACTATCGTTTTGATGCACAGCCGAGCCAGCAAGCTGGTTATCGGCGCTGCCCGCTATCAGACAGGCAAAGAAAAAGCAGCCGGATGGCTGCTTTTTCGATCTTCCCGATACTGGCGTATGAATCAGGCCAGTTTTTCCTTGATGCGAGCAGCTTTGCCGGACAGATCGCGCAGGTAGTACAGCTTGGCCTTGCGAACGTCACCGCGACGCTTCAGGGTAACGCTGTCGACCAGCGGGCTGTAGGTCTGGAAAGTACGCTCCACGCCAACGCCATTGGAGATCTTGCGCACGGTGAAGGCGCTGTTCAGGCCGCGGTTGCGCTTAGCGATGACCACACCTTCGAAGGCCTGCAGGCGCTGACGGTCGCCCTCCTTCACCTTCACTTGAACGATCACGGTGTCGCCCGGGGCGAACGCCGGAATCTCTTTGTTCATCTGCTCAGCTTCGAGCTGCTGAATGATCTTGTTGGTCATCTGAGTGCTCCTAAGACAAACCTCAGGTTTGCCATCGATACGTTAACTATCGTTCCGCTGGCGAATGTATTCCGCCAACAGCATTTGCTCTTCTCCAGAAAGCGAGCGGCTATCCAGAAGATCGGTGCGACGTTCCCAGGTCCGTCCAAGGGACTGCTGCAAGCGCCAGCGCCGGATGTGTTCGTGGTTGCCGCTGAGCAGCACCTCGGGAACACCTTTGCCCTCATACACCTCAGGGCGGGTGTAATGCGGACAGTCGAGTAGGCCGTCAGTGAACGAGTCCTCCTCGGCAGAGCCTGCATGCCCTAACGCTCCGGGCAGCAGCCGTGTCACAGCATCGATCAGCACCATGGCCGGCAGTTCGCCACCGGACAGTACGTAGTCGCCGATCGACCATTCCTCGTCGACGTACGCTTCGATGACACGTTCGTCTATACCCTCATAGCGACCCGCGATGAGGATCAAGGCCTCTTGCTGCGCCAGTTCGCGAACCGCCTGCTGTTTCAGCTGACGGCCTTGCGGCGACAGATAGATCACCTTTGCATGCGCTCCGGCTGCCTGCTTGGCAGCGTCCAGCGCACGCTCCAGAGGCTGGATCTTCATCACCATCCCCGGACCTCCGCCGAAAGGACGATCATCCACCGTCTGGTGGCGGTCCTCGGTGAAGCTCCGAGGATTCCAGCAGTTCAGCTTGAGCAAGCCCTGCTTCACTGCACGGCTGGTGATACCATATTCAGTAATGGCGGCGAACATCTCCGGAAAGATGCTGATGACCTCGACCTGCATGGTCAGAAATCCGCATCCCAATCCACCCGCATTTCGCCGGCATCCAGATCGACCGAAAGCACGCACTGCTCCGTATAGGGCAGCAGCCGCTCCCGATCATCCAGACTACCCGCGCAGGGCTTCACCACCATCACATCGTTGGCGCCGGTTTCAAGCAGATGGTCGACCTGGCCGAGCAAGTGCCCGTCCTGGTTGGCCACTTTCAACCCCTCGAGTTGGTGCCAGTAGTACTCGCCATCAGCCAACTGGGGCAATAAGCTTCGGGGCACGCAAATCTCGAAATCGGCAAAGGCACGAGCCTTTTCACGATCATCAAGCCCCTTTAGCTTGGCGACCAGGAGCCTGCCTTGCAGACGTCCTTGGACCAGCTCGACCTGCCGCACTTCGCCGCCACGCCTGAGCGTCCAGTGGCGATAATTCAGCAGGTTGTCGATGGGGTCGGTGAAGGAATAAATCTTCACCTCGCCGCGAACGCCATGCACCGATGTGATTTTGCCAAGGACGATCAGATCCTCGGCGGAAGCAGGCGTCGCGCTCATATCGATCAGGCAGCAGTCTTGCCTGCTTCCTTTAACAGCTGAGCAACACGCTCAGACGGCTGCGCACCCTGGCTCAGCCAGTAGGCAGCGCGCTCTTGATTCACGGACAGCTTCACTTCAGCGCCCGAAGCGATCGGGTTGAAGAAGCCGATACGCTCGACGAAGCGACCGTCGCGCGCATTGCGGCTGTTGGTCACGGTCAGATGATAGAAGGGGCGCTTTTTGGAGCCGCCGCGGGCAAGACGGATGGTTACCATGTGAACATCGTTCCTGTAGTCGGTGCTGCAAAACTAGATTGCATACTTGGGCTCAAGGCCCGAAAGGCCGCATATTTTAAAGAATATCAACAGATTTGCAAATGGCTTTTATGGGAAAGAGCCTTACGCAGCATTGCACGGCCAACACAACACCAAAGACCCATCCCCCAAGGGCACGCATACCCCTAGAGTTTCGGAACCCCGCCACCCGGCAGCATGCCGCCCAAGCCGCGCATCAACTTGGTCATGCCGCCCTTGCTGGTGAACTTCTTCATCATCTTCTGCATTTGCTTGTGCTGCTTGATCAGCCGACCGACATCCTGCACCTGAGTGCCTGAGCCGAGCGCGATACGGCGCTTGCGCGAGCCACTGATCATTTCTGGATCGCGGCGCTCGTTCGGCGTCATCGAATTGATGATCGCCTCCATCTGCTTGAACTGCTTCTCGGCCACGGTCTGAGCATTACCCATCTGACCGAGATTCACGCCGCCGAGCATGGGCAGCTTGTCCATCAGACTGCCAAGCCCACCCATATTCTTCATTTGCTGCAGCTGATCACGAAAGTCTTCCAGATCGAAGCCCTTGCCTTTCTTCAGTTTCTTGGTGAGCTTCTCCGCCTTCTCACGATCAAGGTTCTGCTCGGCCTGCTCGATCAGGCTGAGCACATCCCCCATGCCAAGGATACGGGAGGCGATGCGCTCCGGATGGAAAGGCTCGAGCGCCTCGCTTTTCTCGCCCATACCGATGAACTTGATCGGCTTGCCAGTGATATGGCGTACCGACAAGGCCGCCCCGCCGCGGGCGTCGCCGTCGACCTTGGTCAGTACCACGCCGGTCAGCGGAAGCGCATCACCGAAAGCCTTGGCGGTATTGGCTGCATCCTGGCCGGTCATGGCATCGACCACGAACAAGGTCTCGGCCGGCTTGATCGCCGCATGGAGAAGCTTGATCTCCTCCATCATGTCCGCATCGATGTGCAGGCGGCCAGCGGTATCCACCAGCACTACATCAATGAACTTAACTTTCGCCTCACGGATCGCAGCCTGGGCGATGTCCACCGGCTTCTGACTCGTATCGGAAGGGAAGAAGGTGACACCCACCTCGCCTGCGAGGGTCTCCAGCTGTTTGATGGCAGCCGGTCGATAGACGTCGGCGGAAACCACCAACACCGATTTCTTCTTGCGCTCTTTCAGGAAGCGGGCCAGCTTGCCCACGGTAGTGGTCTTGCCCGCCCCCTGCAGACCAGCCATTAGCACCACGGCTGGCGGGGCCACGTTCAGCGCCAGATCCTCGTTGGCAGCCCCCATCAGCTCTTCCAGCTCGGCACGGACGATCTTCACGAAGGCCTGCCCCGGTGTCAGGCTTTTCGATACCTCGGTACCGACGGCACGTTCCTTGACCCTGTTTACGAACTCCTTGACCACGGGCAAGGCAACGTCGGCCTCGAGCAAGGCCATACGCACTTCGCGGAGGGTATCCTTGATGTTTTCCTCGGTCAGCTTCGCTTTACCGGTGACGAGGCGAAGGGTATGGGAGAGACGGTCGGTAAGGTTTTCGAACATGCGCGTTCCTTTCAGGCTCTGCGGAACCAAGGGGTGAGCTGACTGCGGTCGCGGATTATAAACGAATAGCCCATCCCGACACAGCCGGCAGTCTTTCTTGAGCTCCGGTTGTATGCCACACTGCGTTTCTTTCGGGCTTGCCTAACACGGACTTATGCACCCCTTGCTGACCAGCCTCACCGCCGCCGGCCTCTACGCCCTAGCCACCCTCTACCAAGGCCTAGGCCTGGTCCGACACTCGCTGCCGGACAAACGTCTGCTAATCCTGCTCTGTCTGGCCGCACTGGTCGCCCATGGCCTGAGCCTAGCCCCCCAACTGCTCAGCCCAGCCGGAACGCTGACCCTGCATTTCTTCAATGCTTCAAGCCTGATCGCTGCCGCCGTTATCACACTGACTCTGCTTGCCTGCTGGCACATACCGGTGGAAAACCTGCTCCTCCTGCTCCTGCCGCTGGGCGGGATAACGGTGTTGCTCGCCCAGTTCATGCCAGTCGGAACCTTGCAGGGGATCGACGAAGAGCCCGGGATACTCGCCCATATCCTCTTGTCGATCCTTGCCTATGGCATGCTCACCATCGCCATGCTCCAATCCCTGTTGCTCCTATTGCAGAATCACCAACTGAAGAACAAGCACCCCTCGAAACTGATTCGCAATTTCCCACCGCTGCAAACCATGGAATCCCTGCTGTTCGGTTTCCTCTGGGCCGGCTGGATATTGCTCTCGCTATCGCTGATTTCCGGCTGGCTATTTCTCGAAGACCTGTTCGCCCAGCATCTGGTACACAAGACGCTCTTGGCTGTGCTCGCCTGGCTGGTCTTCTCGGCACTGTTGATCGGCCGTCACCGTCTCGGCTGGCGCGGACAAACGGCGATTCGCTGGACCCTGAGCGGCTTCTGCCTGCTGATGCTGGGCTACTTTGGCAGCAAGCTGGTGCGCGAGTTCATCCTGCACATCTAGGGAACCCGCAGAGAGTTCTCACCCATTTTCCTGACCGATCGCTGCCGGGCTCGGCACTTTCCTCGGATGCAGCCAGATCCTGCCCAACCGATCGCAAGTGCCCTGGCGGCAAGACCCGCCCCAAACCATCCATGGAAGTTCGGACGCCCCTCGAAAGAGGGGGCAGGCCTGAACGCTTCGAGCCCCCACAGGCGACGAAACCGCGGGAGAGACGTGCGAAGCTTGCCAGCGGAGGCCATCGCCTCGAAAGACGACTGACCTGCCACCTCAGGAAGACGAATACTACGCCTATAGCCCCACCTTGATCGCCTGAGCAGCACGCATCGCTTTCTGCCGCGCATCCTTGATCGCTTCATCCCTCGCCAGTACCACACCCATGCGCCGTTGCCCGGAGACCTCCGGCTTGCCGAACAGACGCAAAGCGGTATCGGGTTCGGCCAAAGCCGCCGACAGGTTGCCAAAGCTGGTTTGCTGGGATTTGCCCTCGACCAGGACAACAGCCGAAGCGGATGGTCCGAACTGACGGATCGCCGGGATCGGCAGACCAAGGATGGCACGCACGTGCAAGGCGAACTCCGAGAGATCCTGCGATATGAGCGTGACCAGTCCGGTATCGTGAGGACGCGGCGAAACCTCGCTGAACCAGACCTGATCGCCCTTGACGAAAAGCTCGACTCCGAAGAGGCCACGGCCGCCAAGCGACTCGGTGACCGTACGGGCGATGCGCTCGGCCTCGCTCAACGCCTTGTCACTCATCGCCTGCGGCTGCCAGGACTCCTGGTAGTCCCCCTTCTCCTGACGATGGCCGATCGGCGCACAGAAAGTGGTGCCTCCTGCATGGCGAATGGTTAGCAGAGTGATCTCGTAGTCGAAATCGATAAAGCCCTCGACGATCACCCGCCCCTTGCCGGCACGGCCGCCGTCCTGAGCGTAACTCCAGGCCGACTGCAGCTGGTCCGCCCCCTTGAGAAGACTCTGCCCCTTACCCGACGAGCTCATGATCGGCTTCACCACGCAGGGATAGCCGAGCGCCTCGACGGCCTCCCGGTATTCGTCGAAGGTATCGGCGAATCGATAGGGAGAAGTCGGAAGCCCCAGTTCCTCAGCGGCCAGACGACGGATACCCTCGCGATTCATGGTCAGATGGGCGGCCCGCGCACTGGGTATCACGGTGAACCCCTCCGCTTCGAGCTCGACCAGAGTCGCCGTGGCGATGGCCTCGATCTCGGGCACGATGTAATGAGGGCGTTCCTGCTCAATCAGCGCACGCAGGGCGGCGCCATCGAGCATATCGATCACATGGCTGCGGTGTGCAACCTGCATGGCGGGAGCATCGGCGTAGCGATCAACGGCAATCACCTCTACGCCGAAGCGCTGCAACTCGATCACTACTTCCTTGCCGAGCTCGCCAGAGCCACACAGCAAGACACGGATCGCGCTCGGCGACAGCGGGGTTCCAATACGGGGCATGGGAATTTCCTTCAAAGGGACAGGGAGAGGCGTTCCGGCCTTGTACGGTTACAGCAGTTGGCCCTTGGTACGGGCCCGCTCGATGCAAAGGGCCAGGATTCGACGACGCTCGACGTTATCCAGGCGTCCCCAGCACTCGATCTCGCTCGCTGTGCGCTG
This sequence comes from Azotobacter bryophylli, assembly GCF_042643485.1. Lineage (NCBI taxonomy): Bacteria > Pseudomonadati > Pseudomonadota > Gammaproteobacteria > Pseudomonadales > Pseudomonadaceae > Azotobacter > Azotobacter bryophylli. Next base: position 223,025 of record NZ_JBHRSJ010000001.1, on the reverse strand, counting down.
GCAACCGACACAGACATCCTCTTCGTCCAGCGCACAGACATGGACGCAGGGAGAGGCCACTGGTTTCTCGTCGCTCATCAATACTTCCTGCTCGAATGGTGGCGGGCGAATGGCCGGGCATTCTGCCCCCAATGAGCAACGCCGAACAAGACGCCCAAAGCGTCGGCCCGGGTCGTTCGCCCCGTCTCAGCTCAGCGGAATGAAAGTCGGTGACGGATGCTGCATTTCGATCCCGGCATCGAAAAGCAGATTGACCAGTTCGACGACCATGATCGCCGTCAGCCCCCAGATCTTGTAAGGCCCGTATCGATAACAGGGGACGTACCAGCTTCGTCCCTGATGGTCGATGCGGTGGGTCGTCTCGCGAGGATCCTGCCGCAGGAAGTCCAGGGGAACACTGAATACCGAAGCGATCTCGGCATCATTGGGCCGGTACTCCACATAATCAGGAATGAGGGCGACATAGGGAGTCACACAGATGCCATAACGGGACACCACGGGGCTGAGGGGACCGATCACCTCGACCAGACCAGGAGGCAGGCCAATCTCCTCCTCCGCCTCACGCAGGGCGGTGTGGATCAGATCGGGATCTTCGGGGTCGCGCCTCCCTCCGGGAAAGGCCACTTCACCACCATGTGTGGACAAGCCGCTCGCCCGCAGAGTGAGTACCAGTTCGGGCTCTTCGCTGCGCGTGATCGGCACCAGGACCGCAGCCTCGGGGAAACAGCCGTCGACCTCCAATAGCCTGGGCGAATAGTTGTGCACGCGCTGGACTAGATCATCCTGCATGATCATTCTCTATATCTTGCTTTAGCTCCGTTTTCATCATGGCATGATCCATCCGGTGTTCCAAAAGTTCTGTCATGCCCAGGCACCAAGGCATCTTGCCAGCATCCCTGACCATATGCAGGATGCTTCGGGCTCCGCGCAGCAACCCTCAGAGAAAAGCACATGAAATTCTGCAACCAATGCGGTAGTCCAGTGACATGGCAGACTCCGCGCGATGACAACCGGCCACGCTTCGTCTGTTCCAGCTGCCTGACCATTCACTACCAGAACCCGCTGATCGTAGCAGGATGCGTGCCAGTATGGGGTGAGAGCGTGCTGCTATGCCGGCGCGCCATCGAGCCGCGCCTGGGCTTCTGGACGCTGCCCGCCGGCTTCATGGAGAACGGAGAAACCATGGAGCAGGCAGCTGCGCGGGAAACGCTAGAAGAGGCCGGAGCCCACGTGCAGCAGCTCAATCTGTACCTCCTGTTCGACCTGCCGCACATTCATCAGGTACATGTCTTCTTCCGCGGCCAGCTGCCCGATGCACAATATGCCGTCGGAGCGGAAAGCCTCGAAGTAAAGCTGTTCAATCAGGAAGACATTCCCTGGGGCGAACTGGCTTTCCCGACCACCAGGCATACCCTAGAATATTTTTTCATGGACCGCGTCCGGCAGGCCTATCCGGTGCGCAATGAGTCCATTGCAGCCTTATCCTCCAACCGACTCCAACAAGACTAACCGCCCAGACTGGAATATCTCGATGCGCTGGTTGATAGCCACTTTTTGCCTGTTACTTGCCGGCCTGACACAGGCCAGCGTTATGCCTGCCCCCGAAGGAAAAATCGTCGACAAGGTGCTAGTGGTGAAATCCGAGCGCAAGCTGCATCTGCTGAGCCGGGGAGAAACGGTGAAGACCTATCGGGTTTCTCTGGGCAAACAGCCACGTGGGCCGAAACGCCAAGAGGGTGACCACCGCACGCCAGAGGGGCTGTACTGGATCGATTGGCGCAAGACCAGTGACAAGTACAACCTGTCGATGCATATCTCCTACCCGAACGTCAGTGACCTGGCGCAGGCCCGCGCCGACGGCGTGACGCCCGGCAGCATGATCATGCTGCATGGCACGCCATTGGATGTCGAATATCCCGAATGGTACTTTCAGGGACTGGACTGGACCGAAGGCTGCATCGCCTTGAAGAACTCGGACATGAGCGAAGTCTGGTCGCTGGTCAAGGATGGCACCCTGATCGAAATCCGCCCCTGACACCCTCGAAAAAACAAACGCCCGCATCATCTGCGGGCGCTCATTCATGCGATGCCGGCCACTCCGACCGGCTAACCGCTCTCCCCTTTCAAACGAGGGAATCACCGTCGCCAACCAGCTCGCGGTAAGCCTCGCGCCAGGACTGCTGGTTGTCGTCCCGCCAGATGCTGTAATGCAGCCGAGCCATGCCGTCCGGATCGTCGAGCAAACGCCAGCGCTCATCCTGGGCGCCTTGCCGCGGACCGGCCTTGAGCACCTTGGCCAGGCGCTCCTGACGCAGACTATCGGCGGCAGGCACCTGCTTGGCATGCCGCGCACGGGACATGGCACAGACCAAAGCGTTGGCCAGCGGGTCCACGGCAGCGCGCAGGAAGCCTTGATTCCAGAGCCTGGACTCGTTCCGCTGACGATAGTCGTCGGTGGCTACCAGTTCGCGCGGCGGCGCGTATTCTTCGGGGATCAGGAACAGTTCCTTGTTGCGCGCAGCCAACCCCAGACTGGTGCGACTGGTGATCACCGATACCGGCGCCGAAAGGACCAGCGAGACCACGATGGGAGCCAACCACCAGAGGAAGTCGGGGTTCAGCCAGGCCACTCCGGCAGTCCAGGCGATACCCAAGGCGATCTGCGAGCCATGCCGGCGCAGGGCCTCACTCCAAGGCGTGGCATCGTCGTCACGTTGCGGGGATTTCCACTGCACAGACCAGCCGAGGAAAGCAGCGGCGACGAACCGGGTATGGAAGAGCATGCGCACCGGCGCCAGCAGCATGGAAAACAGGGTTTCCAGCAGCATGGAGGCGACCAGCCGGACGGTGCCGCCATATTCCTTGGCACCCTTGATGGCGACCAGCAGCACGCTGAGTATCTTGGGCAGGAACAACAGCGTCAGGGTCGCGGAGAACAGGGCGATCGCCTCCTCCGGATGCCATCTCGGCCATAGCGGGAACAGCTGCCCCGGCTGGAGGAAATACTGAGGCTCCATCAGGGTGTGGATGGCTAGCAGGGCCGTCGACAGGATCAGGAAGAGAAACCACAGGGGCGCCGACAGATAGGACATCACCCCGGTCAGGAACACCGCACGGTGTACCGGGTGCATGCCTTTCACCAGGAACAGCCGAAAGTTCATCAGGTTGCCATGGCACCAGCGGCGGTCACGCTTGAGCTCGTCCAGCAGGTTCGGCGGCAGCTCTTCGTAACTGCCCGGCAGGTCGTAAGCGATCCATACGCCCCACCCCGCACGCCGCATCAGTGCCGCCTCGACGAAATCGTGGGACAGGATGGCACCGGCGAAGGAGCCCTTGCCCGGCAGCGGAGCCAGGGCGCAGTGCTCAATGAACGGTTTGAGACGGATGATCGCGTTGTGGCCCCAGTAGTGGGATTCGCCCAACTGCCAGAAATGCAAGCCGGCGGTGAACAGCGGACCGTAGACCCGGGTCGCGAACTGCTGCAGGCGCGCATAGAGGGTGTCCATGCCGGAAGCCTTCGGCGCAGTCTGGATGATGCCGGCATTCGGATTGGCCTCCATCAGCCGAACCAGACCGGCCAGGCAGTCGCCGCTCATCACACTGTCGGCGTCCAGCACCACCATGTAGCGGTAGGAGTCGCCCCAGCGACGACAGAAATCGTCGATGTTGCCGCTCTTCCGCTTCACACGCCGACGCCGGCGACGATAGAAGATGTGACCGTAATCCTTCACCTCACGGCAGAGATCGAGCCAGGCCTGCTGCTCTGCGACACAGATGTCCGGATCGTTGCTGTCGCTGAGGATGAAGAAATCGAAGTGATCGAGCTGACCGGTGGCGGCCAGGGACTCGTAGGTCGCACGCAGGCCGGCGAACACCCGCGGCACGTCCTCGTTGGCGATCGGCATCACCAGGGCGGTACGTGCCCCGCGCTCGATGGGTTCGTTGCCCACGGTGCTGGCGGAAATGCTGTACTTGTCGCGCCCCTTGAGCAACTGACAGAAGCCCATCAGAGCGGTCCAGAAGCCCATCGAGACCCAGCAGAACAACAGGGCGAACAGCAACAGGATGCTCGTCTGAACCACATAGGGCAGGATCTGCCGCGCCGACTCCAGCAAACTCTGCTGATAGACCTCCTGAAGATCCACCAGGGCCCAGCCCTGGTAGGGCAGTACGGACTTCATGTACCAGGTGGCAACACAGGTCTGCACCACCATCAGGACGACCAGAACGGAGCGCCGCATCGCGGCGACCTTGCGCCAGAGGGCTTTGGCGTCGGCCTCCTCGGAATCGGGTTCAGCCCCGTCCCGGCGCCCGAGCAGGCGTTCCCACCAGCGCGCCAGCGGGTTGGTGCGCCAGGGTTCGGGAATCATCGGCGTGCGCACAATCGGCGGCGTGCTCTTGATGTAGACGCGCCCCTGGCGGTCCGTAGCGAGCAGATCGCCCTCCTCCAGCGCGTCGCCCCAACCCAGCTTCAGCCGCGCCTCGACGGAATCGAGCACCGCCTGGGTTTCCGATGCGACGGGGCCGGCCGAGGCCTGCCCTAGACCACGATGCACGCCGGTCAGGCTGTCGTCCGTCGTGGCGGCCTCGCTGGCCAGCGCCTGTCGCTGGTCTGCGGAGAGTGGCAATTGCTCGAGGTAGGCCTGCAGGGAAGCCCGTTCGATGGTTTTATTCATGGGCAGGTAACTGATAGCTCCAGGTTTCCGACAACGGTGTCTGGCCGTCGACCAGGGCGGCACGCATCTCCACCGGCTTGGCCGGGTCCTTGACCTTCAGCCGCATTGTCAGCCGCCAGCCCTGTGTGACCGGATTGTAGCGAAGATTGTTCTCCACCAGCTCGCCGTTATCGTCCAGACTCACCTGAGCGGTCACCTGGGCGTCGGGAAGCAGCTTGGCCAGGGCCGGCCCTTCGAAATCGACGACATAGGCCGTGCTGCCGTCGGGCTGGCGGATCAGGTTGGACTGCTTGACATCGCCGGTGGACAGACGGGTCTGGCTGACCCAGGCCAGGGCCGGGTCATGCAGCGCCGGCTCGTTCAGGGTGAAGTGCAGGCGATACTGGAACTCCAGCGGCTGACCGGGCTGCGGCAGGGTCTCCGGGGTCCAGAAGGCAACGATGTTGTCGTTGGTCTCGTCCGGGGTGGGGATCTCGACCAGTTCGACCTTGCCCTTGCCCCAGTCGCCGACGGTCTCGATCCAGCCGCTCGGGCGCAGATCGTAGCGGTCGTCGAGATCCTCGTACTGGCTGAACTCGTGGCCACGCTGCAGCAGACCGAAGCCCCGTGGATTCTCGATAGCAAAACTGCTCACTGCCAGGTGCTTGGGATTGTTCAGCGGACGCCACAGCCATTCGCCATTACCGGCATGGATGGCCAGACCATTGGAATCATGCAGTGCGGGTCGGTAATTGACCGTCGGGCTCGGCAGGTTCGGCCCGAACAGATACATGCTGGTCAGCGGGGCGATACCCAGCTTGCCGACGTTATCGCGCAGGAACACCTTGGCCTGGACCTCCACGGTGCTGTCTTTGCCCGGCGTCACCACCATGCGGTAAGCGCCGGTCGCCCGCGGCGAGTCCAGCAGGGCATAGATCACCAGATTACGGCGATCGGGAGCTGGGTGTTCGACCCAGAACTCGCGAAAGCGCGGAAACTCCTCGCCCGAAGGCAGCGCCGTGTCGATGGCCAGACCACGAGCAGACAGGCCGTACACCTGGTCCTTGCCGATGACCCGGAAGTAGCTGGCGCCGAGCAGTGTGATCAGCTCATCCTGCTTGTCCGCACGGTTCAACGGGTAGATCACCTTGAAGCCAGCGAAGCCGAGGCCCTGTAGTGCCGCCTGATCGAGAGTCAGATTGCCGAAGTCGAAATAGGAAGGGTCATACTTGATCCGGTGGACTCCCGTCGCAGTGATTTCGTTGATCCGCACCGGTACATCGAAGTGCATGCCTTGGTGATAGAAGCCCAGCTTGAAAGGCGTTTGCTCGTTGGACCAGTAGGCCTTGTCCATCCTGAAGCGAACCTGCTGGTAGTCGGCGAACTTCATTTCACGGAAGACGCTCGGCAGATTGCTCTTGGGCACGCTGTAGGCCTTTCCGGCAAGCGCCTGAGCTTTCGCCGTCACATCATCTAGGCTGAAGGCTAAAGCGTTGCCGACGAACAGTGCCAACGCGGCCGACAGGCCCCAAGCCGCTATGCGGACCTTGCGTGGCTCCGCCGCACAGGAGCTGGAAACGGTTTCTGAGAACAAACGCAACCTCCTAAATCTGCATACGAAGTCGTCCGGAGTCGAACGACCCCGTCAACGATGGGCAAAGCATTGGTCACGGCCGGGCGATCACCCGAACAGCGGCTAACAAGCGAAACGGTCTGACGACAAAAGAAGACACCCAAGTCCTTATCGGCACCGAGACCAGCCAGCTTCAGCTCATCTGCAGGATTACCGCGCAACGGGAGAGAGTCGACCATGATCAGGCCGATAAAGCAGCCGCAGCATATACTGCCGTTTCTTTACAATATGTTGACGATCTCTAATCAGCGAAAGTTACCCACCCCGCACCAAGCGCATGGATACCATCCAGGGAGCTAGAACACCATATCCGATAGCCGCCATACATCGTAAGCGGGCGTTTCATACGGGTGGCTGCTCTTCAATGCCTTCACGGCATCGTGGATCCTCTCGTCAGCCACCACCATCTCCACCTTCCATTCGGCAACCCGCTCCAAACGACCGGTCTGCCCGAGAAAAGGCTGACTGCCCTCCAGCGGTCGGTACTGCCCCTGCCCCAGGGATTGCCAGCAACAACTGTCGTAGGCTCCGATGCGCCCGCCACCGGCGGCAAGCACGGCCTCCTTTACCGCCTCCAGATGGCTCTCCGGCACATAAAAGCAAAGCTTGTACATTGGAATCTCCGCGAAGCGAGACAAGCAGATGAGAGAGGCAGGCCGTGCCGCCAGGAAGCGCCGGCTCGCCTGAGGTAGACCGAAAGAGGTGCGCCGAGCGCACCTCAAGACAGTCCAAGGAGCGGACCGATCAGCCCACCCAGACCCGTGCATTGCGGAACATGCGCATCCAGCCTGCATCTTCCTGCCACTCGTCGGGGCGCCAGGAATTCTGCATGGCGCGGAATACCCGTTCCGGGTGCGGCATCATGATGGTGACGCGGCCATCGCGGCTGCACAAACCGGTGATACCGCGGGGAGAGCCATTGGGGTTGGCCGGATAGCGCTCGGTAACCTTGCCGTGATTGTCGATGAAGCGCAACGCCACGGTACCGGACAGGTCGGCCTCGAGCAGCGCTTCCTCGCTCTCGAACTCGGCATGTCCCTCGCCGTGGGCGATGGCGATCGGCAGACGCGAGCCGGCCATGCCGCGCAGGAAGATCGAGGGAGACTCCTGTACCTGAACCATTGCGACACGAGCCTCGAACTGCTCCGAGCGGTTGCGTACGAAATGCGGCCAGAATTCGGTGCCGGGAATCAACTCGTGCAGGTTGGACATCATCTGGCAACCGTTGCACACGCCCAAGGCGAAGCTGTCGTTGCGCTCGAAGAAGGTCTGGAAGGCGTCCCGCGCATGGTTGTTGAACAGGATCGACTTGGCCCAGCCCTCGCCGGCGCCGAGCACGTCGCCATAGGAGAAACCGCCGCAGGCGGCCAGCCCCTTGAAGTCGCCCAGATCGACGCGTCCGGCGAGGATGTCGCTCATGTGCACGTCGATGGCGGCGAAGCCGGCGCGATCGAAGGCCGCGGCCATTTCCACCTGACCGTTGACGCCCTGCTCACGCAGGATCGCCACCTTCGGCCGCACGCCCTTCTTGATGTAGGGCGCGGCGATGTCCTGATTGACGTCGAAGCCGAGCTTGACCGACAGGCCGGGGTTGTCCTCCTCGAGCAGCGCGTCGAACTCTTGCTCGGCGCATTCGGCGTTGTCGCGCAGGCGCTGGATGCGATAGCTGGTCTCGCTCCACTGGCGCTGCAACATGCGCCGCTCGCCGCCGAACACCGCCACGCCGTTGTAGGAAATAGCCACATCGGCGCCGTTGACCGGCTTGCCGATCACCGCCACGCAGTCGCCCAGACCGGCCGCGCTGAACTGCGCCAGCACCTCCGCCGTAGCGTCCTGACGCACCTGGATCACCGCCCCCAGCTCCTCGTTGAACAGCAGGGCGGCGAGGCCGTCATGACCATCGGCGAGCGCATCGAGGCACAGACTGAGGCCGCAGTGGCCGGCGAAAGCCATTTCCAGCACGGTGACCAGCAGGCCGCCGTCGGAGCGATCGTGATAGGCCAGCAGCAGGCCATCCTTGTTCAGTCCCTGGATCACCGCGAAGAAGGCCTTGAGATCCTCGGCATCGTCGACGTCCGGCGCCTGCCGACCGATCTGGCCGTAGACCTGGGCGAGGATGGACCCGCCCAGGCGGTTCTTGCCGCGGCCGAGGTCGATCAAGATCAAATCGGTTTCGCCCTTATCGAGGCGCAGCTGCGGAGTCAGGCTCTGGCGGATGTCGACAGCCGGCGCGAAGCCGGTGACGATCAGCGACAGCGGCGAGGTGACGCTCTTCTCCGCGCCCTCCTCCTGCCAGCGGGTCTTCATCGACATCGAGTCCTTGCCCACCGGAATGGTGATGCCCAGCGCCGGGCACAACTCCATGCCGACCGCCTTGACCGTGTCGTACAGACGCGCATCCTCGCCCGGGTGACCGGCCGCGGCCATCCAGTTGGCCGACAGCTTGATGTCGGAGATCTTCTCGATGCGCGCGGCGGCCAGATTGGTCAGGGTCTCGCCGATGGCCATGCGCCCGGAAGCCGGGGCGTCCAGCAGGGCCAGCGGGGTACGCTCGCCCATGGCCATGGCTTCGCCGGTATAGACGTCGAAGCTGGTCGCGGTGACGGCGCAATCAGCCACCGGTACCTGCCAGGGGCCGACCATCTGGTCGCGGGCGACCAGGCCGGTGATGGTGCGGTCGCCGATGGTGATCAGGAAGCTCTTGCTGGCGACCGCCGGATGGTGCAGCACACGGCCGACCGCATCCTGGATATCCAGCCCCTCGCCGGAGAAATCATCGCCCAGCGCCGCTTCGCGGCTGACGCTGCGGTGCATGCGCGGCGGCTTGCCGAGCAGCACGTCGAGCGGCATGTCCACGGCCTTGTTGCCGAAATGGCTGTCGGCGACGGTCAACTGGCGCTCCAGGGTAGCCTCGCCGACCACCGCGAACGGGCAGCGCTCGCGCTCGCAGATGGCCTTGAAGCGCTCGAAGTCGGCCGCATCGACGGACAGGACGTAGCGCTCCTGGGACTCGTTGCACCAGATTTCCAGCGGGCTCATGCCCGGCTCGGCGTTGGGCACGTTGCGCAGCTCGAAGCGGCCGCCGCGACCGCCGTCGTTGACCAGCTCGGGGAAGGCGTTGGACAGACCGCCGGCACCGACGTCATGGATGAACTTGATCGGGTTGGCCTCGCCCAGCTGCCAGCAGCGATCGATGACCTCCTGGCAGCGGCGCTCCATTTCCGGGTTGTCGCGCTGCACCGAGGCGAAGTCGAGGTCGGCCGAACTGGCACCGGTGGCCATCGACGAGGCCGCACCGCCACCCAGGCCGATCAGCATGGCCGGGCCGCCCAGCACGATCAGCTTGGCGCCGTCCGCGATCTCGCCCTTCTGCACGTGTTCGGCGCGGATGTTGCCCATGCCGCCGGCGAGCATGATCGGCTTGTGGTAACCGCGCACTTCCTCGCCGCGCGGGGTGGCGACCTTCTGCTCGAAGGTTCGGAAATAGCCGGTCAGCGCCGGGCGGCCGAATTCGTTGTTGAACGCGGCGCCGCCCAGCGGGCCCTCGATCATGATGTCCAGCGGGGTGACGATGCGCTCGGGCTTGCCGTACGGCTCTTCCCAGGGCTGCTCGAAGCCGGGGATGTTCAGGTTGGAGACGGTGAAACCGGTCAGGCCGGCCTTGGGCTTGGCGCCGCGGCCGGTGGCGCCTTCGTCGCGGATCTCGCCGCCGGAGCCCGTGGAGGCGCCGGGGAACGGGGCGATGGCGGTCGGGTGGTTGTGGGTCTCCACCTTCATCAGGATGTGCACCGACTCCTGGCTGGCGCCGTACTGGCGGCTCTGCGGATTCGGGAAATAGCGCCCGGCCGTGAAGCCCTCGATCACCGCAGCGTTGTCCTTGTAGGCGGACAGCACGCCCTCGCGGTGCATCTCGTAGGTGTTCTTGATCATGCCGAACAGGGACTTGTCCTGGGCTTCGCCGTCGATGTCCCAGCTAGCATTGAAGATCTTGTGCCGGCAGTGTTCGGAGTTGGCCTGGGCGAACATCATCAGCTCGATGTCATGGGGATTGCGCCCCAGTTCGCCGAAGCTCTTCACCAGGTAATCGATCTCGTCCTCGGCCAGGGCCAGGCCCAGATCGACGTTGGCCCGCTCCAGCGCGGCGCGACCGCCGCCGAGGACGTCCACGGCGGTCAGCGGCCTGGGCGAGGAATGCTGGAACAGCCTGGCGGCCTGCCCCAGATCGCCCAGCACCTGCTGGGTCATGCGGTCGTGCAGCTGCGCCGCGATCAGCTCGGCCTCGGCCTCGCCGAGCTCACCGGACACGTAGTAGGCGATGCCCCGCTCGATCCGCTCGATCTTGGCCAGACCACAGTTGTGGGCGATGTCGGTCGCCTTGCTCGACCAGGGCGAAATGGTGCCGAAACGCGGCAGGACCAGGAACAGGCGGCCCGCAGGCTCCTGCACCTGCACGCTGGGACCGTACTTGAGCAGCCGGGCCAGCACCTTATCCTCGTCGCTGGAGAGTGCGGCGCACGCCTCGACGAAGTGGGCAAACTCGGCGTAGAGCCCGCTGACAGCGGGGACCTTCTGGGTCAATTGCTCGAGCAACTTGCCATGACGGAAGGCAGAAAGGGCGGGAGCGCCGCGCAGGATCAACATCGTCGGAACAGCCTCGAAGGGGAGCTTTGAAACCGGGTATTCTAACGCATCAGGCCGTCATAGGCTAAGGAGCGCTACCCGATACGACCGTAAGTCGCCCAGGCGCGTCGCGCCTGCCGCTCATTATCAGAGGCCCCAACGCCTGTCCAGATATGGCGTCACCACGCCATTGCGTATACTGCGCGAATGATATCCCTATCCGCACTACGCACACGCTTCGCCCATCGACTGCTGTCGTCCGTGCTCTTCCTAATGATCATGGGGTGTAGCGAGTCTCCGCAGCCTTCGACCCTGGAGCGCGTCCAGAAGGAAGGAGTGCTGCGCGTGGTCACGCGCAACAGTCCGACCACCTACTTCGAGGATCGTAACGGCGAGGCCGGATTCGAATACGAGCTGGTCAAGCGTTTCGCCGACGAACTGGGGGTCGGATTGCGGATCGAACCGGCCGACAATCTCGACGCCATCTTCACCCAGCTCAACCAGCCCAACGGGCCGGAGCTGGCCACTGCCGGCCTGGTCGCCAGCCGGGCCCATACCCGCCAGGCGCTGCTCTCCCGCTCCTACATGGAGGTAACGCCCCAGGTCGTCTACCGCCAGGGTCAGCAGCGGCCGAACCAGCCCAAAGACCTGGTGGGCAAGCGCATCCTGGTGCTCAAGGGCAGCAGCCACGCCGAACAGCTGGCCCAGCTGAAGGCCGGCCTGCCGCAACTGAAATATCAGGAAACCGCCGATCTGGAGGTCGTCGACCTGCTGCGCATGGTCGACGAGGGACAGATCGACGTGACCCTGGTGGACTCCAACGAGCTGGCGATGAACCAGGTATACTTCCCCAAGGTCCGCGTCGCCTTCGACCTCGGCGATCCCCGTCCGCTGCGCTGGGCGGTGGCCGCCGGAAACGATCGCAGCCTGCTGGAGAAGATCAACGGCTTCCTCGTCAATGCGCAGAAGGAAGGTTTCCTGCAGCAGCTCAAGGACCGCTACTACGGCCATGTCGACGTGCTCGGCTACGTGGGCGCCTACACCTTCGCCCAGCACCTGCAGCAACGCCTGCCGCGCTACGAGCAGCACTTCCACGAGGCCTCCAAGCGGCACAAGATCGACTGGCGCCTGCTCGCCGCCGTCGGCTATCAGGAGTCCCAGTGGGTACCCGACGCCACCTCCAAGACCGGCGTCCGCGGCCTGATGATGCTGACCCAGGGCACCGCCGAGGCGATGGGGGTATCGAACCGGCTGGACCCCAAGCAGAGCATCAACGGCGGGGCCAAGTATTTTCTGCACGTCTACGAGAGCCTGCCGGACAGCATCAGGGAGCCGGATCGCTCCTGGTTCGCCCTGGCCGCCTACAACATCGGCATCGGCCACCTCGACGACGCGCGCAAGCTGGCCCAGGCCGAGCGACTCAACCCGGACAAGTGGCTGGACGTAAAGCAGATGCTACCGCGCCTTTCGGAGAAGCAGTGGTACCGCAAGACCCGCTACGGTTACGCCCGCGGCGGCGAAACCGTGCACTTCGTCGCCAACATCCGGCGTTACTACGACATCCTCACCTGGGTGACCCAGACGCAGCTGGAAGGCTCGCGCCTCGCCGAAAGCGGCATGCACGTGCCCGGCGTGTCGAAGACCGAGGCGCCCAAGCAAGCGCCGCGCTAGCTCAGCCGCGGCGAGCCTTGAAGAACGCCCTGAGCAGCGTCCCGCTCTCCTCCCCCAGCAGTCCGCCCTCGACCATCACCCGGTGGTTGAGGAACGCCTGCCCGAAGAAATCGCCGCGACTGACCGCGACGCCGGCGCGCGGCTCGGTCGCCGCGTAGACCACCCGGGCGATGCGCGAATGCACGATCAGCCCGGCGCACATGCTGCAGGGCTCCAGGGTCACATAGAGCGTGCTGCCGGGCAGACGGTAGTTGCGCACGGCTTCGGCGGCGACCCGGATCGCCACCATCTCGGCATGGGCGCTGGGGTCGTGGCGGGAGATCGGACAGTTGAAACCGCGCCCGACGATCTCGCCGTCCTGCACCAGCACGGCGCCCACCGGCACCTCCCCCAATGCGGCCCCCTCGGCGGCCAGCGCCAGAGCCTCGCGCATGAAGCGCTCGTCCTGGCTGCGATCGATGATTTTCAGGTTCTTCATACAGTCCCACAAAAAGCGCAGGAACCTCCTGCGCGCGAAATGCGACGACGCCCGACCGGACCCTCAGCCCAGCCCCGCCAACTGGCTCAGCGCATGCAGCAGCAGGCCAACCAGGCCGCCGACCAGGGTGCCGTTGATGCGGATGAACTGCAGGTCCCGGCCGACGACGCGCTCCAGCTGGCCGACCAGTTCGGCGCTGTCCCAGGCCTCCACCCGCTCGGCGATGTAACGGCCGATGCTGTCGCGATAGCGCTCCACCAGGGAGGGCGTCACCTCCAGCAGTTGCTCGTTGATCCAGCGACGCATCTCGGCATCCGCCGTCAGCGCCGCGCCCAGGCGCAGGCTGAGCTGGATCAGGCGCCGGCGCAGGCTCGACTCCGGATCGGCCAGGTCCGCCTGCAGCCAGTCCACCAGTTCGTCCCACAGGCCGCGCAGATAGCCGGCGACCCGCGGATGGGCGAGCAGTTGCTCGCGGATCTGCTCGCCCTTGAGACGGAAGTCCGGATCGGCCTTGAGCCGCTCGATGAAGCCGGCCATCCAGGCGTCGAACTGCCCGCGCAACTCGTGCTCGCGGTCGCGGCTGACCTCGCCGATCAGCGCCGAGACCCGGCGCACCACCTTGTCCGCCGACCACTGGCCGGCCTTCTCGTCCAGCGGGATGTCCTTGCCGAACAGGCGGAAGCGCAGCGAGCTGAACTGGGCGGAAAGGCTGGCGGCGATACGCTGCTGGGTCGCCTCGCTCTGCAGCCAGGCATCGAGCTGGGCCAGCACCTCGTCGAGGACGGCCTGATGGCGCCCCTCGCTGGTCAGTACGTCGAGCAACTGGCCACTGACCACAGCCAGATCCACCTCGCGCAGCTTGGCGGTCGCCGTGCGCTGGATGAACTGCCGCACCCTCTCGTCGCGCAGGGCGCCCACGCCGTAGCGGGCGATGCCGACCAGATGCTCGCCGACCGCCGTGGCGTGCTCCGGCTTGCCCAGCCAACCGGCCAGACGCCCGGCCGCGTCGAAGGACTGCAGCTTGGCCATGACCTGGGGCGTGGTGAGGAAGTGGGTGCAGATGAAGTCGGCCAGGTTCCGGCCCAGGCGCGCCTGCTTGCGCGGGATGATCGCCGTGTGCGGAATCGGCAGGCCCAGCGGATGGCGGAACAGGGCGGTGACCGCGAACCAGTCGGCGATCGCACCGACCATCGCCGCCTCGGCGAACGCCGCCAGATAGCCCCAGGCCGGATGCGCCGCCGCCATGCGGGAGGCCAGCACGTACAGGAGCGCGGCCAGGAGCAGAAGCCCCAGGGCGACGGATTTCATGCGCGCCAAGGGAGAATTCCAGATCGACATGCAAAGGGTTCCGAGCGCGAATACAGCAAGCCAGCATGCCGGACTTTCGCCGGCGCGACCACTGCCCGACGACCGGCCGTCCCAAAACACAAGGGCAGCCTAGGCTGCCCTTGCGCTCACCGCCCGAAGGCGGCGCTCACTCCCACTCGATGGTCGCCGGCGGCTTGCTCGACACGTCGTAGGTGACGCGGGAGATGCCCTCGATCTCGTTGATGATGCGGTTGGACACCTTCTCCAGCAGCTCGTAGGGCAGGTGCGCCCAGCGGGCGGTCATGAAGTCGATGGTTTCCACCGCACGCAGGGCGACGACCCAGGCGTAGCGGCGGCCGTCGCCGACCACGCCGACCGATTTCACCGGCTGGAACACCACGAAGGCCTGGCTGGTCTTGTGGTACCAGTCGAAGTTGCGCAGCTCCTCGATGAAGATGTGATCGGCGCGACGCAGCAGGTCGGCGTATTCCTTCTTCACCTCGCCGAGGATGCGCACGCCCAGGCCCGGGCCGGGGAACGGGTGGCGGTAGACCATGTCGTAGGGCAGACCCAGCTCCAGGCCGATCTTGCGCACCTCGTCCTTGAACAGCTCGCGCAGCGGCTCGACCAGCTTGAGGTTCATGTCCTCCGGCAGGCCGCCGACGTTGTGGTGGGACTTGATCACGTGGGCCTTGCCGGTCTTGGCGCCGGCCGACTCGATCACGTCCGGGTAGATGGTGCCCTGGGCGAGGAACTTGATGTTTTCCAGCTTCGCCGCCTCGGCATCGAACACCTCGATGAAGGTGCGGCCGATGATCTTGCGCTTCTGCTCGGGGTCGGAGACGCCGGCCAGGTTGCCGAGGAACTGTTCCTCTGCGTTGGCGCGGATGACCTTGACGCCCATGTTCTCGGCGAACATGGCCATCACCTGGTCACCTTCGTGCAGGCGCAGCAGGCCGTTGTCGACGAACACGCAGGTCAGCTGATCGCCGATGGCGCGGTGCAAGAGCGCGGCGACCACCGAAGAGTCGACCCCGCCGGAAAGGCCGAGCAGCACGTTGGCGCTGCCGACCTGTGCGCGCACCTGGGCGATGGCGTCCTCGACGATGTTGGACGGGGTCCACAGCGCCTCGCAGCCGCAGATCTCGCGCACGAAGCGGGACAGGATGCGACCGCCCTGCTTGGTGTGGGTCACTTCCGGGTGGAACTGCACGCCGTAGTAGTGGCGCTTGTCGTCGGCCATGGCGGCGATGGCGCAGCTGGCGGTGCTGGCCAGCACGTGGAAGCCCTGGGGAATCTCGGTGACCTTGTCGCCGTGGCTCATCCAGACGTCGAGACCGAGGACGCCGTCCTCGTCGACGTGATCCTCGATGCCGTCCAGCAGGCGCGCCTTGCCCACCACGTCGACGCGGGCGTAGCCGAACTCGCGGACGTTGGAGCCTTCCACCTTGCCGCCGAGCTGCTCGGCCATGGTCTGCATGCCGTAGCAGATGCCCAGCAGCGGCACGCCGAGGTCGAACACCGCCTGCGGTGCGCGCGGGCTATCGGCCTGGTGCACGGACTCCGGACCGCCGGCGAGGATGATCCCGCGCGGCTTGAAGGCACGGATGTCGGCATCGCTCATGTCGAACGGGTGCAGCTCGCAGTAGACGCCGATTTCGCGCACTCGCCGGGCGATCAGCTGGGTGTACTGGGAACCGAAATCCAGAATCAGGATGCGGTGGGCGTGGATGTCTTGATGGGCCATGGCCGTCTCTCGTAACGGAATTCACAAACGGCACGGGGCTGAATCAACCAGCCCCGTGCCGTCAATCATAGAATCGGAAACCGATTCGCCGCCTCGCGGCAGTCAGTCGACTGCTCAGCCGACGCGGTAGTTCGGCGCTTCCTTGGTGATCTGCACGTCGTGCACGTGGGACTCGGCCATGCCGGCGCCGGTGATGCGCACGAACTGCGGCTTGGTGCGCATCTCCTCGATGTCGGCGCAGCCGGTGTAGCCCATGGAGGCCCGCAGGCCGCCCATCAGCTGGTGGATGATCGCGCTCAGGGCACCCTTGTACGGCACGCGGCCCTCGATGCCCTCCGGCACCAGCTTCTCGGCGCCGGCGGCGGAATCCTGGAAGTAGCGATCCGAGGAACCCTGGGACTGAGCCATCGCGCCCAGCGAACCCATGCCGCGGTAGGACTTGTAGGAGCGGCCCTGGAACAGCTCGACCTCGCCCGGCGCCTCCTCGGTGCCGGCGAACATGGAGCCCATCATCACGCTGTAGGCACCGGCGACGACGGCCTTGGACAGGTCGCCGGAGAAGCGGATGCCGCCATCGGCGATCAGCGGCACGCCGGTACCCTGCAGAGCGGCGGCGACGTTGGCCACGGCGCTGATCTGCGGCACGCCGACGCCGGCGACGATGCGGGTGGTGCAGATAGAGCCCGGGCCGATGCCGACCTTGACGCCGTCGGCGCCGGCCTCGACCAGCGCCAGGGCGGCCTCGCCGGTGGCGATGTTGCCGCCGATCACCTGGACTTCCGGGAAGTTCTGCTTGACCCAGCGCACGCGGTCGATCACGCCCTTGGAGTGGCCGTGGGCGGTATCCACCACCACCACGTCGACCCCGGCGGCGACCAGCGCCGCGACGCGATCCGGGGTTTCCGGACCGGTGCCCACCGCCGCGCCGACGCGCAGGCGGCCCTGCTCGTCCTTGCACGCCAGCGGGTAGGCCTTGGCCTTCTCGATGTCGTTGACGGTCATCATGCCCTTCAGGCGGAAGGCGTCGTCGACGATCAGCACGCGCTCGATGCGGTGCTGGTGCAGCAGCCGGCGGGCCTCTTCCTTGTCCGCGCCTTCCTTGATGGTGATCAGGCGCTCCTTCGGCGTCATCAGCTCGCGCACCTTGGCGTCCAGGCGGGTCTCGAAGCGCACGTCGCGGGAGGTGACGATGCCCACCAGGTCGCCCTGGGACAGCACCGGCACACCGGAGATGTTGTTCTGCCGGGTCAGCTCGAACAGGTCGCGCACGCTGGCGTCGGCGTCGATGGTGATCGGGTCCTTGACCACGCCGGACTCGTAGCGCTTGACCTTGCGCACCGCCGCGGCCTGCTGCTCGATGGTCATGTTCTTGTGGATGATGCCGATGCCGCCTTCCTGGGCCATGGCGATGGCCAGGCGGGACTCGGTCACGGTATCCATGGCGGCAGATACCAGCGGAATATTGAGTTCGATGCCGCGGGTCAGGCGCGTCTTGAGACTGACATCCTTGGGCAGAACCTCGGAATATCCAGGGATGAGAAGAACGTCGTCGAAAGTCAGGGCTTCTTGACTGATACGCAGCATGACGGGGAGCTCCCAGGCGGGAAAAAATGGAAGCGCGGCATTATACCGTCGGCGACGGCCGCGCTCAACGTGGCAGGAGGCTCAGGCGTTGCGCCCGCCGACCAGGCTGAGGCCCTGGGGCCTTTCGCGCCGCTGGGCCAGATAGCGGCTGCAGCTGACCCGCAGGAAGGAAGCGAAGTTGACCACCTCGCCGCGGTAGTCCATGACCTCCTCGTACAGCTTGGCGATCAGCTGATTGGTGGTCATGCCGTCGACCTCGGCGATCTCGCGCAGGACGTCCCAGAACTGGTTCTCCAGGCGCAGGGTGGTGACCACGCCGCGGATGCGCAGGGAGCGCGAGCGCGACTCGTAGAGGATCGGATCGGCCTTGACGTACAGCTCGCACATGGTTGCTCTCCTCCGGTGCGTGATCGTACCCGCCGAGGCTCCCACGCCGGAGTGCGGGAGCCGTCGTCGAGGCGGATTACAGCTCGATGCGGGTGCCGAGCACCTCGAGGAAGGCCGCCAGCCAGGCCGGATGCGCGGGCCAGGCCGGCGCCGTGACCAGGTTGCCGTCGGTGTGCGCCTGGTCGACCGGGATATCCACGTAGCGCCCGCCGGCCAGGCCGACCTCCGGCGCGCAGGCCGGGTAGGCGCTGCAGGCGCGGTCCTCGAGCACGCCGGCGGCGGCCAGCAGCTGGGCGCCGTGGCAGATGGCCGCGATCGGCTTGCCGGCGCCGGCGATCCCGCGCACCAGCTCCAGCACCTGCGGATTCAGGCGCAGGTACTCAGGAGCCCGGCCGCCCGGCACCACCAGGGCGTCGTAGTCGGCGGCCCGCACCGCCTCGAAGTCGAAGTTGAGGGCGAAGTTGTGCCCGGGCTTCTCGCTGTAGGTCTGGTCGCCCTCGAAGTCGTGGACGGCGGTACGCACCCGCTCGCCCGCCTTCTTGCCCGGGCAGACCGCGTGCACCACGTGCCCGACCATGAGCAGCGCCTGGAACGGCACCATCACCTCGTAGTCCTCGACATAATCGCCGACCAGCATCAGGATCTTTTTCGCAGCCATCGTTCTCGCTCCGCGTGGGGAAATATCGGACCAGTATCGGCCAAGCCTGGCGGCAGAGGGTAACAGGCCCCTACTACAGCTTCACCTGCACCTGGGTGAGGGGAAAGCCGAGCCGCTCGGCGAATTCCTCGAGGAAGGCGCGGACGAAATAGCGCCCCGGCCAGTTGTTGAAGATGAAGCCGAGATCGGAAAAGGCGCAGGGCTGGCTGAAGGGAAAGCCGTTGATGTCATCCTCGAAGCCGCATGCGGGGCAGGCGAAGTTGTCGGTCTCGCCCGGCATCCATTCCTCCAGATGCTCGAGCAGCACCTCGCCCACCTCGGCGCGGCACTCGGGGCAGCGGGCGCGCCCCTCGAAGCCCCCGACGGGCGTGTAGATGCAGCGCTCGGTGACGATCTCCAGGCCGTTGCGCGGCTGCCCGAGGGGCAGCTCGACGCCGGCCGGCAGGTCCAGCACCCGGGCGGCGCCGGGAGCCATCGCATGCCCGAGGCCGCTGGCGCCGCGCCCGCAGCGCGACGACTGCGCCTCGACGATGCCGCGCGCCACCAGCCAGCGCAGGATCTTGCGGGCGCCGGCCTCGGGGCCGGGGTAAGAGGAAATCTGCGGCACGATGATGAACTGCTGGTCGCCCATGGGATGGCCTCGGCACGGAAAAGCTGCGCAGCTTAATGAATCGCGCCCGGCAGGAGCAGATCTATCTGCGCTCGGGAGGCTCCCGCGACGTCACCCAGCTCTCCCATCGCGCTCGGCCTATGGCCCGCCGGACAAAGCCTTTATCATGCCGGCCATGCTCACAGATCCCTTCCAGCGTCTCGATCTCGACCGCGAGGTCCTCACCGTCAGCCAGCTCAACGGCCGCGCCCGCCTGCTGCTGGAGGACGTGTTCGCCCGGGTCTGGGTGGAGGGCGAGATTTCCAACCTCGCCCTCCCCGCCTCCGGCCACGTTTACTTCACCCTCAAGGACAAGAACGCCCAGGTGCGCTGCGCCCTGTTCCGGCAGAACGCCCTGCGCGTGCGTCAGGCCCTGCGCGACGGACTGGCGGTGCGGGTGCGCGGCAAGGTCTCGCTGTTCGAAGGGCGCGGCGACTTCCAGCTGATCCTCGACCTGATCGAGCCGGCCGGCGACGGCGCCCTGCGCCTGGCCTTCGAGGCGCTCAAGGAAAAGCTCGCCGCCGAGGGCCTGTTCGCCGCCGAGCGCAAGCGGGCGCTGCCGGCTCACCCGCGGCGCGTCGGCATCGTCAGCTCGCCGACAGGCGCGGTGATCCGCGACATCGTTTCCGTGTTCCGCCGCCGCGCCCCGCAGGTGGAGCTGACCCTGGTCCCCACCGCCGTGCAGGGCTTTGATGCCACCGCGCAGATCGTCCGCGCCCTCGAACTAGCCGACCGGCAGGGCTTCGACGCGCTGATCCTCGCCCGCGGCGGCGGCTCGCTGGAGGACCTCTGGTGCTTCAACGAGGAAGCCGTGGCCCGCGCCGTGGCCGCCTGTCGGACGCCCGTCGTCAGCGCGGTCGGCCACGAGACCGACGTGTCCATCGCCGATTTCGTCGCCGACCTGCGCGCGCCCACCCCCTCGGCCGCCGCCGAGCTACTGGCGCCGCACAGCGACGATCTGCGCCTGCGCCTGGAAGGCCTGCAGCGCCGCCTGCGGCTGTGCCTCGAGCAGCGCCTGCAGCGGGAGCGGCTGCGCCTGGAAAGCCTGAGCCGGCGCTTGCGCCATCCCCGCGAACGCCTGCTGCAGCAGTCCCAGCGCGTCGACGACCTGGAGCAGCGCCTGGCCCGCGCCATCGACCGCCGCCTGTGCAGCGCCCACGAGCGCCTGGCGCGCCTGGAAACCCGCCTCTCCGCGCAGCACCCGGAGCGCCAGCTGAAGATGCTGCGCCAGCGCCTCGACCACCTCGCCGCCGCGCTGCCGCGGGCCATGGACGCGACCCTCAAGGACCGCCGCCAAAGCCTGCAGGCCCTGGCACAGACCTTGAACGCCGTCAGCCCGCTGGCCACCCTCAGCCGCGGCTACGCCATCCTCCTCGACGAGCACGGCCGGGCGATCCGCGCCGCCGCCCAGACCGTTCCCGGCCAGCGTCTGCACGCGCGCCTCGCCGAGGGCGAGCTGGACCTGCGGGTCGAGGCCGTCTCCCCGCCACAGCCGGACTGAATCCATGCACGAGCCGAACCGGCCGATCCCGGCCTTCGCCGAACCCGACTGGGCGCAGGTCGCCCGCATCCCCGTGGCCGAATGCGGCGAGGCGCTGTGCACCCTGCGCCTGTCGCCCGCACTGCGGGTCTACCCGGCCTACCGCCACCTCGGCATCCCCGACGCGGTCGAGGATTGCCAGGTGCGTCTCGAGGTCTTCGAGCGCCTGCTGCGCGCCGCCGGAAGCCTGCCGGACGGCCTGATGCTGGTGGTGCTCGACGCCTGGCGGCCGATCGCCGTGCAGCAGCACCTGTACCGCACCCTGGAAGCGGCCATGGCCCGGCACCACCCGCAGGCCGACGCGGCGACCCTGCAGCGCCTGACCCGCCAGTTCGTCTCGCCGCCCAGCCGCGATCCGCTGGCGCCGAGCCCGCACCTGACCGGCGGCGCGGTGGACGTGACCCTGTGCGACGCCCAGGGCCGCTGGCTGGACATGGGCTCGCGCTTCGACGAGGTCGGCCCGCGCTCGTTCAGCGCCCACTACGAGACGGTAACCGCCGGCGACAGCGCCGCGCTGGCCATCCGCGACCGCCGCCGGCTGCTGCACAACGCCATGCTCGCGGCCGGCTTCAGCAACCTGCCCAGCGAATGGTGGCACTACGATTACGGCGACCAGCTGTGGGCCTGGCATCACGGCCAGCCGGCGGCGCTCTACGGCCCGACCGCCCCGCCCTCCCTGGAAGGCCTGTGGCAGCAGCAACTGGCCGAACGCTTCCCCAGCCCGCTCTGAACCATCCATCGGAGTCCGCCATGTCCCGCCTGTTCGCCGCCTGCTGTG
Source organism: Azotobacter bryophylli (assembly GCF_042643485.1). NCBI lineage: Bacteria > Pseudomonadati > Pseudomonadota > Gammaproteobacteria > Pseudomonadales > Pseudomonadaceae > Azotobacter > Azotobacter bryophylli. The sequence goes on along the minus strand of NZ_JBHRSJ010000001.1, from coordinate 201,317 downwards.
CCCTGCTGCTCGCCCTGCCCGCCCACGCCGAGGGCTTCCTCGGCCGCCTGCTGGACAAGCCGGTCCCCGGCGGCGTAGCGGTCGTCGACCTGGGCGACGGCCCCTCGGCGCCGCAGGCTCGCTACCAGGGCCGACCGCTGCTGACGGTCCGTGAGGACGGCAGACGCTGGCTCGCCATCGTCGGCATCCCGCTGACGGTCAAGCCGGGCGAGCAGCGCATCGAGGCGGACGGCCGTTCGCTCGCCTTCCGGGTCGAGCCCCGCCACTACCGCGAGCAGCGCATCACCCTGAAGAACCGGCGTCAGGTCAGCCCAAACCCCGACGACCTGAAACGCATCGAGCGCGAACTGGCCGAGCAGACCGACGCCTACCGGCGCTTCGAGCCTCGCCAGCCGAGCAACCTGCTGTTCGACAAGCCGGTCGCCGGGCCCCTCTCCAGCCCCTTCGGCCTGCGCCGCTTCTTCAACGGCGAGGAGCGTAACCCGCACTCCGGGCTGGACTTCGCCGTGCCGGCCGGCACCCCGGTCAAGGCCCCGGCGGCCGGCCGGGTGACCCTGGTCGGCGACTACTTCTTCAACGGCAGGACGGTGTTCGTCGACCACGGCCAGGGGCTGATCAGCATGTTCTGCCACCTGTCCCGGGTCGAGGTGAAGGTCGGCGACGAACTGCCCCGCGGCGCCGTGCTCGGCCGGGTCGGCGCCACCGGCCGGGCCACCGGGCCGCACCTGCACTGGAACGTCAGCCTGAACGACGCCCGGGTCGACCCGGCGATCTTCATCGGCCAGTTCAGCCGCTGATCGCCCGGAGCCGGGCGCTGCCTTCCAGACGCGCGCCGGCGTCCGGTTCGCGCCCGCGGCTCGCTACAATGCGACCAGTCTCCGCCCGCACAGGACCCACTCATGTTCGAATCCGCCTCCGAGCTGTCGCGCCGGTTCGCCGCCCTGCGCGGCAGCGCCGACTTCTGGTCGCTGCGGCACGTTCGCGAACTCAGCGAGCATTACCGGGTGCGCCGCAACGTCGCCCTGCCACCTACCTTCGCGGAAGACCGCGGCGCCATGCTGACGGCGCGCATCGCCGGCGTCGAAGCCTACGCGGCCACCAGCGATCTGACCCAGGCCGGGCTGCAGGCGGCCCTGGAACGGGCCGAGCATCTGGCCCGCGCCCTGGCCGGGCACGCGCTGCTGGAGGTGCGCGAGCTGGCGGTACCGACCGGCGCGGCGGACGACGTGACACCCGGCTACGAGCGGCCGCTGGCCGGCCCGGCGCACTGGTTCGAAGTGCTCGGCGCCGAGTCGGCGCGGGTGCCGCGGGATGCGCGACTGGTGGACTGGAGCACCGAACTCGGCGTCGCCTGCGTGGAACAGATCTACCTCAACAGCGCCGGCGCCTGCCTGCGGCGGGCCCAGCGCTTCGTCTACCCGGCCCTGAGCGTGACCACCAGCGACGGCCACGACAGCCAGACCCGCAGCCTCGGCGGCTTCAACTTCGGCCAGCAGGGCGGCGCCGAGGTGATCGACCGCCTCGGTCTGATCGGAGCGGCGCCGCGCATCGCGGACGAGGCGCTGCAACTGCTACTCGCCCCCAACACCCCCAGCGGCCCCCTCGACCTGCTGCTGATGCCCGACCAGATGGTCCTGCAGATCCACGAATCCATCGGCCATCCGCTGGAGCTGGACCGCATCCTCGGCGACGAGCGCAACTATGCCGGCACCAGCTTCGTCCGCCCCGAGGACTTCGGCCGCTACCAGTACGGCTCGCCGCTGCTCGACGTCACCTTCGACCCCGGTCGCCCCGAGGAGCTGGCCAGCTACCGCCACGACGACGACGGCACCCCGGCGCAGCGCGAATACCTGATCCGCCGCGGCATCCTGCAGCGCCCGCTGGGCGGCGCCCTGTCGCAACGACGCACCGCCCTGCCGGGGGTGGCCTGCAGTCGCGCCTGCAGCTGGAACCGCGCGCCCATCGACCGCATGGCCAACCTCAACGTCGAGCCGGGCGACCGGAGCCTGGCGCAGCTGATCGGCGGCATCGAACGCGGCATTCTGATGAGCACCAACCGCTCCTGGTCCATCGACGACGCCCGCAACAAGTTCCAGTTCGGCTGCGAATGGGGCCGGCTGATCGAGAACGGCGAACTCCAGGGCGTGGTGAAGAACCCCAACTACCGCGGGATTTCCGCGCGCTTCTGGCGCAGCCTTGCCGCGGTGGGCGACGCCTCCACCGTCGAGGTGCTCGGCACGCCCTACTGCGGCAAGGGCGAGCCGAACCAGGCGGTGCGCGTCGGGCACGCCTCGCCGGCCTGCGTATTCAGGAACGTCGACGTTTTCGGAGGGGCCGCCTGATGAACGCCCGTGAGCATTTCCACGACCTGCTCGCCAGCCTGCGACCGCTGCTGCACGCCGGCGAGGACTTCACCCTGGACTACCGCGCCGAGGTCTCGGAGTTCGTGCGCTTCAACCGGGTGCGGGTGCGCCAGGCCGGGCAGGTGCGCCAGGCGTACGCCACCCTCGCCCTCTACCTCGGCGAGCGCCATGCCGATTTCGAGCTGGCCCTGACCGGCGTCGCCGGGGAAGACCGCGACCGCCTGCGCCACGCCCTGGAACGGCTGCGCGCGCTGGTGCCGGCGCTGGCCCCCGATCCCTACCTGCGCGCCGACCGGGAAGCGTGGCAGAGCGAGAGTGCGCAGGCAGGCGCGCTGCCGGACGGCGCGGAGATCGTCGAGCAGATCGCCGATACCGCAGCGGGCCTCGATCTGGTCGGCATCTACGCCGCCGGTCCGCAGTACCGGGGCTTCGCCAGCTCCTGGGGCGCCCTCGGCTGGCACGCGGCCAGCAGCTTCAACTTCGACTGGAGCCTGTTCCACGGCAACGGCCAGGCGGTCAAGTGCGCCTATGCCGGCCAGCACTGGGACGCCCCGGCCTTCGCCCGGCGCATGGCCTCGGCGCGCGAGCGACTGGAATACCTCGGCCGCCCGGCGCTGACCCTGGCGCCGGGCGACTACCGGGCCTACCTGGCCCCGGCGGCGCTGGACGAGATCCTCGACCTGCTCAGCGGCGGCTTCTCGGCCCAGGCCCTGGCCAGCGGCGCCAGCCCCCTGCAGCGCCTGTACGCCGGCCAGGCGACGCTCAGCCCGCTGCTCACCCTCGACGAGCGGATCGCCGGCGGCCTGGCCCCGGCCTTCACCAGCGAAGGCCCGCGCCGGGATCTGCGCCTGCTCGCTGCGGGCCTGCCGGGCGAACGGCTGATCGGCTCGCGCAGCGCCGCCGAATACGGCCTCACCGCCAACGGCGCCGGCGCCCACGAATGTCCGCTGTCGCCGCGGGTGGCGGGCGGCGAACTGGACGAGGGCGACGTCCTGAGCCGCCTGGACACCGGCCTGTACATCGGCAATCTCTGGTACACCAACTTCTCCGACCGCCCGGCCGGGCGCCTGACCGGCATGACTCGCTTCGCCACCTTCTGGGTGGAGGACGGCCGAATCCAGGCCCCGGTCGAGACCATGCGCTTCGACGATTCGCTGTTCAGCTTCCTCGGCCCGCACCTGGAAGCCCTTACCCGCGAGCCCGAGACGATCCTGCCGGCCGGCACCTACGGCGCGCGGCAGAGCGGCTCTAGGACCCTGCCCGGGGCGCTGGTCGGACGCTTCACCCTGACGCTGTGACGGGAAGCCCGGCGGGTGGCGATACCTCCCGCCTCAGGCGACGATATCGGCCATGTCCAGTTGGGTGACGCCGGTGAGTTCGAGGGCGAACTCGGCCTCGCTGTCGGCGTCCTGGTTGCCGTAGAGGACGCCGTCCTCCAGCTTCAGCTGCCCAGCCTCGGTGAAGTCGGCCGTGGCGGGGAGCAGCTCGTCGAAGCCGTCGTTCTCGGCCGTGGACCAGTCGGCATCCAGGCGGGAGAGATCCAGCCGGTCGAGACCCGGCACGAAGTCGGTGACGACGTCCCGCTCGCCCGCCTCCAGACCGATCTCCCTGGCCGAGCCGAACACGAAGGTATCGCCGTCGGCTCCGCCGCTGAGGGTGTCGTGGCCAGCCCCGCCGATCAGGCGGTCGCGGCCTTCCCGGCCATCGAGCACATCGTTGCCGCTGCCGCCGTCCAGGCGATCGCTCTCGGTGTAGCCGATCAGGGTATCGTTCCCCGCGCGCCCGTAGAGCTGCGCCTCGTTGGGGTTGTCGTTGACGATCCGGTTGTCGAGCTCGTTGCCGCGACCGACGGCCGTGTCGTTCCCCTTCAGGGTCAGGTTTTCCAGGTTGTCGCCGAGGGTGTAGTCGCGCGGCGTATAGACGGTCACATGATCGATGCCGCCATTCTCCTCCTCGACGATTTCGTCGTCCTCGTAGTACACGTAATCGTCGTCGCCGGGGCCGCCGATCAGCAGGTCGGAACCAAGGCCACCGCCCAGGTGATCGTTGCCGTCGCCGCCTTCGACGCGGTCGTCCCCCTCGTAGCCCTCCAGCAAGTCGTTGCCGCTCTCGCCCATGATCCAGTCGTCGCCGGCCTCGCCGATGATGAAATCGTTGCCCGGCCCACCCCGCAGCCAGTCGTCCCCACCGCGGCCGTAGATCGTGTCGTTGCCGGCGAGGCCCTGGAGCACGTCGTCGCCGGGGCCGCCTTCGAGGGTCAGATCGGCAGTGGTATCGATGGTGAAAATTCTCTGCTGAGTCATGGCATTCACCCGCGGTTTCACAGTGAAGGCATCTGCTGGTCGTGCGTCGGCCCGGCCATCGGAAAAATCGGCACGCAGCGCCGGAGGAAGGAGAGCGAGCCTGCAGGCCGCAAGCCGACGGTGACGAAAGCCTAGTCACGCCGCCACCCGCGGCAAGCGGCGAGCCAGCGAAAGGCCGCTTGGCCATCCGCTCGCCCGACGCACGGCAACGCACCGACCGCCGCCGTCGACCATGAGGCCCACCCGCCGATCTGGTAAGGTCGGCCACAGGCGCAGCCCGGTGCTTGCGCAGAGCAAGGAGTCGTCATGCAAGAGGAACTGGCCGGCGCCCTGAGCTGGCTGCATACCCATCCCCCGCTGCAAACCCTCGCCGCCAGCGGCCTGCTGGTCTTCGTCGCCTGGCTGGCCAACTGGATCGTCAAGCGCATCCTGGTGCGCGGGCTGTACCGGCTGCTCAACACCACCACCCTGGGCCGGCAGGTGCACATCGAGAAGCACGGGGTGATCCGCCGCCTGGCCAACGTGGTGCCGGCGCTCATCCTGGCCAACGGCGTGGACTTGGTGCCCGGCCTGCCCAAGGCGGTGGTGACCGTGGTCGGCAACGTCGGCAGCGCCTTTATCGTCCTGAGCCTGGCGCTGGCGATCGGCGCGGCCATGCGCACGGCCAACGAGCTCTACCTGCTGCGCCCGGGAGCCCGGCTGAAGCCGATCAAGGGCTACCTGCAGGTGATCATGATCGGCGTCTATTCCATCGCCGCCATCCTGGTCATCGCCGCCCTGATCGACCGGTCGCCGCTGATCCTGCTGTCCGGGCTCGGCGCCATGGCGGCGGTGCTGATGCTGATCTTCCAGGACACCATCCTGTCGCTGGTGGCCAGCATCCAGATCGTCTCCAACGACATCGTCCGGGTCGGCGACTGGGTGGAGATGCCCAACCTGAACGCCGACGGCGAGGTCTTCGACGTGGCCCTGCACACGGTCAAGATCCGCAACTGGGACATGACCATCACCAGCATCCCGACCAAGCGCTTCATCAGCGACCCGTTCAAGAACTGGCGCGGCATGCAGGAAAGCGGCGGGCGGCGGATCCAGCGCTGCCTGTACCTAGACCTGCAGAGCGTGCACTTCCTCGATGCCGAGGAGCGCCAGCGGCTGCACCGCTTCAGCCTGCTCGACGAGTACCTGCAGGAGAAGCGCCGCGACATCGAGGCCTGGAACGCCAAGATCATCGAGCGCGGCCAGGACCCGGTGAACACCCGCCGCATCACCAACCTCGGCAGCTTCCGTGCCTACGTCGAGCGCTACCTGCGCAGCCGTCCCGACATCCACAAGGACATGACCCTCCTGGTCCGCCTGCTCAGCCCGAGCGTGGACGGCCAGCCGCTGGAGATCTACTGCTTCACCACCACGGTGGCCTGGGCGCAGTACGAGGCCATCCAGGCGGACGTCTTCGAGCACCTGCTGGCGATCCTGCCGGAGTTCGGCCTGCGCGTGTACCAGCGCCCGTCCGGCGCCGACCTGCACCAGTGGCCGGCGGACCGCCCGGCCCGATCGAGCGTGCAGGCGTTGCTGGAAGAGAGCTGAAGCGACGGGGATAACGTCTCGTCGAGGAAGGACGGCGGCAAACCGCCGGGCGGATTCGCAAATCGGACCGCTCCGCGTTGCGCGGAGCGGTCACCGGTTGGCACCGGAACGCAGCCCCATGACGGGCTCCCCGACGAGATCGACTGCAACGATCCCAGCAGGCGGCGTCCCTGCCCCTGCTCCGGGGGCCACGTCCCCGAGCCGCATCCCTGGCGCCAACCTATGTCCCGGGAAAGCGGGATGGCCATCCCCCGATGGTCATTCCCTCAGCCCCGGGTTCCCCTCAGTAGCTCATGTCCAGCCGCGTCCACCAGGTGCGCCCCGGCTCGTTGATCCGGGTGTCGGCGGGGAAGCCGAACCCGGAGTTGCCGGCCAGGTTGAGGTGCTCGCTGTAGGTCTTGTCCAGCAGGTTGTCGACCCCGGCGCTGACCTTGAAATTGCGGTTCAGGCGATAGGCGCTGTTGAACGACAGCACGGCGAAGCCGGAGCTGTTGCCGAAGTCCTTGCTGACCACGTTGCCTTGCCCCACGGCCACCCGGTGCTGCGGCGCCACCACTCGCCAGAGGCCGGTCGAGCTCCAGTTGCCGCGCTCGTAAGTCAGCCAGAAGCGGCCCTCCAACGGCGGGATCTGCGGCATCGGCCGGTTGTCGCTGATGTTCTCGCCCCAGGCGTAGGCCAGGCTCGCGTCGGCCTTCCAGTTGCTGTTGAAGCGATAGCCGGCGCCCAGCTCGCCGCCGGCGATGCGGGCGTCGATGTTGTCGACCATGGTGCGGGTCATGCCCATCATCCCCGGCACGTAGTTGAAGATGATGTAGTCGTCGACCATCCCGACGTAACCCGAGGCCCAGGCCTCCAGCGGCCCGCGGTGGTACTGCAGGCCGAAGTCGAGCTGGGTGGTCTTCTCCGGCTTGACCGTCTGGAACGCCTGGATGCTGCCCACCGGGCCGGGGCTGGCGGAGAACAGCTCCCAGTAGTCGGGGAAGCGCTCGGAGTGGCCGATGCCGACGTAGGCCGTGGCCGGGATGCTGCGCAGATCCCGCTCGTAGCGCAGGAAGCCGCTGAACAGCATGTCGTGGCGACGCTCGCCGGCGCTGGGGTTGGCCCAGGTCTGCGACTTCATGGTCATCGGGTTCATGCTGGTCTGGGTCAGCCGGTAGTCCCTGACCTCGGCACGGTCCATGCGTCCGCCGCCGATCAGCCGCTGCTGCTGGTCCAGCCGCCAGGTCAGCTCGCTGAACAGGCCGTAGTTGTGGAACTCGGCGTCCTTGTTCTGGCTGAAACGGTCGTAGTCGGTATAGGTGCCGGTCATCATGTCGTAGCTGGACTGCCGCTTGCGATGCACGTTGGTCTGGGTGTCGACCCCGGCCACCAGCTCGAATGCCCGCCATTCCCAAGTGCCGCTCAGCCTGCCGCCGAGGGTGCGGCGATCGACGTTGCTGGCCATGGGATTGCGCATCGAGGCCATGGAGGCGTTCGGGTCGGGATGACGCAGACTGAAGTTGTCCATCACGTGGTCGGCGTAGTTGTAATAGACCTGCGCATCGATCTTGCGGAACACCTCGCCGATGTTTTCCTTCTTGAAGCGCAGGTTGACGCTCTCCCGCTGGAACTGGCTGCCGTCCATGCTGCGCCCGGCATAGCGCGCCTCGCCGTCGCCGCCGCCGACGGTCAGCTCCAGCAGGGTGTCCTCGTCCGGCGTCCAGCCCAGCGCCACGTCGGCGTTCCACTTGTCCCAGCTCGAGGGCACGCGGTGACCGCTGCCGTCGTGGTAGTCGTTGGACTTGGAATGGTTGCCCAGCACGCGGATGTAGCCCTTCTCGCCGCCGACCGCCCCATCCACGCGCTGGTCGAAACGGCCGTGGGAGCCGGTCAGCAGGGTGGCGTTGAGGCGCCCGCCCAGTTCGCTGAAACGCTCCGGCTCGCGCTCGAAGAGGATGGTCGCGGCCGAGGCGCCGGGGCCCCAGAGCACGGTCTGCGGGCCCTTGATCACGGTGAGCTGGTCGTAGTTCTCCGGGCTGATGTAGGAACTCGGCGCGTCCATCCGCCCCGGGCAGGCGCCGAGCATCTCGCCGCCGTTGGTCAGCAGCTTCAGCCGCGAACCGAACATGCCGCGGAACACCGGATCGCCGTTGGCCCCGCCGTTGCGGATGGCGGCGAAGCCGGGAATGGTCTTCAGGTAGTCGGCGCCGTCGCTGGCCGGCACCGGCTGGCGCGGGACGCGGGGATCGGTCACCACCTTCAAGGGCGATTGCGGCGCCACCCCGGTGATGACCAGGGGCGACATCTCGTAGTACTCGGCACTCTCGTCGTAGAGCTTCAGTTCGGCCGCCTGCACGGAGGCGCCGGCGAGCAGGCCGAGCAGGGTCGCGTGCCCCGGCAGCCAGCGACGGCGGAAAGCGTTGAGGGTGAAGCGGCCGGACGGGCGCGAATGCGCCGCCCAGCGGGAAGCATGGCAGGTCATCTAGGTCGTTGTTCCACATTGTCGGTTTCTGGACGGCGCGCACGACCGGGGGCGCGATTCGCACAGACGTATGCAGGCGCGAGACGAGTCTCGGCGCCGCAGTACGCTCGGGCGGATCAGGCGCTCGGGAAGGCGGCCGGAAGGCCGGTCAGACGTGGAACAACGGGGGAGCCCGGGGATGCCCGCTGCCACGGCGAAACGCCGGCTGCAGCGGTTTTTCCGGCAAGGGCTCGAAGAAGGTCGGTGCGTACCAGGGCAGCGCCAGGTCCAGGGAGAGCGTCAGCGGCGGGTTGAGGGTGAGCAGCTCGCAATAGCCGCAGAGCGTCAGGCCCGACACCCAGGCCGGCTCGGACGACGCCTTGCTGCGGTGATGATGGTGGACGGCGGAAGCGGCGGGCGCCCTGCTCGCGGCCTGGCCATGGGCGTGGGCGTGGGCGTGGGCGTTCGGATGGTGCGAATGTCCGTCGACCGCCTGGGTCAGGCCGGGAGCGAACGACTGGGCCCGCAGGGCCTGCACGGCGGAGAACAGCGGACCGGCATGGATCATCAGCATGGCGAACAAGCCAAGCCAGACTGCCGTCGTCGTGTTCCCTTTCCGTGTCACGCGAAACTCCCAGTGTGTACGAGCGGCGCGATCACCGCGCGCCGCCGGCCGGATGCGGCGACATGAGGCCGCAAAAAGCCATAGCAAGCAAGCGGAATCTTTTCGCCGGATCCGGAAAGAATCCGCTCAAAATCCGCCACAAAAGACAGAATCCACCAATTTTTCGACATTGCTTGCCAGTTTAATTCGTGATCGCTAGTGTTCCGGGCCATCGACAGACGGCAAACGCCGTTTCCAGACAATTCTCCAGATCGAACCAAGGGCCCGCCATGACCATGCTCAAGACCCCGTCGAAGAAATACCGCCCTTTCCCCGCGCTTCGCCTGCCCGACCGCACCTGGCCGGACAAGGTCATCGACCGGGCGCCGATCTGGTGCAGCTCCGACCTGCGCGACGGCAACCAGTCGCTGATCGAGCCGATGGACGCGGGGAAGAAGCTGCGCTTCTTCCAGACCCTGGTGCAGGTAGGCCTCAAGGAAATCGAGGTCGGCTTCCCCTCGGCCTCGCAGACCGACTTCGACTTCGTGCGCAGCCTGATCGAGGAAGGCCACATCCCCGACGACGTGACCATCCAGGTGCTCACCCAGGCCCGCGAGGACCTGATCGCTCGCACCTTCGAGTCGCTCAAGGGGGCGAAGCGGGCCATCGTCCACTACTACAACGCCACCGCGCCGAGTTTCCGCCGCATCGTCTTCAACCAGGACCAGGCCGGGGTGGTGCAGATCGCCGTCAATGCCGCGCAGGTCATCAAGCGCCTGGCCGAGGCCAATCCGGAAACCGACTGGCGCTTCGAGTACTCGCCGGAGGTGTTCAGCTCCACCGAGACCGACTTCGCGGTGGAGGTATGCAACGCGGTGATCGGGGTGTTCCAGCCGACGCCGGAGCGCAGGCTGATCCTCAACCTGCCGGCGACCATCGAGGCGGCCACGCCGAACGTCTACGCCGACCAGATCGAGTGGTTCTGCCGCCATGTCGCCAAGCGCGACAGCGTGATCGTCAGCCTGCACACCCATAACGACCGTGGCACCGGCGTGGCCGCCAGCGAGCTGGGCCTGATGGCCGGCGCCGACCGCGTCGAGGGCTGCCTGTTCGGCAACGGCGAGCGCACCGGCAACGTCGACCTGGTCAACCTGGCGCTGAACCTCTACACCCAGGGCGTCGATCCCGAGCTGGACTTCTCCGACATCGACGCGGTGCGCAAGGTGGTCGAGGAATGCAACCAGTTGCCGGTGCATCCGCGCCATCCGTACGTCGGCGACCTGGTGCACACCGCCTTCTCCGGCTCGCACCAAGACGCCATCCGCAAGGGCTTCGCCCGGCAGGACCCGGACGGAGTCTGGGAAGTGCCCTACCTGCCCATCGACCCGGCGGACATCGGTCGCAGCTACGAGGCGGTGATTCGCGTCAACAGCCAGTCGGGCAAGGGCGGCATCACCTACCTGCTAGAGCAGGAATACGGCATCAGCCTGCCGCGCCGGTTGCAGATCGAGTTCAGCCAGGTGGTGCAGAAGGAGACCGACCGCCTCGGCCTGGAGATGAGCGCCGGGCAGATCCATGCCCTGCTCGAAGGCGAATACCTGAAGGCCACGGCGCCCTACGCGCTCAAGGGCCATCGCCTGCAGGAGGAGCACGGCACCTGCGCGGTGGACGTGGAGGTCGCCGCCGCGGGCCGCAGCGAACACTGGCGAGGTATCGGCAAGGGCCCGCTGGAGGCCCTGGTCGCCAGCCTGCCGGTCCGGGTGGAGATCATGGACTACCACGAGCACGCCATCGGTGCCGGCAGCAACGCCAAGGCCGCGGCCTACGTGGAGATCCGCCTCGACGGCCAGCGCCCGCTGCACGGCATCGGCATCGACGAGAACCTGACCACGGCGAGCTTCCGCGCCCTGTTCAGCGCCCTCAACCGTGCCCTGCGCGAAGCCGCCGCCCGGGCCGCCTGAGTCCGTCGGCGAATGAAAAAGGGGATGCCATCGGCATCCCCTTTTTCATTCTTCCGGAAAGCTCCAGGGTCCTCCGCTTCCTCGGGGCGGTCTGCCCGGTACGGCGCCGGGGCGACCGTTCGTCCAATTCCGACTGATTTGTTCAAATCTTTGTTTTTACTCTGGTTTTTTGCCAGCGCAGCGCTAACATGGGCGCTTTCGAGCAGGGACGCAGTTCACAGTTTCCTGTCGAGAAGCCCATGTTCCGCCACGCCCTGCTCCTGCTGCCGCTGCTGCCCTTTTCCCTCGCCCACGCCGATGCCCCGCACACCTTCAAGGAAGCGAAGAAAGCTGCCTGGAAGATCTACGCCGAACGGCCGGTGGACTTCTACTGCGGCTGCAAGTACCAGGGCAACCGCATCGACCTCGCCAGCTGCGGCTACGTGCCGCGCAAGAACGCCAACCGGGCCGGTCGCGTCGAGTGGGAGCACATCGTTCCGGCCTGGGTGATCGGCCACCAGCGCCAGTGCTGGCAGCAGGGCGGACGCAAGAACTGCACGGCCAACGACCCGCAGTTCAGCCAGGCCGAGGCCGACCTGCACAATCTGGTGCCGGTGGTCGGCGAGGTGAACGGCGACCGCAACAACTTCGGTTTCGGCATGCTGGCCGAGAAGCCCACCCAGTACGGCTCCTGTCCCTTCGTCGTCGACTTCAAGCAGCGCACCGCCATGCCGGCCGAATACAGCCGCGGCGCCATCGCCCGCACCTATCTGTACATGAGCGAGCGCTACGACCTGCGCCTCTCGAAGCAGGAACAACGCCTCTTCGACGCCTGGAGCCGCCAGTATCCGGTCACCGAGTGGGAGCGCTGGCGCAACCAGAACATCGCCTGCGTGCAGGGCAACGCCAACCCCCATGTCGGCCCGGTCGACCTGAGCAGCTGCGGCAAGAAGCGGAGCCTGGCCAGCCACCAGCACGCCTCCGGACGGGAGATGGCCAACTAGCCGGCTGTTGCGCGCCCGCCCTTGCCAAGTCCGCCGCACGGGTGCTAACTCAGGCCCATCTCCAGCAATCGGGCAGGTAACGGCATGCAGCGACGCAGCCTTCACGCGGCACTCGGTCTGGCAGTCCTGGCCGCCCTCATCGCCTCCGGCATCCGCCCTTACGACCGGGCGACCTGGTTGCTGGAGGTCGCGCCGGTGCTGCTGGCCGGGCCGCTGCTGCTGCTCACCTACCGCCGCTTCCCGCTGACCGACCTGCTCTACGGACTGATCGCCCTTCACGCCCTGGTGCTGATCCTCGGCGGCGCCTACACCTACGCGCGGGTGCCGCTGGGCTTCTGGCTGCAGGAGCTGTTCGACCTCGGCCGCAATCCCTACGACAAGATCGGCCATTTCATGCAGGGCCTGGTGCCGGCGCTGGTGGCACGGGAAATCCTGTTGCGCGGCCGCTTCGTCGCCCACGGCCGCATGCTGGCCTTCCTGGCGATCTGCGTGGCGCTGGCGATCAGCGCCGGCTACGAGCTGATCGAATGGTGGGTGGCGCTGCTCGCCGGCCAGGGCGCGACCGACTTCCTCGGCACCCAGGGCGATCCCTGGGATACCCAGTCGGACATGTTCCTCGCCCTGATCGGCGCCAGCGCAGCCATGCTCGGCCTGAGCCGGCTGCAGGACCGGCAGATCGCCGCGCTACCGCGGCCCGGCGCTTCTGCCCGCTAGCCGGCGCTCAGCGCATGGCCGAATCCAGCTGCAGCTCCTCGCCCGCCACCATGAACTTGCCGTAGCCGCGGTGATGGAGGGTGCGCGGAGCCGTGACCGTCGGATCGTGCCAAGCCTTGAGCACTTCCAGGACGAAGAAGTTGTAGCGGCCGACCAGTTGCCGGTCGATCACCCGGCATTCGAGGTTGGCGTAGCACTCCTCGACCCGCGGCACCGCCACCTGGGTCGAGGGCACAGCGGTCAGGCCGAAGCGGGCGAACTTGTCGAGATGATCACCGTGGCTGTTGCCGCAGCCCACCAGCTGCTGCGCCAGCTCCACGGTCGGCACGTTGAGCACGCACTCGCCGGTCGCCTCCAGCGCGGCGAAGGAGTGGTTCCCGGCACTGACCACGCAGCCGACCTGGGGCGGCTCGAACTCCAGCATGCAGTGCCAGGACATCGGCATCAGGTTGGCCCGCCCGTCCTGCGCGGTGCCGAGCAGCAGCACCGGACCGGGTTCGAGGACGGCGTAGACATCGGCAAGCGGCAATGGGGTCTTCATGGCGGCTCCTGACGGCGGAATGCGTTTCCGCTCAACCATAGCCCGGAGAGGGGCGAACGGGCGAGTGCGTCCGCCTGTCGCGGTCAGAGCTTCAGCTCGAACTCGTCGGCATCCCGGTAGGCCGGGAAGCGCGTGCGGTACTTGGCCAGGGCCTGGGCCGAGAGCGTCACCCGGAACACGCCCTCGGCACTCTCCGCAGCCGCCAGGGGGTCGCCCTGGAAGTCGAGGACCTGGCTGTCGCCGGCATGGGGATAGCCCTTGCCGTCCTCGCCGATGCGGTTGACGGCGGCCACGTAGCACAGGTTCTCGATGGCGCGCGCCGGCAGCAGGCGGTTCCAGGCGTTGCGTCGCGCCGCCGGCCAACTGGCGATGTAGAGCAGAAGATCGGTGTCGTGCGGGTCGCAGCTCCACACGGGGAAACGCAGGTCGTAGCAGACCAGCGGGCGCACCTGCCAACCCTTGAGCTCGAGCAGCACGCGCTCCTGTCCGGCGGCGTAGTGCTCGTGCTCTCCGGCCATGCGGAACAGATGGCGCTTGTCGTAGTGGGCGCAGTTGCCGTCCGGACGGGCCCAGTACAGTCGGTTGCGGTAGCTGCCGTCGGCGGAATGGGTGATGACGCTGCCGACGACCACGGCACCCAGTCGCGCGGCCTGCCCGAGCAGCCAGGCGCGGGTCGGGCCGTCCTCTTCCTCGGCCAGCGCCGCGGCGTCCATGGAGAAGCCGGTGCTGAACATCTCCGGCAGGATCACCAGATCGGCGCCCGCCGCCTGCTTCAGCAGCCGGCCGAAGTGGGCGTGGTTGGCGGCGGGGTCCTGCCAGACCGGGGAGGTCTGCACCAGGGCCAGCTCGAGGTCGGGCAAGGCGGTCAAGTCACGCATGGATAGTCTCCGCAAATCCTTGGTCGTCGGCAGACGTAGGGCGGGCAACTCGCGCAGCGATTGCCCACCAAGGTGTTCGGCGGTGGATAACGCTGTGCGGTTATCCACCCTACCAGTCATACCCGGCACAGCTTCTCCGCCGCCTGACGCAGGGTCTCCTCGCGCTTGGCGAAGCAGAAGCGCACCAAGCGCAGGTCCTTGGGCGGCTCCCGGTAGAACACCGACACCGGGATGGTCGCCACGCCGTGCTCGCGGGTCAGCCACAGGGACATCTCCACGTCGTTCAGATCGTCGCGGATCGCCGAGTAGTCGGCCAGTTGGAAATAGGTGCCCGGGGTGCGCCGGAAGGCGAAGCGCGAGCCGCCCAGCAGGTCGCAGAACAGGTCGCGCTTGGCCTGGTAGAAGGCTGGCAGCTCGTCGACGTGCGCCGGATGGGCGATCATGTAGTCGGCCAGCGCCCACTGCAACGGGGTGACGCCGCAGAAAGTGACGAACTGGTGGACCTTGCGCAGCTCGGCGGACAGCGCCGGAGGCGCCACCACGTAGCCGGTCTTCCAACCGGTGACGTGATAGGTCTTGCCGAACGAGCTGACCACGAAGGCACGCTCATACAGCTCCTCGTGGGCCAGTACGCTGGCGTGCCGCACGCCGTCGAACACCAGGTGCTCGTAGACCTCGTCGCTGATGAGAAAAATCTCGCGGTCGCGGATCAGCGCGGCCAGCTGATCCAGCTCGGCATGGGAAATCAGCGCGCCGCTGGGGTTGTGCGGGCTGTTGAGGATGATTAGGCGGGTGCGTGGACCGATGGCATCGGCGAGGCGCTGCCAGTCGATGGAAAAGTCCGGCAGCGCCAGCGGTACGTGCACGCAGCGTCCGCCGGCCAGCTCCACCGAGGGCTCGTAGCTGTCGTAGCAGGGGTCGAGGACGATCACCTCGTCCCCCGGACGCACCAGCGCCTGCACCGCGCAGAAGATCGCCTCGGTGGCGCCGGGAGCGATGGTCACCTCGGCGTCCATGTCCACCTGGCGGCCATAGCTGCGGGCGATCTTCGCCGCCACCTGCTCGCGCAGCGCCGGCAGGCCGGTCATCGGTGCGTACTGGTTGTGGCCGGCCATCACGTGGCGGCCGACCGCCTCGCGCAGCGCCTGCGGTCCGTCGAAGTCCGGGAACCCCTGGGACAGGTTGATGGCGCCGGTCTGCGCGGCGAGCTGGGACATGGTGGTGAAGATGGTGGTGCCGACGTTCGGCAGCTTGCTCGCGATCATCGCTCCGCTCCCCCGCTGTTAGCGTTTCTTGTCCCTGCGCTTCTTTTCCGCCTTCTTGTGATGGCTCATCAGGCGGCGCTTCTTGTTCACCTGGCGCTCGGTGAGCTTGTTCTTCTTGCCCTCGTAGGGGTTCTCGCCACCCTTGTACTCGATCCGGATCGGCGTGCCGACCAGTCGCAGCACGCGCCGGAAGGTGTTTTCCAGATAGCGCGAGTAGGATTTCGGCACGGCCTCCACCTGGTTGCCGTGGATCACAATCAAGGGCGGGTTGGCACCGCCCAAGTGGGCGTAGCGCAGCTTGATGCGCCGACCGTTGACCAGCGGCGGCTGGTGCTCCTGCACCGCATCTTCGAGGATCTGGGTCAGGCGGCTGGTCGGCCAGCGGGTGATCGCCGACTGGAACGAGGCCTGCACCGACTTGTACAGATGGCCGACGCCGGTGCCGTGCAGCGCAGAGATGAAGTGGATGTCGGCGAAGTCGACGAAGGACAGCCGACGCTCCAGCTCGGTCTTCACGTAATCGCGCTGGCCCGAGTCCATGCCGTCCCACTTGTTCAAGGCGATGACCAGGGCGCGACCGGTCTCGAGGACGAAGCCGAGCAGGTTGAGGTCGTGCTCGACCACCCCCTCGCGGGCATCCATCACGAAGATCACCACGTTGGCGTCCTGGATCGCCTGCAGGGTCTTGACCACCGAGAATTTCTCGACCGCCTCGAAGATCTTGCCGCGGCGGCGCACGCCGGCCGTGTCGATCAGGGTGTACTTCTCCTCGCCGCGCTCGAAGGGGATGTAGATGCTGTCGCGGGTGGTGCCGGCCTGATCGTAGACGATCACTCGCTCCTCGCCGAGCATCCGGTTGACCAGGGTCGATTTGCCGACGTTGGGCCGACCGATGATGGCGATCTTGATGCCATCCTTCTCGCTCGGACCGGGGATGCGCTTGGGCTCCTCGCCCTCGGCGACCACTTCGGCCTCGCCCTCTTCCTCACCCTCTTCGGCGTTGTCCTTCGGGAAGATGCCGAGAGCCTGCTCCAGCATGGCGTTGATGCCACGCCCGTGGGCCGCGGCGATCGGCAGCGCATCGCCCAGGCCCAGCGGGCTGAACTCGGCGCGGGCGATGTCGGGGTCGACGGTGTCGACCTTGTTCGCCACCAGGAAGCTGCGCTTGTTCCGCTTGCGCAGGTGCTCGGCGATCATCTGGTCGGCGGCGGTCATGCCCGCGCGGGAGTCGACCATGAACAGGACCGCGTCGGCCTCCTCGATGGCCTGCAGCGACTGCTCGGCCATCTTGGCGTCGATTCCCTCCTCGTCGCCGGAAATGCCCCCGGTGTCGATGACGATGTAGGTACGGCCTTGCCACTTGGCCTCGCCGTACTGGCGATCGCGGGTCAGACCGGCGTATTCGGCGACGATGGCGTCGCGGGTCTTGGTCAGGCGATTGAACAGTGTCGACTTGCCGACATTGGGACGGCCCACCAGGGCAATTACGGGAACCATAAGGCTCTCACCTGCAATATTCAGAAAACACAACGGCCGCTGCGCGGGGGCAGCGGCCGGACAATGAGCCGGTACAGCCTGGCCGTCCCGGCAGATACGGCATGACGACTCAGCGGATGGTCAGAGCGACCAGTTCACCGCCGTTGCCGTAGGCGTACAGCCAGTCGCCGACCACCAGGGGCCGAGCGCGCAGGCCATGCCTGTCGACGTGGATGCGACCGACGAAGCGGCCATCGACCTGACTGAGCAGGTGCAGATAGCCCTCCTTGTCGCCCACCGCGACATAGCTGGAGAACACTGCCGGCGTCGACAGCTGGCGACGCGCCAGCGCGTCGTTGCTCCACAGGGCCGAGGAGGAACGCTCGTCGATGGCTTCGACGGTGCCGCTGGCGAGGCTGACATAGACGCTGCCATAGCCCTGCGCCACGCCACCGTAACTGGAGGCCTCGCGCTGCCACAACGGACGGCCGCTCTCCAGATCGAGGGCCTCGACACGCCCCTGATAGGCCGACACGTACAAGGTGCCACCGGAAAGCAGCAGATTGCCATCAATATCCACCACCCGTTCCAGTTCGGAACGGCCGGTCGGAATCGCCACGCGCTGCTCCCAGATCGGCAGGCCGCGGCGGGTATCCAAGGCGATGACCTTGCCGCTGGACAGGCCGGCGATGGCCAGCTGATTGGTGACGATCGGCGTACTGGTGCCGCGCAGGGTCAGTACGGCCGGCGTGCTCTCGTAGATCCAGCGGTGGTTGCCGCTGGCCGCCTCGAGGGCGATCAGGCGGTCGTCCTGGGTCTGCACGACGACCACGTCGCCGTTGGTCGCCGGAGCCGCCAGCACCTCGCTGGTGACTCGCGTGCGCCATTGCTCTTCGCCGCTGGCCGAGTCCAGGGAGATCACCTCGCCTTGCAGGGTGCCGACCAGTACCTGACCGTAGCCCGCCCCGACCGCGCCGGAGATCGGCCGCTTGAGGTTCTTGCTCCAGCGCACCTTACCGGTGTAACGGTCGAGGGCGACAATCTTGCCCTCCACATCCGCGGCGAAGATGGTGTCACCATCGACTGCCGGCTGGAGCATGTTGTAGGTCTTGCCCTGGCCGACCCCGACGGAGCGACTCCACTCCTCCTTGAGCTGGACTTCCGCCGTGAACTTGGGCAGCTCGGCCGGCGGCAGCTCCTTGGTGTCCTTGCTGCTGCAGCCGACCACCAGCGCGGCCAAGCCAAGTACTAGGGCGTACTTCCAGCTCCTCACGTCACGCATCTCCCTTGGCCAGATCGTCGAGCTTCATTTGCAGGGTGCCGACCGCAGCCTCCTCCGGGAGCGCGGCCTTGGCGCTCTCGTAAGCCGCACGCGCCGCATCCAGGTTACCGAGCTGCACCAGAAGATCGCCCTTGACCTCCTCGCGGCCGGGCAAGAAGGCCGGCTCGACCTTGCCCTCGAGTAGCTTGAGCCCCTCTTCGACCTTGCCCTGCGCGGCCTTGATCCTGGCCAGACGCTGGCGAGCCAGTTCGCCGAGGGCCTCGTCCGCCGGCTTGTCGACGATCGCCTGCAACTCCGCGGCAGCATCATCCAGCCGATCGCTCTCGACCGCCACCTTGGCGACGAACAGGCTGCCATACTGGGCATAGTGGCTGCCGGCATAGTCCGCCTTCAGACGGTTGCCCAGTTCGGCGACCTTGGCCGCATCCGGCTTCGGAGTCAGACTCAACTCGAGCAGTTGCTGATAGGCCATGGAAGCGCCTTGCGCGTGGTTGGTCTGGTATTTCTGCCAGGCCTGCCAGCCGAACGCCACCGCCAGCGCCAGAATCCCGCCGCTAAGCAAGGGCTTGCCGTTGCGCTGCCACCAATCCTTGAGTTGCGTCAGCTCTTCTTCTTCGGTACGCGAGGTCACCCTGATACTCCTGTAGGAAAGGTTTACGCCTGGAGGCAGGCTGCCAGGTGCTCTCCCAGAGCGTCCCAGCCGATGCTTTGTTGTTCGCCATTTTCACGCAGCGGCTTGATGCCGACGACCCGCTGGCCCACCTCGTCCTCGCCCAGCACCAGGGCATAAAGCGCTCCGCTCTTGTCGGCCTTCTTCAGCTGGCTCTTGAAGCTGCCCGCGCCGGCGTTGATCAGCAGACGCAGTCCCGGCAGCTCGTCGCGCAGCCGCTCGGCCAGGGTCAGCGCGGCCAGCTCGGCGCTCTCGCCGAAAGCGCAGAAATAGACGTCGACTTGCCGGGCGAGCTCCGCCGGCACCTTCTCCAGGGTTTCCAGCAGCAGCACCAGACGCTCGATACCCATGGCGAAACCGACGCCCGGGGTCGGCTTGCCGCCCATCTGCTCAACCAGGCCGTCATACCGGCCACCGGCACAAACGGTCCCCTGGGCCCCGAGCTTGTCGGTGACCCACTCGAACACGGTCTTGCCGTAATAATCCAGACCGCGCACCAGCTTGGGATTGATCACATAGGGAATACCGGCTGCGTCGAGGCGGGCCCGTAATCCGTCGAAGTGGAGCCGCGATTCCTCGTCCAGGTAATCCGCCAGTTTCGGCGCATCCACCAGCAGGGCCTGGGTTTCCGGCACCTTGCTGTCCAGGATGCGCAGCGGATTGCTGGTCAGGCGGCGACGGCTGTCCTCGTCGAGGGCCTCGACGCGTGCCGAGAGGTACTCGACCAGAGCCTCGCGATAGCGTGCCCGCGCTTCGGCCGTGCCCAGACTGTTGAGCTCCAGGGTCACCGCATCGCGGATGCCGAGCAGCCCCCAGAGGCGCCAGGTGAGCACGATCAGCTCGGCGTCGATATCCGGACCGGCGAGGTTGAAGACTTCCACGCCGATCTGGTGGAACTGGCGGTAGCGGCCCTTCTGCGGACGCTCGTGACGGAACATCGGGCCGGCGTACCAGAGCTTCTGCACCTGCCCGCCACCGGTGATACCGTGTTCGAGCACGGCACGCACGCAGCTGGCGGTGCCCTCCGGACGCAAGGTCAGGGAGTCGCCGTTGCGGTCCTCGAAGGTGTACATCTCCTTCTCGACGATATCGGTGACCTCGCCGATGGATCGCTTGAACAACTCGGTGAACTCGACGATCGGCATGCGGATCTGCCGATAGCCGTAGCCATCCAGCAGTCCGGCGACCGTACCTTCGAAATAGCGCCAGAGGGGAGTCTCCTCCGGCAATATGTCGTTCATGCCACGGATGGCTTGCAGGGACTTGCTCAATTCGATTCCTTAAGATCAGCTGCGCGCGATCAGGGCCGCGTCAGCCTCGGCCTTCTCGGCCGCCTTGCGGCGGATCAGCTGCTCCAGTTCATCCACCAGATTTTCGTTGTTCAGTTTATGTGCCGGCTTGCCGTCGATGTAGACTAGGTTGTTCGGCGTGCCACCGGTGAGGCCGATGCTGGCTTCCTTGGCTTCGCCGGGACCGTTGACCACGCAGCCGATCACCGCCACGTCCAGCGGCACCAGCAGGTCCTCGACCCGCTGCTCCAGCTCGTTCATGGTCTTGACCACATCGAAGTTCTGCCGCGAGCAGCTCGGGCAGGCGATGAAGTTGATGCCGCGCGAACGCAGGCGCAGGGACTTGAGGATGTCGAAGCCGACCTTGATCTCCTCCACCGGATCGGCGGCCAGGGAGATACGGATGGTATCGCCGATCCCTTCGGCCAGCAGCATGCCCAGACCGACCGAGGACTTCACGGTACCCGAGCGCAGACCGCCGGCTTCGGTGATGCCCAGGTGCAGGGGCTGCTCGATCTGCTTGGCGAGCAGACGGTAAGCAGCCACCGCCATGAAGACGTCGGATGCCTTTACGCTGACCTTGAAGTCCTGGAAGTTCAGGCGATCGAGGTGCTCGACGTTGCGCATGGCGGACTCGAGCAGCGCCTCCGGTGTCGGCTCGCCGTACTTCTTCTGCAGGTCCTTTTCCAGGGAGCCGGCGTTGACGCCGATGCGGATCGGGATGCCCTTGTCGCGCGCCGCCTCGACCACGGCACGCACGCGATCCTCTCGACCGATGTTGCCCGGGTTGATGCGCAGGCAGTCGACGCCCAGTTCGGCAACGCGCAGGGCGATCTGGTAGTCGAAATGGATATCGGCCACCAGCGGTACCTTGACCTGCTGCTTGATCTTGCCGAACGCTTCGGCCGCGTCCATATCGGGTACCGAGACGCGCACGATGTCGGCACCCGCCGCTTCGAGGCGACGGATCTGCGCCACCGTGGCGTCGACGTCGTGAGTGCTGGTGTTGGTCATGCTCTGTACGGCGATAGGCGCATCGCCGCCGACCGGTACCGAGCCGACCCAGATTTTGCGTGAATGGCGACGTTTGATTGGTGATTCGCTATGCATCAGGCTAACTTCCCACTTTCAGGCGCGCGGTCTGGCCGCGAACAAAAGGAGCGACATCGACCGGCTGGCCGTTATAGCTGAGTTGGGCGCCACGGGCGTAACCGAGGCGAACCCCCAGAGGCGCCTTGCCACGCAGATCGACTGCATCGCCGGCACGTTTCAATCCGCTGAGCAGGACCTTGCCACTGGCATCGGTCACTTGAATCCAGCAATCGGCGCTGAAGCTGATGCTCAGCGTACCCTCACCCATGGCGGGAGCCGATGCCGGAACTTGCGGTTCGCTTGCGCTGGCCGGGGCTTCCACAGCAACGGCGCTAACCGCACCTGCCGCTTGCCCGGAGGTCGGCACGACGGCGACTGCCCCCACCGCCGGCGCTTCTTCGACCCGCTTCTGGCCTAGCGCCCTATCAATCGCTGTCACTTTCTCGCTCGCGGCGACGGTCACGGGCGCGAGCGGCACCTGTGCAGCCGATTCCTCTTCGGCCGGCGCTTCGGCGGCAGCCGGAAGCTCGCCCGCGGCTGCCACCTGCTCCGCGGTTAGCGGCTGAGTCGGCTCGACCGGCTGCATGTCCTGCTCGGCCGAGGGCTCCTGCGGCTCGTCTAGCGGATGGATCTGGGTGGTGCCGTCGGCCCCGTCGACTTCAATGTGCTCGAGACTGAGTGCATTGAGGACGGATCCCGACTGCGAAGACTCCTGCCACCACAGCAGCCCGAATCCGATCAGCACGAGCAGCAGAGCGAAGCTGACGAAGCGCAGGATGCTCTGGGGAAGACGCATGGGCTGCTTGATGGTACTCAGGCTGTGGACCTCGCTGCCCTTGGCGTCGGTCCCGGTGTACCGGTCGAAAGCGGCCACCATCTGGGCCGGATCCATCCCCAAAAGCTTGGCGTAGGAGCGGACATAGCCACGGGCGAAGGTATGCCCCGGCAGCCGGTCGAATTCCCCGGCCTCCACTTGGCTGAGGGTCTGGGCCTTCAGGCGGAGTTGGGTGGCCACTTCGGCGAGGGTCCAGCCATGGGCTTCGCGGGCCTTGCGCAAGGTTTCACCCGGATTGCCAGGAGCCGGCGCCACGCTGTTGTTCTGCGACGTATTCATCTCTGCTCCGACACGTATTGCTGATATTCCTCGGTTCCCGGATAAAGCCGCTTCAACTGCAGACCGAGCGTGGCTTCCTGATCACGATCCTGGAAGACTCGCGCCAGCCGGATGCCCAGCAGCAGGCTGCGGGCATTCTGTTCCGACAGCTGGGTGAAGCTCTGATAATAGGAGCGAGCTCCCACATAGTCCTTCATGTCGTAGGACAGCGATGCCATCTCCAGCAGGGCTCTCGGCTGCAGGGAGTCCAGGCGCAGGGACTTCTGCAGATAGAAAGCGGCCTTGTCGCGCTGCCCGAGCTTGAGCGACGTCAGGCCGAGATTGACGTAGACCTGCGAACGGCCCGCATACAGGGTATCGGCAGCGGCCTGCTGGAAGCGCTCGAGAGCTTCCTGATACTGCTTCTGCTCGAAGAGGAAGCTCCCGTAGTTGTTCAGGATTCGCGCATCGTCAGCGCGCAGGGACAATGCTTTACGGTAATTCTTGTCGGCCAGCTCCGGCTCCATCTCGGTCTGGAACACCAAGGCCAGGGCGGCGTAGGCATCGGCGCTCGACGAGTCCAGTTCGAGAGCCTTCTTCAGCGGCGCCTTGGCACGCTCGGTCGAGCCTTCCTGCAGGTAACCGATGCCGAGCTGAATATAGGCATCGCGCGCCTCTCTTCGACCCTGCTCGGTTTTCAGGGGATCGACCTTACCGGATGAAACACAGCCGACCAGCAAACTGGCGGATAACAACAGCAGCGCAACGCGCGAGCTCATAAACATCCTCAGTTCAGATTAGTTTGACGGCGCTGCATGACCGTCGGCGTTTCGCTGAGTTCGCGCACGGCGATATAGCGCTCGCTGCGCCGGGTGCGATCCATCACCTGGCCGACCAGCTGACCGCAAGCGGCATCGATATCATCGCCGCGGGTGGTCCGCACCGTGACATTGTGCCCGGCCTGATGCAACAGGTCCTGAAAACGACGGATGGCGTTGTTGCTCGGCCGCTCGTAACCGGAATGCGGAAACGGGTTGAACGGAATCAGATTGATCTTGCACGGCACGTCCTGCAGCAATTCGACGATTTGCGCGGCATGCTCGGGCTGGTCGTTGACGTCCTTGAGCAGGGTGTACTCAATGGTGAGCACACGCTTCTCGCCGAGACGCGAGATGTAGCGCTTGCAGGCGTCCAGAACCACGGCCAGCGGATACTTCCTGTTGATCGGCACCAGCTCGTTGCGCAACGCGTCGTTGGGTGCGTGCAGAGACAGCGCCAGGGACACGTCGATCACCTCGCCCAGCTTGTCGATCATCGGCGCCACGCCGGAGGTGGACAGGGTGACCTTGCGCTTGGAGATGCCGTAGCCGAGGTCGTCCATCATGATGTTCATGGCGGCGACCACGTTGTCGAAGTTCAGCAGCGGCTCGCCCATGCCCATCATCACCACGTTGGTGATGGCGCGGTCGATCTTGGCCGGGACAGTGCCGAAGGATTTGTTGGCGATCCACACCTGGCCGATGATCTCGGCGCTGGTCAAATCGCTGTTGAAGCCCTGCTTGCCGGTGGAGCAGAAGCTGCAATCCAGGGAGCAGCCGGCCTGCGAGGACACGCAAAGCGTGCCGCGGCCGTTCTGCGGAATATAGACGGTCTCGACGCAGCTACCGGACGCCACGCGAACCACCCACTTGCGGGTACCGTCGCTGGAGATGTCCTGGCTGACGATCTCGGGACCGCGAATCTCGGCAGAGGCCTTGAGCTTTTCGCGCAGGGCCTTGCCGATATTGCTCATGGCGTCGAAGTCATCGACGCCGAAGTGGTGAATCCATTTCATCACCTGTCCGGCGCGAAAACGCTTCTCCCCGATGGACTCGAAGAAACGCTCCAGTTGCGGCTGGGTCAGCCCCAGCAGATTCACTTTGCCGGTTGCATCGCTCATGGATTCACCCTCGACCAACCGCGATCAGCGGATGCGGTCGCACAGCTCGGTGGCGGAGAAGAAGTAGGCGATCTCGCGCGCAGCGGAAGCTTCGGAGTCGGAACCGTGCACGGCGTTCTCGTCGATGGAGACGGCAAAGTCGGCGCGGATGGTGCCGGCAGCGGCTTCCTTCGGGTTGGTGGCGCCCATCAGCTCGCGGTTCTTCAGCACGGCGTTCTCGCCTTCCAGCACCTGGACGATGACCGGACCGGAGGTCATGAAGGCCACCAGATCCTTGAAGAAGCCGCGCTCCTTGTGCTCGGCGTAGAAGCCGGCAGCCTCACGCTCGGACAGCTGGACCATCTTGGAAGCGACGACACGCAGGCCGGCCTTCTCGAAACGGGTGGTGATTTCGCCGATGACGTTCTTGGCAACGGCGTCGGGCTTGATGATGGAGAAGGTACGTTGAATGGCCATGGATAGCTCCAAAAGATCGGTTTTTGACGCAGAAAATAAAACCCGCGGATTATACGCGGGTTCCAGACAAAAGCATAAGGGCGACTAAGCCTTCAATCGGCTTCCTCGATCCAGGCCGCCTGGATGGCTTCGAGGACCTTCTCGCCACCGCGCAGAGGATCGTCGGCGAACTCCGGCAGCGCCAGCACCCAACGATGCAAATCGACGAAATTAATATAGCGGGGATCGATCTGTGCGTGGGTATCGGCCAACTGGATGGCGATTTCCTGTACATCGGTCCATTTCAGAGTCACGACCGCATCCCTCAATGTTTTTCCGAAACCTGATTGATGGTGTAACGGGGAATCTCGACCACGAGATCCTCGTCGGCGACCCGGGCCTGACAGGACAGACGCGACTCCGGTTCCAGCCCCCAGGCCTTGTCCAGCATGTCGTCTTCCAGCTCGTCGGACGGCTCCAGCGAATCGAAACCCTCGCGCACGATCACGTGGCAGGTGGTGCAGGCACAGGACATCTCGCAGGCATGCTCGATGTCGATGTCGTTGCGCAGGGCGGCCTCGAGAATGGTCTCGCCGCTCTTCGCCTCGACCACCTTACCTTCGGGGCAATGTTCCTCATTGGGCAGAAAAACGATCTGCGGCATCACTCACTCCTCGATTTCGTCCAGTCGACGACCGGACAACGCAGCCTTGACCGTGGCGTTCATGCGCCGCGCGGCGAAGGCATCGGTAATTTGACTCAGACGCTGGATCTGCTGCTCGATGGCGGCACCGTCCTGCCCCTCCATCACCTCGCGCAACTGCTGCATCTGCGCCTCGATGGCCGTACGCTCTTCGGCGCTCAGCAGACGCTCGCCATCGGCATCCAGAGCGCTCTGCACGGCCTCCAGCAGGCGCCGCGCGTCGACCTGCTGCTCGCGCAGCACGCGCGCCTCCTTGTCGTCGCCGGCATGGGCGAAGGAGTCCTGCAGCATCCGCGCGATCTCGCCATCGGTCAGTCCGTAGGACGGCTTGACCTGGATGCTCGCTTCGACGCCGGAGCCCAGCTCGCGGGCGGACACGTTGAGCAGGCCGTCGGCGTCGACCTGGAAGGTAACGCGGATCTTGGCTGCCCCGGCAACCATGGGCGGAATGCCGCGCAGCTCGAAACGAGCCAGGGATCGACAGTCCTTGACCAGCTCACGCTCGCCCTGGAGCACATGAACCATCATGGCCGTCTGACCATCCTTGTAGGTGGTGAAGTCCTGAGCGCGAGCGACGGGAATGGTGGTATTGCGCGGAATCACCTTCTCCATCAGCCCGCCCATAGTCTCCAGACCGAGTGACAGCGGGTTGACGTCCAGCAACAGCAGCTCGTCCCCGGCCCGCTTGTTGCCGGCCAGGGTATCGGCCTGGATCGCCGCACCGATGGCGACCACCTGATCCGGGTCGATGTCGGTCATCGGCACACGCCCGAACAGCTCGCCGACCGCCTGACGCACCCGCGGCACGCGGGTGGAGCCGCCGACCATCACCACGGCCTCGACGTCCTCGACATCGAGTTCGGCATCGCGCACCGCACGACGACAGGCCTTGAGGGTCCTGGCGATCAGCGGCTCGACCAGGGACTCGAAGGCGTCGCGGGTGAGCGAGCCCTGCCAGTCACCGTAACTCAAGGACACCGTATCGCTGTCGGTGAGCGACTCCTTCGCCGCACAGGCGAGTTGCAGCAGATGGCGCTGCTCGCCCGGACCGAGATCGGTGGACAGGCCGGCCTGCTCGACCATCCAACTAGCAATGGCATGGTCGAAGTCGTCACCGCCCAAGGCGCTGTCGCCACCGGTCGCGAGCACCTCGAAGACGCCCCGAGTCAGACGCAGGATGGAAATATCGAAGGTCCCGCCGCCCAGGTCGTAGACAGCCACCACACCTTCGGCGCTCTGATCGAGACCGTAGGCGACGGCCGCGGCAGTCGGCTCGTTGAGCAGACGCAGCACGCTCAGGCCGGCCAGCCGCGCGGCATCCTTGGTGGCCTGGCGCTGGGCATCGTCGAAGTAGGCCGGCACCGTGATCACCGCCCCGACCAACTCGCCCCCCAGAGCCTCCTCGGCGCGACGTCGCAACACCCTGAGAATGTCCGCCGACACCTCCACCGGGCTTTTCGGCCCCTGAACGGTGTCGATGAAGGGCATGTGCGATTCGCCTTCGACGAAGCGGTAGGGCAATTGCTCGCCCAGCAGCTTGATGTCGGCGATCCCGCGCCCCATGAGGCGCTTCACCGACAGGATGGTATTCAACGGGTCGCTGGCCGCGGCGCCCTTGGCCTGCCGACCGACCTCGATGCGATCCGGGCAGTAGCGCACGGCCGAGGGCAGGATCACCTCTCCGTCGGCATCCGCCAAGGGTTCGGCAAGACCGCTACGAACCGCAGCGACCAGCGAATTGGTGGTGCCCAGGTCGATTCCCACCGCCAGGCGGCGCTGGTGAGGCTTCGGGCTTTGTCCAGGTTCAGCGATCTGCAGTAAGGCCATAACTATCTGGTATCGGACACACCATCAGGATGGTGCGAAAGGTTAATCGTCGAGGCGCTCTTCGAGCTGACGGACCTCGGAGGAGAGTTTGTCGAGAAACTGCATGCGCCGTACCAGGCGCTCGGCCTCTCCACGCCGTGCCGGATCTTCCCAGCAATCGGCGAAGCCGTCGTTCAGCCGGTCCTGAGCCTGTTTCAGTCGCTTCTTGAAAGCGCCCACCCCGCTCAGATCGGCGCTCTCCTGCAGATCCTGCAATTCTTCGCGCAACTCCATCTGCTGCATGAGGAAGGCCGGGTCCTGCACCGTCGTCTCGAGCGGCAACTCGTGCCCCCGCAGGGTCAGCAGATAGCGCGCGCGCTGCGAGGCGCTCCTCAAGGTCTGGTAGGCGTCGTTGAGCTGGGCAGCTCTTTCCAGGGCCACCCGCCGATCGTGCTCCGACGCATCGGCGAAGCGATCCGGATGGGTCTGCCGCGCCAGTTCCCGATAGCGTGCCGACAGTTCGTTCAGATCCAGACGAAAACCCGGCTGCAGGTCGAAAAGGGCGAAATAGCACGGCTTAGCCACGATGCGACCTCAGACGTTGAAGCTCTCGCCGCAGCCGCATTCGCCACGCACGTTCGGGTTGTTGAACTTGAAGCCCTCGTTGAGTCCCTCGCGGACGAAGTCCAGTTCGGTGCCATCCAGATAGACCAGGCTCTTGGGGTCGACGATGACCTTCACGCCGTGATTCTCGAATACCTGATCCTCGGCAGCCGCCTCGTCGACGAACTCCAGGACATAAGCCAGACCCGAGCAGCCGGTGGTGCGCACGCCCAGGCGAATACCCAGGCCCTTGCCACGCCCTTCGAGGGAGCGGCACACATGCTTGGCAGCGGCTTCGGTCATCGTGATGGCCATGGGAACTCCTTAGTCGGCAGAGCGGGTCAGAGCAGACCCTTCTTTTGCTTGTAGTCGCGAACGGCAGCCTTGATGGCGTCTTCGGCGAGCACCGAGCAGTGGATCTTCACCGGCGGCAAGGCCAGCTCTTCGGCGAGCTGGGTGTTCTTGATGGTTTCCGCCTCGTCGAGAGTCTTGCCCTTCATCCACTCGGTGGCCAGGGAGCTGGAAGCGATAGCCGAACCGCAACCGTAGGTCTTGAACTTGGCGTCCTCGATGATGCCCTGCTCGTTGACCTTGATCTGCAGGCGCATCACGTCGCCGCAGGCCGGCGCACCGACCATGCCAGTGCCGACGTCAGGGTCCTCGGCGTCGAGCTTGCCGACATTGCGCGGGTTTTCGTAATGGTCGATGACCTTGTCACTGTATGCCATGGTGCGATACCTCGTTGATCTCGGATGCTGCGGGAGCCTGTCAGTGGGCCTGCCATTCGACCTTGGAAAGGTCGACGCCCTCTTTGTACATATCCCACAGGGGCGAAAGCTCGCGCAGTTTGTTGACCGCCTCGCAGACTTTGCTCGCGGCGTAATCGACCTCTTCCTCGGTGGTGAAGCGGCCGAAGGTGAAACGGATCGAGCTGTGCGCCAGCTCGTCGTTACGTCCCAGGGCACGCAGCACGTAGGAAGGCTCCAGCGAGGCCGAGGTACAGGCCGAACCGGAGGAAACCGCCAAGTCCTTGAGGGCCATGATCAGCGACTCGCCCTCGACGTAGTTGAAGCTCAGATTCAGGTTGTGCGGCACCCGAGCCGTGGGGCTACCGTTCAGGTAGACCTCCTCGAGACCGCAGACCTGCTCGTAGAAACGCCTGCTCAGGCCGGCGATGCGCTTGTTCTCCGCCGCCATCTCTTCCTTGGCGATGCGGAAGGCTTCGCCCATGCCGACGATCTGATGGGTCGCCAGGGTGCCCGAGCGCATGCCGCGCTCGTGACCGCCGCCGTGCATCTGGGCTTCCAGACGCACCCGCGGCTTACGCCGGACGTAGAGCGCGCCGATGCCCTTGGGCCCGTAGGTCTTGTGCGCGGAGAAGGACATCAGGTCGACCTTCATCTTTTCCAGGTCGATATCCACCTTGCCGGTCGACTGGGCCGCGTCCACGTGGAACAGCACGCCACGGACACGGGTCAGCTCGCCGATGGCGGCGATGTCGTTGACGGTGCCGATCTCGTTGTTCACGTGCATCACCGACACCAGGATGGTGTCGTCGCGCAGCGCGGCTTCGACCATCGCCGGGGTGATCAAACCGTCTTCGCCGGGCTCCAGATAGGTGACCTCGAAACCTTCGCGCTCGAGCTGGCGGGTGGTATCCAGAACCGCCTTGTGCTCGATTTTGGAAGTGACGATGTGCTTGCCTTTGCTCGCATAGAAGTGTGCGACGCCCTTGATCGCCAGGTTGTCCGACTCGGTGGCGCCGGAAGTCCAGACGATTTCCCGGGGATCGGCATTGACCAGATCCGCCACCTGACGCCGGGCGTTCTCCACCGCCTCCTCGGCCCGCCAGCCGAACACATGGGAGCGCGAGGCCGGGTTCCCGAAGTTGCCGTCCATGGTCAGGCATTCGCACATCTTCTGCGCCACTCGCGGATCGGCCGGCGTGGTAGCGGAGTAATCAAGGTAAATCGGCAACTTCATGGGACTCTCCTATCAGGCAAGCGCCCTGCTCATTCGATGACGGACGCTTCAATCTTTTCCGCATGTGGCGTCCGGCATTGGCCACCGCGATGGTGGCTGTCCTGGCGCTGCGAAAGCTCCTGGACCTCATGCCGGGCGACGAGATCGGCCAGGCTGATGCCACTGAGAAAATCGTGAATCTGGCGACTGAGGTCGCACCAGAGATGATGGGTCAGGCAGACGTCGCCCTGATGGCAGTCGCCTTCGCCTTGGCAGCGGGTCGCATCGACCGATTCGTTGACCGCGTCGATCACCTGGGCGACCTGGATGCCCTGCATGTCGCGGGACAGCTGATATCCACCCCCGGGACCGCGGACGCTGATCACCAGACTATTGCGCCGCAGCTTGGCGAACAGCTGTTCCAAGTAGGACAGAGAAATGCCCTGGCGTTCGGAGATGTCGGCCAGGGAGACAGGCCCATGCTGGGCATGCAGTGCCAAGTCGAGCATGGCAGTGACGGCGTAACGCCCCTTGGTTGTCAGTCGCATGGCAGGTACCAGGTGGTCGCTGAGCGGATTTGCGTCAAGCATGCCATTTCCGAGTATTTAGGTCAACTATAAGACCCATCGATTTACTCAGATTTCCCTGAGCCAGCGCCTGCCATGTTAGCAAACCGACAAAAGCTCACGCATTACACCATCGGCTTGCCGCTTTCGTCCTTCACGCCGGCGAAATCCTCTTCGCGCAGAGCCGGCAGCTCCTTCGCGCAGTAATCGCTGCCGAGCGCCTTGAGCGCTTCGCACATGCCTTCGAGGCGATTGTCCACAGCCTGCAGGTGATCGAGCAACTGGCCGATGGCGTGCGCCACCGGATCCGGCATCTCCTGGCCAAGGCCATAGGCATCGAAACCGAACTTCTCGGCGATCGCCTGGCGCTTGGCCTGCTGCTCGGCATCGGGCTTGACGATGACCCGCCCCGGAATGCCGACCGCGGTGGCGCCAGCCGGAACCTCCCGGGTGACCACCGCATTGGAGCCGATCTTGGCCCCGGCACCGACGGTGAACGGACCGAGGATCTTGGCGCCGGCACCGACGATCACGCCATCTTCCAAGGTCGGATGGCGCTTGCCCTTATTCCAACTGGTGCCGCCCAAGGTCACGCCGTGGTAGAGGGTGACGTCGTCGCCGATCTCGGCAGTCTCGCCGATGACGACCCCCATGCCGTGGTCGATGAAAAAGCGCCGACCGATCCTCGCCCCCGGATGGATCTCTATGCCGGTCAACCAGCGACTGACGTGCGATACCAGGCGCGCCAGCAGCTTCCAGTCGGCGCACCACAGCCAGTGGGCGACCCGGTGCAGCCAGACGGCATGCAGTCCCGGATAGCAGATCAGCACCTCGAGGGTATTACGTGCCGCCGGATCGCGATGGAATATGCTCTGGATGTCTTCCCGCATGCGCTCGAACATCAGTGTTCTCCCCGCTTGTGCGACTCGCCGCGTGCAGTCTTCTGGGTTTCGGTCAGAATGCCCCGCAGGATGTTCATTTCCAGCTTGCTGATGCCGCAGCGTCCATACAGGCGACGCAGCCGCGACATCAGGTGCCGCGGCTTCTGCGGATCGAGGAAGCCGATCTCCACCAGAGTGCTTTCCAGGTGCCCGTAGAACAACTCCATCTCATCCATGGTGGCCGGCTGCGCATTGAGCATGGCAGTTGTCTCGAGCTTCTCCTGCTTGGTCGGCAGTCCCTGAGCCGCCAACCAGGCCATGCGCACCTCGTAGGCGAGCACCTGGACCGCGGTGGCCAGATTGAGCGAGGAGAAGTCCGGATTGGAAGGAATGTGCACATGGAACTGGCAACGCTGGAGCTCCTCATTGGTCAGCCCAGCGTACTCACGACCGAACACCAGCGCTACCTCGCCACCCTGCCCCGCCTGCTCCAGGCAGGTCGTCGCACACTCACGGGGATCCAGCAGTGGCCAGGGGATGCGCCGGTCCCGGGCACTGGTGCCAAGGACAAGGCTGCAGCCGACCAGCGCCTCCTCCAAAGTCTTCACCACCTGCGCGCTGTCCAGGATATCGGTGGCGCCGGAGGCACGGGCGACCGCTTCACCACTGGGAAAGTCCAGGGGATCGACCAGCACCAGGCGTGAAAGGCCCATGTTTTTCATGGCCCGTGCAGCCCCCCCGATGTTGCCGGGATGACTGGTATTGACCAGCACCACGCGAATGTTCTGCAGCAATGCCCGCTCTCACGCAACGTTCAAAAGGGAGCAAATCTTACAGAACCACCTCGTGCAACGCACGCCCGTACATACGGATCGCTTTCTGATAGAATGGCCGGCTTTCTTTGACTGACCAGGTGAACGCCATGCAGCCCATGCTGAACATCGCGCTGCGCGCAGCTCGCAGCGCAGGGGAACTGATTTATCGCTCCATCGAGCGCTTGGACGTCATCTCGGTCAACGAGAAGGATGCCAAGGACTACGTGACGGAGGTCGATCGCGCCGCCGAGCAGACGATCATCAATGCCCTGCGCAAGGCCTACCCGAACCACGGCTTCCTCGGCGAGGAAGGCGGACAGAAGGAAGGCAGCGGCGATGGCGCCGATTACCAGTGGATCATCGACCCGCTGGACGGCACGACCAACTTCGTGCGCGGCGTACCGCACTTCGCCGTGAGCATCGCCTGCAAATACCGCGGCCGCCTCGAACATGCCGTGGTTCTGGACCCCGTGCGCCAGGAGGAGTTCACCGCCAGCCGCGGCCACGGCGCGGCGCTCAACGGTCGTCGCCTGCGCGTCAGCCCGCGCAAGAGTTTGGAAGGCGCCCTTCTCGGGACCGGTTTCCCGTTCCGCAACGAGCAGACCGACTACCTCGACAACTATCTGGGCATGTTCCGCAGTCTGGTCGGCCCGACCGCCGGCATCCGTCGCTGCGGCGCCGCGAGCCTGGACCTGGCCTATGTCGCCGCCGGTCGTTATGACGCCTTCTGGGAATTCGGCCTGTCCGAATGGGACATGGCTGCCGGCGCCCTGCTGATCCAGGAAGCGGGCGGCCTGGTGAGCGATTTCACCGGCGGTCACGAATTCCTCGAGAAAGGCCATATCGTGGCCGGCAACACCAAGTGCTTCAAGGCCGTCCTGACCGCCATCCAGCCGTACCTGCCGCCGTCGATGAAGCGCTGATCGACCTGGCTCTAGCGTTTCTCCTGGAAAGCCGCTCCCACACTGAGCGGCTTTTTCTTTGCTCCTTCTCTTCCGCCCCACTCGGTGCTGCACTGCGGCCTACTCCCCTGGATGCAGTCCACCCCCATGAGCACAGCCACGTGCGCCTGACCATGGTGCAGCTACCGTCCCACAACACGCCGCAGCTCGACTGGGCGCGCAACAAGACAGCCCGGCGCCTTCAACCGGTACCGCCCATTCATGCTTTCCAAGTCGCCGCCAGGGCCATCCTCCGCACCGCGACTGATACCCCGCGCGAGCCCTGACTCGGCCGCGCCACCATCGAGGCCATCCTCGGCACCATCTGCGGCCCGGCCTACTCGACCGGATAATGGCCAGAAGGGCTTACGGCGCCCAGATGGGAGAGCCTGAAACAATGCCGAACCGCCGGGACAATCTGTACAAGCCGGTGGATGGCCTGCATCGCACCGCGAGGCGATTCATCGAGCGCGCACTGGACAGTACCCCGGGCTTGAGCTCGGAGAGGGTCGGCCAGTTGCTGACGGCCGCCGCTGTCTCCGTAGCGATCATGCTGGTTGCACTGCGGAATGAAGCAGGCCCCAGCCCTGCGGGAGCAGGACAGGGGCCCTCGTTCGACTCGATGGCGTTGAAAACGGGAAACTGCTAGCGCGAGGCCGTCTCTTGCGCAGCACCGGCGAGCACCAACTGACCGTCGCGAACTGGAATCCGCGAGCCCGGCTGACGATCCATGCGCACCTGACCGACCTTTTCACCCAAGCGATACTCGACGTCGTAACCGACCACCTTCTCGCTGGTGTCGGTCACGGTATCGCAGCGGGTTTCGGTGCTGGTGTAGGTATTACGCTGCTGCATGCCTTCCTGCACCTTGTTGCCGGCATAACCGCCAGCCGCCGCGCCAGCGACCGTGGCGATCGTCCTGCCGCTGCCGTGCCCGATCTGATTACCCAGCAGGCCGCCGGCCAATGCGCCGATCACGGTACCGGTGACCTGATGCTGATCCCTGACCGGGCGCCGATGGGTCACGGTGACGTCCTTGCAGACTTCGCGCGGGGTGTTGATCGTTTCCTTGACCGGCTTGACGGCCAGGACATCGGCATATTCCGGCCCCTTGTCGACCATCTTGTAGGTGGCGAAGGCCCCCCCTGCCGTAACGCCCACCGCCCCCAGCACAGCGCCTACGATCATTGACTTGTTCATAGCTTCTCCTGCCTCGACACGCCCCACCCTCGCGAGGGCGGGTGCCTGGCAG
This sequence comes from Azotobacter bryophylli, assembly GCF_042643485.1. Taxonomy (NCBI): domain Bacteria; kingdom Pseudomonadati; phylum Pseudomonadota; class Gammaproteobacteria; order Pseudomonadales; family Pseudomonadaceae; genus Azotobacter; species Azotobacter bryophylli. The sequence continues at coordinate 166,876 of NZ_JBHRSJ010000001.1, read as the reverse complement.
TTGGACTGCCGTTCCGCTTGGCAGTTCCGCTTCGCTTGCCGTCAGGGGCGCTGATCGGCCTCGGTTTCGACGACTGGCGGAATGAGATCTTCACGGGTCAGCTTCAGCCAGATCAACGTGATGTTGGCGATGTAGACCGAGGAATAGGTTCCGGCCATCACCCCGATGAACAGCGCCAGGGAGAAGCCCCAGAGCGGCTCGCCGCCGAACAGCATTAGCGCGAGGATCGCCAGCAGGGTGGAGATGGAGGTCGCCATGGTCCGCAACAGTGTTTGGCTCGTCGAGATGTTGATGTTCTCGATCAAGCCAGTCTTGCGCAGCAGGCGGAGATTCTCGCGGATACGGTCGAAGACCACGATGGTGTCGTTCAGCGAATAGCCGATGATCGCCAGGACCGCAGCCAGGACCGTGAGATCGAACGGCAGCTGGAAGAAGGAGAACACGCCGAGGGTGAGAATGACGTCGTGGAACAGGGAGAGAACGGCCCCCAGGCCGAACTTCCACTGAAAGCGGAACGCCACGTAGACCAGGATGCCGCCCAGAGCCAGCAGCATGCCAAGACCGCCCTGATCACGCAGCTCCTCGCCTACCGCAGGACCGACGTACTCGACGCGCTTGACGATCACCGGATTGTCGCCACCGGCCTGCCGCAGAGCCTCCGCCACCTTGCTGCCGAGCTGCGGGTCCTCGCCCTGCAGGCGCACCAGCACATCGGTGGTGGCGCCGAAACTCTGCACCAGGGCATCGCCATAGCCGGCCTTCTCCAGTTGGCCGCGCACCGATGACAGCTCGACGGGCTGCTGGTAGCTCAGCTCGATCAGGGCACCACCGGTGAAGTCTAGCCCCAGGTTCAAGCCCTTGACCGCTAGGCTGGCGAGGGAGGCCAGCGTCAGGAGCAGAGTCACGGCAAACGCCGCATGGCGGATGCCCATGAAATTGATAACACGCTTCATCGTGCCGAGCCTCTCAAATCCAGAGTTTCTTGATATCGCGGCCACCGAAGATCAGGTTGACCATGCCGCGGGTCACGATAATGGCGGTGAACATGGAGGTGACGATGCCCAGGGACATGGTCACGGCGAAGCCCTTGATCGGTCCGGTCCCCATGACGAACAGGATGCCACCCACCAACAGCGTGGTCAGGTTGCCATCGAGAATCGCCGAGAAGGCGCGATCGAAGCCTTCGTGGATGGCACGCTGGATCGACATACCATTGCCGATTTCTTCGCGGATACGCGAGTAGATCAGCACGTTGGCGTCGACCGCCATGCCCATGGTCAGCACGATACCGGCGATGCCCGGCAGCGTCAGGGTCGCACCGAGCAGCGACATCAGCGCCACCAGCAGGACCATGTTGAACGCCAGCGCCACCGTGGCCAGCAGACCGAAGAACTTGTAGATGGCCACCATGAAGAGGGAGACGAAGAGGAAACCCCACAGCGAGGCATCGATGCCCAGCTGGATGTTCTCCGCTCCCAGGCTCGGTCCGAGGGTGCGCTCCTCGGCGAAGTACATGGGCGCCGCCAGACCACCGGCGCGCAGCAGCAGCGCCAGCTCGGAAGACTCGCCCTGGCCGTTCAAGCCGGTGATACGGAACTGGCTGCCGAGCGGCGACTGGATGGTCGCCAGGCTGATGATCTTCTTCTCTTCGCGGAAGGTCTCGACGGGCACTTCCTTCTCGACGCCGTCGACCATCTGCTTCACGTAGCGGGTCACCGGCTTCTGCTCGATGAACACAACGGCCATGCTGCGGCCCACGTTGTTGCGGGTGGCCCGGTTCATCAGCTCGCCGCCGTGGCCGTCCAGGCGGATGTTCACCTGCGGCCGGCCGTTCTCGTCATAGCTGGCCTGGGCATCGGTCACCTGGTCACCGGTGATGATCAGGCTGCGCTCCAGCGGCACGGCCGGGCGCCCCGCTTCCCGGAACTCGAAGGCCTCGGTCATGGAGCGCGGCGCGTCGGGCTCGGCGGCCAGACGGAATTCCAGGTTGGCGGTCTTGCCGAGAATCCGCTTGGCTTCGGCGGTATCCTGCACGCCCGGTAGCTCGACCACGATGCGGTTGGCGCCCTGGCGCTGCACCAGCGGCTCGGACACGCCCAGCTCGTTGACCCGGTTACGCACCGTGGTCAGGTTCTGCTTGATCGAGTATTCGCGGATTTCCGCCAGCTTGGCCTCGGTCAGTGCCAGTCGCAGCACCTGCATGCCGTTGCGTTCGCTACGGGTCAGCTGGAAATCGTTGAAGCTCTTTCGGATCAGGCCCTGAGCCTGCTCCAGCAATGCCGGGTCGGTGAAGCCGAGCTGAATGCCCCCCTCGGCCTGCGGCAGGCTGCGATAACGCACGCCCTCCTTGCGCAGCAGGCTTTTCACCTCGCTCTCGTAGACCTTCAGACGGGCGTCCAGCGCCTTCTCCATATCCACTTCGAGGAGGAAGTGCACGCCGCCGGAGAGATCCAGACCGAGTTTCATCGGGCTGGCCCCCAGCGCACGCAGCCAGGGAGGAGTGGTCGGCGCCAGGTTCAGCGCGACCACGTACTCGTCGCCGAGCGCCTTGCGTACCACATCCTTAGCCGGCAGCTGGTCTTCCTGCCTGGTCAGCCGCAGCAGGCCGCCCTTGCCTTCCGCCGAGAGACTGGATGCCTTGACCGCGATGCCGGCCTCGGCCAGCGCCTTGCCGACCCTGTCCAGGTCGGCCTGTCCGACCTGCAAGGCCGTGCTCGCTCCGCTGATTTGAATGGCCGGATCGTCCGGATAGAGGTTGGGCGCGGAATAAATGAAGCCGACCGCCAGCACAGCCAGGATCAGCAGATATTTCCACAGAGGGTATTTGTTGAGCATGACGCCGCCCGCTTATGACGCGGGGCGCCTTGCGCGCCCCGTGAATGATGGAAGGAGTGCGAGGCTCAGATGGCCTTCAGCGTGCCCTTGGGCAGAGTGGCGGCGATTGCGCCCTTCTGGATCTTCAGCTCGACGGTGTTGGAAACTTCCAGCACGACGAAGTCGTCGGACACCTTGCTCACCTTGCCGGCGATACCGCCGGTGGTCACCACTTCATCGCCCTTCTGCAGGCTACCGAGCAGATTCTTGTGCTCCTTGGCACGCTTGGCCTGGGGACGCCAGATCATCAGGTAGAAGATGACCACGAAACCGACCAGGAAGATCCACTCGAAACCGGTGCCGGCGGGACCAGCAGCCGGAGCGGCGGCGTCAGCGTAGGCAGCAGGGATCAGAAAGCTCATGTAGCACTCCAGTCAAAAGGACTCAAAAAAGAAACGATTCAGCCCAACGGCGGGGTCGGCAGGCCACGCCGAGCATAAAAGGCATCGACAAAGACGGCCAATGTACCCTGTTGAATAGCCTCGCGCAAACCAGCCATCAAGCGCTGGTAATGCCGCAGGTTATGGATCGTATTCAACATGCTGCCCAGCATTTCGCCACATTTGTCCAAGTGGTGAAGATATGCGCGGGAGAAGTGTGTGCAGGTATAACAGTCGCAGGTCGGATCGAGCGGCGACTCGTCATTCTTGTGTACCGAGTTGCGAATCTTCAGCACACCGGTGTCCACGAACAGATGGCCGTTGCGGGCATTGCGGGTCGGCATCACGCAATCGAACATGTCGATGCCCCGACGGACGCCTTCGACCAGGTCCTCCGGCTTGCCGACGCCCATCAGGTAGCGCGGCTTGTCGGCCGGCATCTGCGGCGGCAGAAAATCCAGTACGCGGATCATTTCTTCCTTGGGCTCGCCCACCGACAGCCCGCCGATGGCCAGACCGTCGAAGCCGATTTCATTGAGTCCCTCCAGCGAGCGCAGGCGCAGGTTTTCGTGCATGCCGCCCTGGACGATGCCGAACAGCGCTGCCGGATTGCCCTCATGGGCGATCTTGGAACGCTTGGCCCAGCGCAGCGACAGCTCCATGGAGCGTCGCGCCACCTCCTCGTCGGCCGGATAAGGCGTGCATTCGTCGAAGATCATCACGATGTCCGACCCCAGATCGCGCTGGACCTGCATCGACTCTTCCGGCCCCATGAACACCTTGGCACCGTCCACTGGGGAGGCGAAGGTGACCCCCTCCTCCTTGATCTTGCGCAGCGCACCCAAGCTGAACACCTGGAAACCGCCGGAATCGGTGAGGATCGGCCCCTTCCAGTGCATGAAATCATGCAGATCGCCATGCCGCCTGATCACCTCGGTGCCGGGACGCAGCCAGAGGTGGAAGGTGTTGCCGAGAATGATCTGCGCGCCGATCCCCTCGATGTCACGCGGCAGCATGCCCTTCACCGTACCGTAGGTGCCCACCGGCATGAACGCCGGGGTCTCGACCACGCCGCGGGGGAAGGTCAGGCGCCCACGACGGGCCTTGCCGTCGGTCGCCAGCAGTTCGAAGGACATGTGACTCATGCGTGCTCCTCGGGGCCACGCGGCGCCGGATTGCGGGTGATGAACATGGCATCACCGTAACTGAAGAAACGGTAGCCCTGCTCCACCGCCACGGCGTAGGCGGCCATGGTCTCCGGGTAACCGGCGAAGGCCGACACCAGCATCAGGAGGGTGGATTCGGGCAAGTGGAAGTTGGTCACCAGGGCATCGACCACATGGAACGGGCGGCCCGGGTAGATGAAGATATCGGTATCGCCGCTGAACGGCTTGAGCACGCCATCGCGTGCCGCGCTTTCAAGGGAGCGCACGCTGGTGGTGCCGACTGCGATCACCCGCCCGCCGCGGGCACGACAGGCAGCGACGGCGTCGGCTACATCCTGGCCGACCTCCAGCCATTCGCGGTGCATGTGATGATCCTCGATCCGCTCGACGCGCACCGGCTGGAAGGTACCCGCCCCCACGTGCAAGGTCACGAAGGCGGTCTCCACACCCTTGGCGCGGATCGCCTCCAGCAACGCCTCATCGAAATGCAGACCGGCAGTGGGCGCTGCCACCGCACCCGCACGCTGCGCATAAACCGTCTGGTAGCGCTCGCGATCGGCAGCCTCGTCCGGACGATCTATATAAGGAGGCAGCGGCATGTGCCCGCTACGCTCGAGCAGTGGCAGAACGGGCTCGCTGAAGCGCAGCTCGAACAGAGCATCGTGACGGGCCAGCATTTCGGCTTCGCCCCCACCCTCGACGAAAATCTTCGAGCCCGGCTTGGGCGATTTGCTGGAACGCACGTGGGCGAGCACCCGCTCGCTGTCCAGCACCCGCTCGACCAAAATCTCCAGCTTGCCACCGCTGGCTTTCTGGCCGAACAGGCGTGCAGGGATCACGCGGGTGTTGTTGAACACCATCAGATCGCCCGGCTCGAGGTACTCGAGCAGATCCCCGAAACGCCGGTGCTCCAGGGCCCCGGTCGGCCCGTCGAGCACCAGCAGGCGACTCGCTCGGCGCTCAGGAAGAGGATGACGAGCGATCAGAGACTCGGGAAGATCGAAATGGAAATCGACGACGCGCATGGTGAGAGGTCAGCTTTTCGGGGCGCAAAGCTTACCGGAAAGCATCTCAACTGACCACGCAACCTGATTGACCAAGCGCATCCGCCTCCCTATACTGCGCCGCCATCGTGCCTCGGTGGCGGAATCGGTAGACGCGGCGGATTCAAAATCCGTTTCTGGCGACAGAGTGAGAGTTCGAGTCTCTCCCGGGGCACCATACAATCTTTTCGGGACTTCCCAACCAAGCCCGAAACCCACGAAGAACCGGCCTTAGAGCCGTTTTTTTGTTGCCTGCGATTCCTAATTGGCGCTCGATTAGCCAAGAAAGAAGTCCCGGAACAGGCCCAAACAGATGCCGCAGGCCTTGCAGCGGCTCAGCTAAAGCTGGCGCCAGACGAGCTCGCGATAGACCTAGAGCTCCAGCTGCTGGCAAACCCGGACGCGTGAAGCGATTACGTAAGCCCTGACCTACAAAAGATCGAGAGCTTTCCAATTTCCTTGGGGCGGCCATCTGGGTACAGTGGATCCCACAAAGACGTCGAAGGAACGACGCAGGCTGACCAAGGATGGCGGCCAAGGGAAAGTCGCAGGATAAGCGGCGGCTCGTCAGGATGATGAGCACAAGGACGGAAGGAAAAATCAACGGCGAGGCTAACCCCTCGCCGTTCTTGTTTGTGCCGAGAAAGGTGCCTCAGTAGCGCCCGGGAACAGACCAATCCCTTGGATGGTTGGCTACATGCCCGCCACCTGTGGGTACGCCCCTCTCCCCTTTCCTAAAAATCCGCGCTTTAACCTTTTGCCGACGCCTCATCAGTGCAGATCCAGGAACCATCGTGCTCAACGTTGCGCCAAGTCATAATTGCCGCCTCATCGCCGTGATGTCATCGAGACATCAATGAGCCTGTTCGCAATCCAGAAATCAGGCCATCAAAAAATAGCAGTACTTGGAGCAGCGTCTTGAACACGGAAGCAGTAGTTCGAATGGGGTTGGGGCTCGTCTTACCAGTGATTGCATGGCTGATCTGCGGAGCAATCGATCAGCATTGTTGGAAAAACAGACCATTCACTCCAGCAACGACAGACAGCACCCATTGGCGTCGCCTGCATGAATGGATTGTGATGCATCCCGCTTCCGTGATTCTCGGCTCCTGGTGCGTCTTCCTCGTCCTTTACATCCTGATTTGCTGACTGCACCTGAGAACAAACTGAACAAGCGCCGCTATTACACTACGGCTCTAGTAAAAGCGTGGATGTCTGCTCTGACGATGACCACTGGCGAGGATTGGGACTTAAGTGATTGCAGGTCTCTGCGAAAGCCAAACATGGGAAGCGGATTCGGGCCCGCTAAAGGATCCCAGTCTTGCCTACGAAAACATCCCCTATCTCTTCTTCCTCGGGAATTTCATCGGTAACGATAACCCGTGCATGAGCGCTGAGCTCATCTTCCATACGCAATCCGAAGTAGCGCGTATCGTTGGCATCCCAAAATGCTTCCACCTGCTCCATGGTCGCATTCTCAAGCAGTATCTCGGCCCGATTCTCCAGGATGATTGAATAACGTCGTTCGGTGTTCATTAAGGGCGCTCGAAACTGCGGAATAAGAGGAAGAGGTTGATCGATTGCCGAAAGGCAGCGTCATTATGCCGCTTCGCTAGTTTCCCACCTTGACCGCCTATCGATTCGGACGGAGTTGTAGACATGCGGTAGCAGAGTCATGGCGCAATATCTCGCTAATGCAGTGACCGCCAGACAGCATTAAGAACCAAGAGAGCGGGAGCGGCCAACAAACCCCATATGGACGCTCCATAAAGAAGTGCCGAGCAATCCTGTTTTGCCACCCCTTTCAGACGACAAAGCCGATATTGGCATAGGAAAAAGCGCTCGCACAGAATGGCATTCGCTTATTCCCAGGCAAGGCCTTCCGATCATGCGGGTATTGCCGGCAGTATCACCATCAGCGCACTGATGACTATCAGCAGAAGCCCAAGCTTTTCCCGTTGCGAAACCTGCTCCTTGAGCCAGTGCTGCGATAGCAACAAGGTGAAGAACACTTCGACCTGACCCAGGGTCTTCACCAGGCCTACGTCCTCCAGATTGACGGCGGTGAACCAGCATAGCGAAGCAATGGAACTGGAGAGACTGATACGAAATACCAGAGAGGGACGCCTCCACAGTTTCACCAAAGTCTGTCGATCACGCAGAGCCAGCCAACCGGATAGCGCTACAACCTGAATGCTGATGGTCCAGACCAGAGCCCACGCGGCGGTATGCATGAACGACAGCGAAAACTGGTGGCAGGCATCGCGCACCCAGAGGGTGGTCAGGGCAAAACACAAACCGCTGCCCAAACCCAGCAGCAGAGTCGAGATATCCAGCGAACCGGGCTCGCTGCGCCCTTTCATCAGCCAGACCGCTCCCGAGCCGAGCACTATGCCCAACCAGCCAATCGGGCCGAGCGCGGCTCCGAAAAAGATCGAACCCAGTACCGCCGCCAGCAACGCCTCACTCTTGGCCAAACCGACGCCGGCGGCGTAACTCCGGCGCTGGAACAGCAGCACCATCAGGGTAGTGGCCAGGATCTGGGCGAAGGCGGCGGCGGTTACGGCGAAGACGAAACGTCCACTGAACTGCGGCAGTTCCTCCGGCTCGGCGACGTACAGCAGCCCCAGGTAGATCACGGCCAGCGGCAGAGCCCAGATGAAACGCGCCAGGGTCACGCCCAACGCATTCACCTCTCGGCTGAGTTGTTTCTGCTGGGCATTGCGCAGCGCTTGGGTAAAGGCGGCGAACAGGGTGAAGGGAATCCAGAGCATAAATAGACCAGCGCCCAAAAATGGCACAAGTTCAGGCTCTTTCAGTGGGACGTCAAGCTCTACTCAGTCGAACAGATCAGGGCAGGGACTGGTCGTCCGACTCCGGGCAGGCGATCCACCCAGGCCCGAACAAAGGCTATGACCTCGAAAGGACCACTATAGACGCACCAAAGCAGTGCAATCATCGCCTCATAGATAAGCATGTCTATGATAGGATTCATCACTCACCATACCGTAGTTGGTCGCGACTTCGCCCATCGGGACAAGCGACTTCAGGGAAAGGAAGATCCACCATGGACCATGACGAGCAAGCAGTACAACTCTCACAAAAAAGCAGCGCTCGTGAGCACACAAAGCCATGCCAGACCAGCCCGCATCGCACTCACTGTCAGGATTGCAGCCTCGCCGCCTTATGCCTTCCGAGCTTCGATGACAACGGGACCGCAACAAAGATCGTCAAACGGAGCAGGCCGTTCAAGAGAGGCGAATATCTCTATCGACAGGGCGACGAATTCAGTTGCGTGTTCGCCGTATGCTCCGGCGCATTGAAGACCTTCGGCCTGAGCGATAACGGCGAGGAGCTGATCACCGGCTTTCACCTGCCCAGCGAACTGGTGGGACTTTCAGGCATGGGCTGCAACATCTATCCGGTTTCGGCGCTGGCACTGGAAGAAACTCTGGTCTGCAGAATTCCCTTGAAGCAACTGGACGAGCAGCCCCTGCAGCTCCCCCATCTGCGTCGCCGGCTGATGAGATGCATGAGCCGCGAATTGCGCGACAACCAGCAGATGAGATTGCTGTTGTCGAAAAAGAACGCGGACGAACGCATTGCCGCCTTTCTGATCGACCTTTCCGCACGCTTTCGCAGTCGCGACCTGCCTGCCAACCAGTTCCGCCTGCCCATGTCGCGCAACGAGATCGGCAGTTACCTCGGCCTGGCCGTGGAAACGGTATCGCGCGTTTTCACCCGTTTTCAGCAAATGAGGCTTATCGCCTCGGAAGGCAAGGAAGTGCACATCCTCGCCCCCCTCGAACTGAGCACCCTGGCCGGCTGGCATCTGGAAGGCAGCCCGATATGAACCGACAGGGCAATACGCTCGCCCCTATGTAACTACCCATTCACAGGCCACCTCGGGCACCGAGCGTCGGTGAATGACTGCCCCCTTCGGGCAGTCTGGCGAGACACCCCCATGCGTCCAACGCATGCTCGCACGGTGCCGGTCGGCAGCACCGGCGAACTGGACCGATCAGAAGTCGGCGCGCGGCTGGTAGGCCTTGAGGTAGCGGTCGATCACCCCCCGGGCTTTCGACAGCTCGGCAGGCGTCAGGCTTTCCTCCGCATTGCGCTGCATCGAGGCCAGCTCGCCACTGTCATCCTTGAGGCCGTTGGCTATTGCGACGGACAGCCAGACATAGGCCTTTCTCATATCCTTGTCGAGCCCCTGCCCCTTGTAATAGAGACCTCCCAGCCGCGCCTGGGCCACGGCAAAGCCTTGCACCCCGGCCTGATGGAACCACACGGAGGCCTGCTTGTAGTTCTCCTTCATGCCTTGGCCATTGCAGGCCATGATGCCCAGCTGGGTCTGCGCCAGGGGATCGCCCTGCTTGGCAGCCTTCTCGAACCACTCGACGGCGCGCCGCTCGTCGCGCATGACGCCGTCGCCCTGCAGGTAGAGAAAGCCGACGCGGGTGGCGCCCTCGGCCAGGCCGTGCTCCGCCGAACGGCCATACCACTGCGCGGCCTTCAGGGCATCCTGCGGCAGACCGTTGCCCTGCTCGTACATGAGAGCGACGTTGTACTCGGCTACCGGGTATTCCTGGCGAGCCGCCTTTTGCATCCAGAGGGTGGCCTGGCCGATGTCCTTCTCGATGCCACGGCCTTCGGAATACATCCGCGCGATATTCGCCTGGGCCTCGGGCAGCCCCTGCTCGGCGGCCTTCAGGTACCACTCGAAAGCCTGCCGGTCATCCTGAGCAACACCCTCCCCTTTCGCATACATGAGCCCCAGGTCGAACTGGGCGTTGGCATATCCCTGCTCGGCCGCCTTGCGGAACCACTCCGCGGCCTTGACCTTGTCCACCTCGACACGAATGCCTTGGTAATACATCACCCCCGCATCGAACTGGGCCTCGCTGTTACCCTTTTCGGCATCCCTGAGAGTTTCCTGCGAGTAGGGAAGAGAGGTTTCCTTGTCGAGGCCGAGGGAGGAACAACCCTGCAGGATTGACCCGATGAGGATCAGGGGCAGTAAGCGGTTTCGTACGTTCATGGGGGATCGAAGACTCCATTGTTCCTGTCAGAGGCAGCTCGACCATCCCCGGATAGAAGGAACAGGCCGAGCGGCGCAAGGGTATCACCGACGGGTACCCCGCAATACGGAACAATCGTCCGGCCTTGGAACAACACCTTTGCGGTAGAGGTATACGAAACCGATCCCGTGTAGCCGACGCCTGGGCGCGACATGCCTAGAAGAACCCTGTGACGCTCCGACCAGGCTCAAGGCGAGGCCGGCCCCCTAAACCAGGCGCCCCTCGAGCCTGATCGACGACAACCCGGGTTATTCCGCGCCGAAGCGAAGCCTCGATGAGATGATAGGGCGCAAGCAAGGCAGGCGGCGCTCATTCGCTCCTGTAAGCAGCAAAGCCGTCCGGCACTCGGTAGCACCTGGGAGGACCAGGTAGTGCTGGATGACAGCGGGAGCTAAGCAGCCATCCGTTCGCACTCCTCGGCACACGAGCGACAGGCTTGGGCACAGCGCTGGCAATGCTCAGCCTCATGCCGGGCGCACTCCTCGCCACAAGCGCGGCACACTTCAGCACATTGCTGGCAGACGGCCTTGGCGTAATCACTTCCTCGAGCCATCAAGGTAGCCGCCACCTTGCAGAAATCTGCACAGTCCATATCCAGAGCAACGCAGCGCGCCATCGCTTGCACGTCGCTCTCACGTAGACAAGAGGCAGAACAGGTCTCGCACGCCAACGCACAGTTACTGCAGGCCTGGATACAGGATTCATTCATGGAAGCGCTCATTCTTCGTCCCTCTCGTTTGCCACTGGACAGGATAAGACTGAAAAAAGCACAGCCTTATGGGGGACTTTAGAGACGATAGAAAGGTTTCCACGAAGGGATGAATGGGGAGATGCCGATGCCGCTTTCGGGCCAATTCCCATAGCTGCAGGTGAATTGCAGCCAGCTATATCGCTCGATCGACTGATTCCGCGTCGGTGTAGTGGCCACCAGGGATCAGGGCAAGTATCGCCAGCCACTCATCGGCTACTCATCCTCCCGGAGAACACCTCGGAACTACTGGCGTGGAGACGATTCAGACCTGATGAGGGGCAAGTCCCCTCATCCACTCTGAAAGCAGTAGAGGAAACACATCATGCCCACTCAGAAAAACTCCACCACAGGTACCGAGCGCGAAAAGTCCCAGGACACCAGCCGTCAAGGCGGCAATATCGATAGGGAGCGTGAAAGATCATCGGACATGGGCCACCAAGGTGGTCAACAGCAACAAAAAACTCCCGGAAGTGGCCAGCAAAGCCCCGGAAGTAACCGTCGCTAATTCCGCATGAGAGGCCAGGGATGTGATGGCGTCACGTTGACTGCTCTTGCGTCCCCGGCCCCGGCATCAACAAGCGTCGGTTTCCCTGTTGAGACAGATAGAAACACTCCTCAAAGACTCATTACGAAGACACATTCCCATCATCAAACCGTTGGAATCCCGTATTCCTACCTTTCCAAACAGTCCTTCAAATGTCTCGATTGACGAGCCGATCCGCCTCTCCATTGACTATGCTTGATATTCAGCCCTCCACCCAGCCGATAGTCCTGAAATTAACTTCTTGATTATTCGGGATTAAGGTCATCGACGCATAAATCCCGCCCTAAGAAGGAGAGTCGACATGGCCGATATTCTTGGCAGCAATGGCCCCGACACCCTCAACGGATTCATATACAGCGACAGAATCTGGGGCTACGACGGCAATGACATCCTCAACGGCGATAACAGCAGCGACATCCTCTACGGAGGCAGCAATAACGACCTGCTCAATGGCGACAACGGCGACGACCAGCTCTTTGGTGGCAACGATAATGATTGGCTGATTGGCGGCAATGGTAAAGACACCCTGAACGGCGGAAGCGGCAACGACATATTCGACTTCAACTTCCTCTCGGAAATGGGCGTGAATAATGCCAGCCGGGACGTCATCACCGATTTTAACCCGGCAAGCGACAAGATCGATCTATTCGGCCTGGATGCCAATATCACCACACCTACCGACGATGCCTTCAACATGATCATCGGCCCTGGGGTGGCCTTTAACCAGGCAGGACAATTAAAGTTCGAGAATGGATTGCTCTACGGCAACGTGAACAACGACAACGAAGCCGACTTCGCCATCGAACTTACTGGAATTGCCTATCTCACCCTGGACAATCTGGTCGCCTAGCCAGACGAAAAGCAACGTCCGACTCGACTCTGCCGACGACCGCGTCGCGTTTGGGTTTCAGCCTTGACCCGCCCCCATCTTCCCCTGCCCATGAACGAGAAACCGGTTCTTGGAGCCGGTTTCTCGTTCATGGATCACGCCTGCCGGCAGAGCCGGCGCCCGCTCCCTAGCGCATCTCGAACAGCTCCTGATGGAAGTCATCGACGGCGAGCCCCTTGGCGATCAGCCCTTCGCGCAGGGTCTGACCGAAACCGGCCGGGCCACAGAACCACAGATCAGCGGACTGCCATTGCGGCACTTGCTCGCACAGACGATCCGAACTCAGCCGCCCATCCTTGCCGCTGACCAATACATGCAGACGCACCTGCGCCCGCTTGGCCAGCTTCTGCAGCTTGTCGATGAAACCGGCATCCGGAGCGCTGGTGCTGTAGAAAAGATCGATGCTCCTGCCGTCGGGCTTATGCGCCAGGGACTGCATCCGGGCGATGAACGGAGTGATCCCGATACCGCCGGCCACCCAGATCTGATTCGTCTTCTTGCTGGTGAAATTGAAGAAACCATAAGGGCCTTCGACCTGAACCAGATTCCCGACCTTAAGGGTATCGGGCAGCCTGGACGTGTAATCGCCGATACCCTTGATCAGGAATCGCAATTTGCCATCTTCGTGCCAGGCGGAAGAAATCGTGAAAGGATGCGCGCCTTCTGCCGGATCGAAGGTGACGAAGGCGAACTGGCCGGCCTTGTGTCCGGGCCAGCGATCCTTCAACTGGATGACTACCCCCAGCACCCGGTTGTCCTTGTGCAACATCAGCTCGTCTATCACACCAACGGCCCGACGCTTATGCCCCACCTTGCGGAACAGGGATACGAACGCAGCGGCGCTGCCCACGGCCATCAGCACCGCCATCACCACGCCGATGGGCGAGCTCCAGTAGTCGGTCTTCATCAGCACCACGGAGTGAAAGACTAGGGTCAGGTAGACGATCGCCAGAATACGGTGGGTCTTGAAGAAGTGGCGATAAGGGAAACGTTTGATCAGAGCCAGCACGATCAGGACGACGGCAATATAGAAGGCCCACTCCCCCACCTGCTCCGCCAGACCTCGCTGCTCCCGGAAGAAGCGGAAAAGGGCCAGACTCGGCTCAGTGGCCGCTTTACGGGCAGGTTTGACCAGCAGCCCCCAGCCGACCATCCACTTGGGAACCTTCACCCACAGCCAGTGCACGATGGAGACCACCAGAGCGGTGATTCCCAGCCACTTGTGCAGGCGGTAGGTTTTATCCAGCCCGCCGAAAAAGGGCTCGAGGCTGATCGGCCGAATCGACAGCAGTATCCCGACACTCATCACCCCCATGGCAAGGATGCCGGTGAAGTTCACCATGGAGGCGCGCAGCTTGAAGAATTCGTACTGGGCGGCCAGCAGATCGTCGGCAAGCAGCCACAGCAGGGTCAAGCCGATCAGCAAAACGATGTAAGTCAGCCTGATGTTTTTCATGTTCATGTGCCTTCCAAAGAGATTGGCGATACGACTACGGAGAGCATAGAAGCGAGACAAGCAAGGGCAATCCCGCTCCTACCAACTGCGGTAATGTGCTCTTCTCATCCGGCACTTCGTACCATAGTGCTACCAATATATGGAAAAGCCCATATTCGGGCCTTGAGGCATGTCATCGGGAAGAGCCTCCCGAATTATCCTCTGCAAGATCTGACAGATAGCCGATCCGAGTGACGAGCCTCTAATTGACCGAGCTGATTTCAAATACGGCAGGGGTTGGCTTTTGCCGAGAACTTGGCGTAGAGTATCTAAACTGTGTTTGCTAGGGTCGCTGTTGAATCGTGACCTGGTGGCAGTAGATCCTACAGATCCGCTACATCCCGCTCGACTTCTCTTACTCTCTGCAACCAGTTCCAGTCCCTGTTGTCACAGAGACTGCCATCAACTCAAGTTTCAAGGAAATAAGACAATGTCGAATCGTCAAACCGGCACCGTCAAATGGTTCAACGACGAGAAGGGTTTTGGTTTCATCACCCCTGAGAGCGGTCCGGATCTGTTCGTGCACTTCCGCGCCATCGAAGGTACCGGCTTCAAGAGCCTGAAAGAAGGCCAGAAGGTCAGCTTCGAAGCAGTGCAAGGCCAGAAAGGCATGCAGGCTGACAAGGTCCAGATCCTGGGCTAATTGCAGTTTGTAACCCGAAGCCCCTGATGGCAGTCATCAGGGGCTTTTTTGTGCCCGGATTTCGTAGAATGACGGCCTTTGCCTCACCGTGAGCCCGTCATGTCGAAACACCCACTTTTCCCCCAAGGCGAATTTCCCACCGCAGGACTGATCCGCCGGCTGGCGGCCATGTTCTACGACTTCCTGCTCTGCGTCGCCCTGCTGATCATCGTCACCTTCATCTACAAGCTGATCCAGATGTCCATCATCGGGGTCGAGCAACTGAAGCAGCTCTCGGATTCCGGTGCACTGGATAAAGATCCGCTGCTGTCGACCATCCTTTTCTTCACCCTCTTCGGCTTCTTCGCCAAGTTCTGGACATACAAAGGCCAGACCCTCGGCATGCAGGTCTGGGGCCTGCGCATCCAGAATACCGATGGCACCGCCATCAGCCTGTGGCAGGCGATGCTGCGCTTCCTGGTCGCCATTGCCTCCTTCCTGTGCATCGGCCTCGGCTACTTCTGGATGCTCTGGGACAAGCAGGGACGGACATGGCACGACATCTACTCCGACAGCCAGGTCGTCCGACTGCCGAAGGGCATCCACAAGAAGAAATAGTGCAGGACCTCGAAGCGGTGCCGCGGTAATCCGAAACGATTGCTGCGGCAGTCATCGCGAGCCCCCCCTACCCGGCCCGCCGCAACAGGATGATACCGACCACGGCGCAGACCGCCGCCGGCACCAATACCGCCAGCAGGGGCGAGAAACCGAATACCTGGCTGGAAGGCCCGAGCAAGTCCTGCAGGATGCGGAACACGAAGCCGACCAGAACCCCGGTGAAGACGCGCTGCCCCAAGGTCACCGAGCGCAGGGGGCCGAAAATGAAGGAAACCGCCATCAGCACCAGCACCGCCGTGACCAGTGGCTGCAATACCTTGGTCCAGAACGCCAACCAGTAGCGCTCGCTGTTCAGGCCCTGCCCTTCCAGATAATGGATGTAGCGCCACAGTCCGCTGATCGGAAGGCTTTCCGGGTCCATGACCACTGTGCTGAGCAGCTGCGGGCTCAGATCGATATCCCAGCTCTGGCTGTCAGCCCTGACGACCTCGGTGCTGCGAGCATGGAAATGAGTGGTCGCCACATTCTCCAGTTGCCAATGACCGTTTTCGAACTGTGCCTTTCTGGCGAAGCTGGAGGAAAGCAGCCGGCGCTTGTCGTCAAAGTGGTAGCGAGTCACCCCGAACAGCAAGCCACTGGGCTGCACCGCATTGATGTGTACGTACTCGTTGCCCTGACGATGCCAGAGACCATGCTTGGAGCTCTGCGCCTCGCCTTCGCCTTGTGCCATGGAGCGCTGGGCCTGTGCCAGCTTTTCGCTCCAGGGCGCCAGGTATTCGCCGATGAGGATCCCGACGAGCATCAGCACCAGCATGGGCTTCATCACGGCCCAGACGATGCGGCCCAGGGATACGCCGGCGGCGCGCATGATAGTCAGCTCGCTATGGCTGGCCAGCGTACCGAGACCGACCAGACAGCCGATCAGCGACGCCATCGGCAACAACTCGTAGATCCGCTGCGGAGTCGTCAGAAAGACATACCAGGCGGCCTGGGCCACCCCGTACCGGCCTTGCACATCGCTCAGCTCATCGATGAAAGCGAACAGCAGGGAGAGAAAGACGATGATCCCGAGCACCGTCAGGATGGCGAAGAAGATGCTGGCCCCGACATACCGATCCAGCTTACGCATGCCTTACCCCCCGGCGTCCTGCACGGAACTGCGCCCACTTCAGACAGATCGATTCCCAGTACAGCAGGCACAGACCGATCAACAGGAACAGGCCATGCACCCACCAGAGCCCCAGCGCCGTAGGAATATTGCCCTTGTCCAGGGCGCCGCGGGCCGCGACCAGCAGGGCCAGATAGGCCATGTAGAGCAGAACCGCCGGCAGCAGCTTGAGAAAGCGCCCCTGGCGCGGATTGACCTTCGACAAGGGCACGGCAAGCAGGGTGACCACGAAGACCAGCACCGGAATCGACAACCGCCACTGGAGTTCGGATTTGTACTTCTGCACATCGCTGTCGATCAGTTGGCGAGTGGGAATAGCCTCGCGCTCGCTGATCTCCCCGCTCGCGGCCGGCTTGGGCAGCAGCACGCCATAGGTGTCATAGCGAATCACCCGGTAGTCGGCCTGGCCGGGCTTGCCATCGTAGCGATAGCCATCCTGCAGGATCAGATAGCGGCCGCCATCGGGCTGGATCTCCTGGCGCCCGCTGTTCGCCACCAGGACGGTGATGCCCCGGTCCTCCTTTCCTGCCCCGGCGGCCCGCTTCTCGGTAATGAACACACGGGAGAGCTGGCTGCGGTCGTCGGACAACTCCTCGACATAGGTCACCCGCGAACCATCCCGCATGGACTGGAAGCGTCCCGGAACCAGGGTATCGAATTCGGTGAGGGCCTCCTGCTGGTTGAGCAGGAGCTCCATCGCGGCGATCCCCTGGGGAGACAGCCACAGGCTCAGCCAGGCGACGAGCAGGGCAACCAGCGTCGCGGGTATCAGACTGTAGCCGAACAGGCGCTGCTGGCTCATGCCCGTCGCCCGCAGCACGGTGATTTCGCTGTCGAGGTAGAGGCGGCCGAAGGACAGCAGGATGCCGAGGAACAATCCCAACGGCAGGATCAACTGCAGGAACCCGGGCATCCGGTAGAGCATCAGCGAGAACAGCACGCCGGGGTCGAGCAGCCCCTGGGCCGCCTGTGCCAGGTACTTGATGAAGCGGCCGCTCATGATGATCACCAGCAGCACGGCGCTGACCGCACACTGCGTCAGCAGCAGCTCACGGGAAAGATATCGAGAGATGATCAAACCAGACACTCCAGGGTTGTCAGCCTCAAGCCGCTGTGCTCAAACTAGCCGACTGTCCGCCGGCCGCCGCATACGTGCCTAGAAAAAAAGACCGGCATTATCCAGCAAACCCAACTTTCTGTCTCGGGGACATCTTGCCATGCAATTCGTTGTCAAAAGCGTCAGCCCGGAAAATGTGAAAACCGCCACGCTCGTGGTCACCGTCGGCGAAGGCCGCAAGCTGGGCGCCGCGGCCAAGATCCTCGACACCGCCAGCAATGGCGCTCTGTCGGCGGTACTCAAGCGTGGCGACCTGGCAGGCAAGCCCGGCCAGACCCTGCTGCTGCACGGACTGCCGAACCTCAAGGCCGAGCGCGTGCTGCTGGTCGGAGCGGGCAAGGAGCGCGAACTAAGCGACCGCCAGTTCCGCAAGGTGATCACGGCCACCTATGGCGCGCTGAAAGCCCTCGGCGGCAGTGATGCCGCAGTGGCGCTCGACGAACTCCAGGTCAAAGGCCGCGATGCCTATGGCAAGACCCGTCTGCTGGCCGAGGTGCTGGCAGATAGCGGCTACGTGTTCGATCGCTTCAAGAGCGAGAAGGCCGATCCCCAGGCGCTGAAGAAAGTCGTCCTGCTCTGCGACAAGGCCGACCAAGCCGATGTGGAGCGCGCCGCCACTCACGCCCTGGCGATCGCCAACGGCATGGCCCTGACCCGTGACCTCGGCAACCTGCCGCCGAACCATTGCCATCCGAGCTTCCTGGCCGAGCAGGCGAAGGCCATGGCCAAGGAACATGACAACCTGAAGGTCGAGGTTCTCGACGAGAAGAAGCTCAAGGAACTGGGCATGGGCGCCTTCCTCGCCGTCGGGCACGGCAGCGAGCAACCGCCACGACTGATCAGTCTGCAGTACAACGGCGGCGGCAAGAACGAGCAACCCTTCGTGCTGGTCGGCAAGGGCATCACCTTCGACAGCGGCGGCATCAGCCTCAAGCCGGGTTCCGGCATGGACGAGATGAAGTTCGACATGAGCGGTGCCGGTAGCGTCCTCGGCACCTTCCGCGCGGTGCTGGAGCTGCAGCTGCCGATCAACCTGGTCGGCCTGCTCGCCTGCGCCGAGAACATGCCCAGCGGCCGCGCCACCCGCCCCGGCGACATCGTCACCAGCATGAGCGGGCAGACCGTGGAGATCCTCAACACCGACGCCGAAGGCCGCCTGGTGCTGTGCGACACCCTGACCTACGCCGAGCGCTACAAGCCGCAGGCGGTGATCGACATCGCCACCCTGACTGGCGCCTGCATCGTCGCCCTCGGCAGCAACACCTCCGGTCTGATGGGCAATCACGAACCGCTGATCCGGCAACTGCTGAAGGCCGGCGAAACCGCCGCCGACCGCGCCTGGGAACTGCCGCTGTTCGAAGAGTACCAGGAGCAGCTGGACAGCCCGTTCGCCGACATGGCCAACATCGGCGGCCCCAAGGCCGGTACCATCACCGCCGCCTGTTTCCTCTCGCGCTTCGCCAAGAAGTACCACTGGGCGCACCTGGACATCGCCGGTACCGCCTGGATCAGCGGCGGTAAGGAAAAGGGCGCCACCGGCCGTCCCGTGCCGTTGCTGACCCAGTACCTGCTGGACCGCTGCAAGGCCTGACAACGTCAGGAGCGGGTGGAGCCCAGCCTCCACCCGCCTCTCCTCATAAGCCCCATCCACGATCGATGTCCTATGCCCCAGATCGACTTCTACATCCTCCCCAGCGCAGATCCGGCCGCACGCCTGCTTTTCGCCTGCAAGCTGACGGAGAAGGCCTGGCGCCTGGGGCATCGTATCTATCTGCACTGCCAGGACGAGGCGCAGCGGGAAACCCTGGACGCCCTGATGTGGAGCTTCCGAAGCGAAAGCTTCCTGCCCCACAGCCTGGCCGAAGAGGATGGGAGCGCCCCGGTCGCCCTGGGGCTGGGTACCGATCCCGGCAGCCATGGGGACCTGCTGATCAACCTGGCCCTCGCGGTACCGCCCTTCTCGGCCCGCTTCGCCCGGATCGCCGAACTGGTGGTGAGCGACCCCACCATACGTCAGGCCAGCCGGGCGAGTTACCGTTTCTATCGCGAACAGGGATATCCTTTGCAGGATCATCGCTTAACCCACATCTGACTTCGATGGACAAACGACCGCTGCACACCGCCTATCTGCTGAACGATCTGCAATCGATCCGCGACCTGCTGGACGACCCCGAGGAACTGCTCCCGCCGCTGCTCGTCGACCAGCCTCTGGACGAGGAGATCGAGATTCCGCTGCTGTCGGAAGTCATCGAACCCGCCGACGAACAGCCGATCGCTCCCCCGCCGGCACCGGTCACCGGAAGCCAGCGGCCATTGCGCCTGGACCGGACGCTGCGCCAGGAAGCGGAATTGCTCCTGCAGGAAGTGGTCGACGACTTCGTGCCGCAGATCGAGGCCGAACTCCGGCGCCGCCTGGAAGCCCGCCTGGATCGACTGCTGTCCGGCCGTCTGAACGACTGACCCCCTTCGCTCTCCTGCCTGTCCGGGGCCGCATCAGACCCTCGGCCGCCCGCCTCCGACAGCGATCGCCCGTCTGCGGTGCAGCCATAAATACATAAGGCCATCTTTCCCTTTATACTTGTTGGTTTTCCCGATTAGCCGTTTTATAAGGGTCCCGCCGCATGGACAAGACCTACCAGCCGCACGACATCGAATCCCGTTGGTACGCCGAATGGGAGTCCAAGAACTACTTCGCGCCGCAGGGTTCGGGCGAGCCCTACACCATCATGATCCCGCCGCCGAACGTCACCGGCAGCCTGCACATGGGCCACGGCTTCAACAACGCGATCATGGACGCGCTGATCCGCTTCCGCCGCATGCAGGGGCGCAACACCCTGTGGCAGCCGGGCACCGACCACGCCGGCATCGCCACCCAGATGGTGGTGGAGCGCCAGCTGGGCGCCCTGGGCGTCAGCCGTCATGATCTCGGCCGCGAGAAGTTCCTGAACAAGGTGTGGGAGTGGAAGGAGCAGTCCGGCGGCACCATCACCCGGCAGATCCGTCGTCTCGGCTCCTCGGTGGACTGGTCGCGCGAGCGCTTCACCATGGACGATGGCCTCTCCGAAGCGGTCAAGGAAGCCTTCGTGCGCCTGCACGAGGACGGCCTGATCTACCGCGGCAAGCGCCTGGTCAACTGGGATCCGAAGCTGCACACCGCGATTTCCGACCTCGAAGTGGAGAACCACGACGAGAAGGGCAGCCTGTGGAACCTGCGCTACCCGCTGGCCGACGGCGCGAAGACCGCCGACGGCAAGGACTACCTGATCGTCGCCACTACCCGTCCGGAAACCATGCTCGGCGACTCGGCCGTGGCGGTGAATCCGCAGGATGAGCGCTACCAGGCGCTGATCGGCAAGTTCGTCGAGCTGCCGCTAGTGGGCCGGCGCATCCCCATCGTCGGCGACGACTACTGCGACCCGGAATTCGGCACCGGCTGCGTGAAGATCACCCCGGCCCACGACTTCAACGACTACGAGGTCGGCAAGCGCCACGATCTGCCGCTGATCAACGTCCTCGACAAGAACGCGGCGATCCTCGCCACCGCCCAGGTGTTCAACCTCGACGGCAGCGTCAACACCGAGCTGGACGGCAGCCTGCCGGCGCAGTTCGCCGGCCTCGACCGCTTCGAGGCGCGCAAGCAGATCGTCGCCGCTTTCGAGCAGCTGGGCCTTCTCGAGAAGATCGACGACCATGCCCTCAAGGTGCCCAAGGGCGACCGCTCCGGCGTGGTGATCGAGCCCTGGCTGACCGACCAGTGGTACGTCTCCACCAAGCCGCTGGCCGAGAAGGCCATCGCCGCGGTGGAAGACGGCTCCATCCAGTTCGTGCCCAAGCAGTACGAGAACATGTACTTCAGCTGGATGCGCGACATCCAGGACTGGTGCATCAGCCGCCAGCTGTGGTGGGGCCATCGCATCCCGGCCTGGTACGACGAAGCAGGCAACGTCTACGTCGGCCGCGACGAGGCCGAGGTTCGCGCCAAGCACAACCTCGGCGACATCGCCCTGCGCCAGGACGAGGACGTGCTGGACACCTGGTTCAGCTCGGGCCTGTGGACCTTCTCGACCCTCGGCTGGCCGGAGCAGACCGACTTCCTGAAGACCTTCCACCCCACCGACGTGCTGGTCACCGGCTTCGATATCATCTTCTTCTGGGTCGCCCGGATGATCATGATGAGCCTGCACCTGACCGGGCAGATCCCGTTCAAGACCGTCTACGTCCACGGCCTGGTGCGCGACAGCCAGGGCCACAAGATGTCCAAGTCCAAGGGCAACGTGCTCGACCCGCTGGACATCGTCGACGGCATCGATCTGGAAGCCCTGGTGGCCAAGCGCACCAGCGGCATGATGCAGCCCAAGCTGGCGGAGAAGATCGCCAAGCAGACCCGCGCCGAATTCCCGGACGGCATCGCCAGCTACGGCACCGATGCCCTGCGCTTCACCTTCTGCTCGCTGGCCTCCACCGGCCGCGACATCAAGTTCGACATGGGCCGGGTCGAGGGCTACCGCAACTTCTGCAACAAGCTGTGGAACGCCACCAACTTCGTGCTGGAGAACACCGAGGGCCAGGACTGCGGTGTCAACGACGAACCGATCGAGCTATCCTCGGTGGACCGCTGGATCATCTCCGCCCTGCAGCGCTGCGAGCAGGAGGTCACCCGCCACCTCGACCAGTTCCGATTCGACCTGGCCGCCCAGTCGCTCTACGAGTTCATCTGGGACCAGTACTGCGCCTGGTACCTCGAGCTGGTCAAGCCGGTGCTCTGGGACGAGACCGCCAGCATCGAGCGTCAGCGCGGCACCCGCCGCACCCTGGTGCGCGTGCTGGAGGTCATCCTGCGCCTGGCCCATCCGTTCATGCCCTTCATCACCGAGGAGATCTGGCAGCGCATCAAGGGTCTGGCCGGCAAGAGCGGCCCGACCATCATGCTGCAGCCCTGGCCGGTGGCCGATGAGAGCCGCATCGACGAAGCCGCCGAGGGCGACATCGAGTGGGTCAAGGAGCTGATGCTCGGCGTGCGGCAGATCCGCGGCGAGATGAAGATCTCCATGGCCAAGCGCATCGACGTGATCCTGGCCAACGCCAGCGAGCAGGACCGCCGTCGCCTGGCCGCCAACGAGCCGCTGCTGGCCAAGCTGGCCAAGCTGGAATCCATCCGCGTCCTGGAGGCCGGCGAGGAAGCGCCGCTGGCCGCTACCGCGCTGGTCGGCGAGATGGAAGTGCTGGTGCCGATGGTCGGTCTGATCGACAAGGACGCCGAGATGGCGCGCCTGGACAAGGAGCTGCAGCGCCTGGAGGGCGAGGTCAAGCGCGTCGGCGGCAAACTGGCCAACGAGGGCTTCGTCGCCAAGGCCCCGGCCGAAGTGCTGGAGAAGGAGCGCGCCAAGCTGGCCGAAGCCGAGCAGGCGTTGGCCAAGCTGGGCGAACAGCGCGCGCGCATCGCCACACTCTGAGCCCCTGCCCAGGATGAAGGCCCGCCCCGGTGGCGGGCCTTTTGCTGTCCGCCGCTCCGGCATCGTCCTTGCAAAGACCCGATCCGGGGCACGCCCGTCGGCCATGCCCGGTTTTCTCTATCTCAACCTGGAAGCTCGCCCATGTACGCCTGGATAGCCCTGATCTTCGTTGTTGGTTACCTGTGCATCGCCTTCGAACACCCACTGCGCATCGACAAGGCCGCCACGGCCATTCTCACCGCCGTAGTCTGCTGGACCCTGCTGGCGCTGGGCGAAAGCAGCATTCTGCCGGCCTCCGCGGTCGAAGGCGGCCACGGCGCGATCGAGGAACTGCGCCATCATCTGGGCGAGATCTCCGAGATCCTGTTCTTCCTGCTCGGCGCCATGACCATCGTCGAGCTGATCGACGCCCACGAGGGTTTCCGGGTGATCACCGACCGAATCGGCACCCGTCACCGGGTCAAACTGTTGTGGATTGTCGGATTCATTACATTTTTCCTCTCGGCGGCACTCGACAACCTGACCACCACCATCGTGATGATCTCGCTGCTGCGCAAGCTGATCGGCGCGCAGCGCGAGCGCTGGTTCTACGCCGGCATCGTGGTGATCGCCGCCAACGCCGGCGGCGCCTGGTCGCCGATCGGCGACGTGACCACCACCATGCTCTGGATCGGCAACCAGATCACCACCGCCGGCATCGTCCGCCAGCTGTTCCTGCCCAGCCTGGTCTGCCTGCTGGTGCCGCTGGCGGTCCTCAGCTTCGTCCTGCGCGGCGAAACCGAACGCCCGCGAGCGGCCTTCTCGACCGAGGAAGGCCGCCGTGCCCCGACCAATCCGTTCGAGCGCGGCCTGGTACTGGCCCTCGGCCTCGGCTCGCTACTGTTCACCCCGGTGTTCAAGACCGTCACCCACCTGCCGCCGTACATGGGCATTCTGCTTGGTCTCGGCGTGCTGTGGATCGCCACCGAGGTGATCCACCGCGGCAAAAACGACGAGGACAAGCACCCGCTGTCGGTGGTCGGCGTGCTGCGCCGCATCGACACCCCCAGCGTACTGTTCTTCCTCGGCATCCTGCTGGCGGTCTCCAGTCTGGCCACCGCCGGGCACCTGACCCAGGTCGCCGGCCTGCTGAAGGATCAGTTGGGCAACGTCTACGCCATCAACGTCGCCATAGGCCTGCTGTCCTCGGTGGTGGATAACGTACCGCTGGTGGCCGGCGCGATGAAGATGTACCCGCTGGCCGACGCCGCCGCGGTGGCCGCAGCCGGTGGCGAAGCCGGCTGGCTGCAGCACTTTCTCACCGACGGCACCTTCTGGGAGCTGCTCGCCTTCTGCGCCGGCACCGGCGGCAGCTGCCTGATCATCGGCTCGGCCGCCGGCGTGGCGGCGATGGGGATGGAACGGATCAACTTTATCTGGTATCTCAAGCACATCAGCGGCCTGGCCCTGCTCGGCTACTTCGGCGGGGTCGCCACCTACCTGGCGCTCCACGCCCTCACCTGAGAACCGGATCACTGCACATGGACGCGAGCAAGACCCGCACCAGCTTCTACCGCCGCCTGTACCTGGCCTGGCTGATCGACAGCGGTGCGGCCACCAACATCCCGGCGCTGATGGCCGCCACCGGAATGCCGCGACGCACCGCCCAGGACACCCTGGCGGCGCTCGCGGATATGGACATCGACTGCGTGTTCGAGCAGGAGGACGGCGAGCGCCACAACGCCGGCCATTACCGCATCCGCGACTGGGGCGCCATCGACAAGCGCTGGATCGGCGAGCACCTGCCGCGGATCAAGGGCCTGCTCGGCTATCCCTGAGCGGGCCGGCGCCTGCGTATCCGGCCCGACTTGTGGGACAATCCCGTCCCCTTCGTCACCGCCGCCATCTCCGCAATGCCGAGCAAGTCCCGTCCCCCATCGCCCAGCCAGCCGCCGAAGAAGGCTTCGCTGCACCCGCGCAACCGCCATCAGGGCCGCTATGACTTTCCGGCGCTGATCCGCCGGCACCCGGCCCTGGCGGAGTTCGTCATCGTCAACCCGTACGGCAAGAAGAGCATCGACTTCGCCGATCCGCAGGCGGTGAAGACGCTGAACCGCGCCCTGCTGGCCGATTACTACGGCATCCGCCACTGGGACATTCCCCCAACCTACCTGTGCCCGCCGATTCCCGGGCGCGCCGACTACCTGCACGGCCTGGCCGACCTGCTGGCCGACGGCAACGAGGGCGCCATCCCGCGCGGCGCGACGGTCCGGGCACTGGACATCGGCGTCGGCGCCAACTGCATCTATCCGCTGATCGGTCATCACGAATACGGCTGGCGCTTTCTCGGCGCGGACATCGACGAGACCGCCCTGGCCTCGGCCGCGACCATCGTCCAGGCCAACCGCCTGCAGGACGCCATCCGGCTGCGCCGTCAGGCCGATCCCCGGCACGTCTTCCAGGGCCTGCTGAAAGCGGACGAGCGCTTCGATCTGACCCTGTGCAACCCGCCCTTCCACGCCTCTCAGGAAGAGGCCGTGAGCGGCAGCCGACGCAAATGGCACAACCTCGGCAAACTCGACCCGGCCCGCAAGCTGCCGCTGCTGAACTTCGGCGGTCAGGGGGCGGAACTCCACTGCGAAGGCGGGGAGGCGGGATTCCTGCGGCGCATGATCGCGGAAAGCGCTCATTTCGCCGGACAGATCTACTGGTTCAGCAGCCTGGTCTCCAAGGCCGGCAACCTGCCGGTCGTCCAGACCGCGCTGAAGAAGGCCGGCGCCCGCGAGGTGCGTACGGTGCCCATGGCCCAGGGACAGAAGCAGAGCCGCTTCGTCGCCTGGACCTTCCTCGACGCCGAGGGGCGGCGTCTCTGGCGGGAAACCCGCTGGCAGGCGAGCGAGCGGCGATGACGGTGGAACAGGATAGACATATGCCCCTGCGGGGCACGATCGATGATGCGGACGGCGGCGCAGGGGCCGCCACTTTCAGAGCCGACCGCGACTGACGCTGGAGCGCCAGGGGGATCGGCGCTCGGCCACGGCATGATCCCAGCGGCCGCGGTCCTTGAGTTCGGCGGTGCTGACATAGCGCGGAGCGCCGCCGATTTCCTCCAGCTCGGTCATGCCGGCCAGTTCGCTGACGACCCGATAACGCTTGCCGACTTTCTTGTCCTTCAATGGATAGAGTTGCTCAATTTGTTGGGCGAGTTCGATAAGGGGGGACATACCACACAGCTCCAGATAGCCATGGCAGCTATTTACAAGGAATTCGTTACGTTAATGCGTCACGGAAAATCTTCCATGACCGAGGGCAAGGGATTCAGCCGGACAGGCAGGCGCTCGTCTGCGGCAGCTCCTCGATGAACGCCTGCATCAACTGCAGCAGTTCGGCCGGGCGCTCCAGATGCGGCGTGTGCCCGCAGTTCTCCACCAGCAGCTTCCAGCCGTGGCGGGCCTGCGACACGATGGCCTCGACCTGGGCCAGGGTGGCGTACTGGTCCTCCAGGCCCTGCACCACCAGCAGCGGGCAGTCGATGGCGGGGAGCAGGTACTCGATGTTCCAGTGCCGGAACCAGTCCGACAGCCAGGTCTCGGACCAGGCCCGGAAGACGCCGGCGGTCTTGCTTCCGTGATATTTCTCCAGCCCTTGCAATTTGCCTGCCTGGGAAGCCTCGACGGCAGTCTCGATGCCCTTGATGGTTTCGGCCTCGACGAACACATGGGCCGCCTCGCAAACCAGCCCACGCAGGCGGGCCGGGCGCTCCGAGGCATGGATCAGGCCGATGCTGGCGCCGTCCGAGTGGCCGACCAGGACGTAGTCGCGTTCCGGAATCAGGCTGGAGATCAGCCGCGGCAGCTCGTCCAGGGCGTAGCGGTGCAGGTAATGGAGGGTGCGGGGCTGGGTGAGTGCGGGCGATGCACCATAACCGAGCCGGTCGTAGACCAGCCCCGGGCAGCCGGTGGCCTGACAGAGCGAACGGGGAAAGTCCTTCCACATCGCCGTGCAGCCCAGACCTTCGTGCAGGAAGACCAGATAGGGCTTGTCCGTGTCGCCGTCGATCAATTCGTAATGGAGGGCCGTCTGGCCCCCTGACAGAACCGTCATCGAGCTTGTCCTTTTCTTGTTATGGATGGGGGTAAATGCGGGAGCGGCCAGGCACCCGCCTGACTGGTTCACAGACTGCGGGCGGCGGCCCGGGTTCCGGGCGTCAGTGGATCAGCGCAGGTATTCCCGACTCACGGCACGGAACAGCTCGCTGCCGGCTCGCTCCAGCCATTCGTAGGCCACCATCTCCCGCGAAACGATGGCGGCACCGGCCTGGCGCATGCGCTCCAGGGCCAGGGCCTTGTTCGCCGGCTGGCGCGAAGCGACCGCCTCGGCGACCACGAAGACCTGCCGCCCCTGGGCGAGCAGGTCGAGCACCGTCTGCAGCACGCAGATGTGCGCCTCGCAGCCGCAGACCACGAATTGCGCACGGTCGCCGCCGGGCATCAGGAACAGGTCCGGTTCGCGGGCCGCGGAAAAGTGCAGTTTCTCGAGGATCGGGGCCCCATCGAGCAGGGGCTGCAACTCGGCGACGGTCGGACCGAGGCCCTGGGGATACTGCTCGCTAACCAGCAGCGGTACGTCGAGCCGGCGCGCCACCCGGCTCAGCCAGAGGCTGTGTTCGACCAGCGCGGACGCCCCGTCGAGGGCGGGCACCAGCTTCTGCTGGATATCGACGATCAGCAAGGCCGAGGTTTCGGCTTTCATCAACATGGAATGACGCTCCTTTCTTGTTGTTATCGGTCATGTGAGGGGCGGATGCCGTTCGCCCCTGCTGTTATCCCGGCACGGCGAAACGCCGCTCCAGCGCACTGTACCCCATGCCGAAGCCCTTGCTGACCTTTATCTGCACCGGGATGCGCTCCTTCAGCGCCTCCACGTGGCTGATCACGCCGATCATCTTGCCGCTGGCGTTCAGGCTGTCCAGGGCGTCCAGCGCCACTTCCAGGGTTTCGCCGTCGAGGGTGCCGAAGCCCTCGTCGAGGAACAGCGAATCGATGCTGGTCTTGTGGCTGACCAGGTCGGACAGGGCCAGGGCCAGGGCCAGACTGACCAGGAAGCACTCGCCGCCGGAGAGGGTGCGGGTATCGCGGGCGGCGTCGGCCTGCCAGGTATCCACCACCTCCAGTTCCAGCTCGCCGCCGGCGCGCCGCGCCAGCTGGTAGCGGCCGTGCAGACGGACCAGCTGGCGGTTGGCCAGATGAACCAGGTGATCCAGGGTCAGGCCCTGGGCGAAGCGGCGGTACTTGGCACCGTCCGCCGAGCCGATCAGGCCGTTGAGGTGCTGCCAGAGATCGTAGTCGCCCTGCTGGCGCTCGATCTCGGCGAACAGCGCCTGCTGGTTCTGCCGGCGCTGCTCGTCGGCCCTGAGCTGGGCGCGGATTTCCCCCTGGCGCTCGGCCAGGGTCCTGAGCTGCCCGGCCAGCGCCTGCAGCTGCTGCTCCAGCTCCTCGCGGCCGGCGCCG
The DNA here is from genome assembly GCF_042643485.1 of Azotobacter bryophylli. Taxonomy (NCBI): domain Bacteria; kingdom Pseudomonadati; phylum Pseudomonadota; class Gammaproteobacteria; order Pseudomonadales; family Pseudomonadaceae; genus Azotobacter; species Azotobacter bryophylli. The sequence continues at coordinate 138,183 of NZ_JBHRSJ010000001.1, read as the reverse complement.
GTCTTCGGCTCGGCGAGCAGCTGGGCGAGCTGGTGTTCGGCGTCGGCGAGCAGGGCCAGGGTCTCGGTCTGCGCCCGCTCCAGGCGCTGGCGGAGCTCCTGCAGCCGGCCGCGCTCGGACTCGTCGAGCAGTGCTCCCAGGAATGCCTCTTCGTCGGCGAACGGACTCTGCGCCAGCTGCTGCTGCCAGGTCTCGACACAGGCGGTGCATTGCCGGCGATATTGCTCCAGCTGCTCCTCCAGGGAGCGCAGACGCCCGCCCAGCTCGTCGGCCCGTTGCCGGGCGACGTTCAGCCCGGCCTCCGCCTCGTGCAGATCCGCCTGCGGATCGGCGCTCGCCGCCGGGGACGCCGGCTCGGCCTCGTCCAGAGCGCGCCAGCGCTGCTGCCAGAGTTCGGCCTCCTTCTCGGCGACCTCGACGGCGGCGCGCTGGGCCAGCCGCTCGCGCTCCAGCTGCTGCAGGCGGTTCTGTTTCTGTTGCCAGTCCTGCCAGTCTGCCTGGCGGAGGGCGAGCCAGTCGCCGCCCGCTTCCGCCAGGTCGTAGCCGAGGCCGGCCAGATCGGCGGCGAGGCCCTCCTCGCAGCGCGACAGCGTCGCCTGCAGCTCGGCCAGCTGCTCGGCGAGGGCGGCCAGACCCTTCTCCTGGCCCTGCCGGCGCGCATCGAGCACCTGCAGCTGCCGCTCGCCCTGTTCGCAGCCCCGCTCCTCCTGCAGGCGGATCTCGCCGGCCAGCTCCAGCGCCCGCTTGTCGTGCTCGAGCTGCTGGAGGCGCTGCTGCTGGGCCTCCAACTGGGCGGCCAGCTCGCCCTGCCGCCGTTCGAGGTCGGCGGCGTCGGCCAGCTCGACGCCCAGCTCGCGGCACAGCTGCCGCCAGCGCTCGCGATGCTGGGCCAGATCGGCCTCGTCTTGGGCGCGGCGCTGGCGCAGGGTCTTGAGTTCGGCCTCAAGCACGGCTAGCGCATCCCGCGTCGCCTCGCCCTGGCGGAGCACGTCGTCCAGTTCCGCCTGGCAGGCCAGCAGGGCCTGCTCGCTGGCCGAGACGTCCAGCGCCCGATAGGCCTCCACGGCCGGGTGTTCGAGGGAGCCGCACAGCGGACAGGGCTCGCCGGGCTGCAGCTGGCTGCGATGGGCTTCCAGATCGAGGATCCGCTGCTCCTGCGCCAGCAGCTGCTTCTTGGCCGCCACCAGGGCGTTGAGGTCCTTGTAGCGCAGGCGCAGGGCTTCACGCCGGGCACTCTGCTCGCCGTGCCGCCGCTCCGTGTCCTCCAGCTCGCGGGCGAGCGCGGCGAGGCGCGCCTCGCCCTGGCTGCGCTGACCGGCGGTCTGCTCCAGCTGCTGCAGCAGGCTGCGCTGGGCATGCAGTTGCTGCCAGCGCTCGCGCAGGGCGCTTTCGTCCTGCCCCTGCAACAGCGCGGCGAGGGCGTCCCGGGCCTGCTGCTCGGCGGCTCGAGCCGCCGTCAGCCGCGTCTGCTGTGCCTGCAACCGCTCCTGCTGCTGCCGATACTCAATGCCCAGCGCCTCCAGGGCCTGTTGCTCGTTGCGCTGGCGCGCCGAGATCGCGGCGATCTCCTCGCGGAAATGACGACGACTCTCGAACTGCCCGCGCCAGAGGCCGAGACGCTCGCCCAGCTCGCCATGGCGGGCCTGCTCGATCAGTTGCTGCGCCAGTTGCCGGTGCTGCTCGCCGAGCCGCTGGGCATGTTCCCGGCTAGTCTGGACGATCTGCAGGCTCAACTGGCTGGCGCGCCAGAGCAGGCGGCCCACCGCGGCTCTGGCCTGATGCTCTTCCTGGCGGGTCTGGCCGAACTGCCGCTCGCCCTGCTCCAGCTGCAGTCGGGCCTGCAGCCAGGCCTGGTGAGCCGGCCGCAGCCGGATCGCCGGCTCGCTGGCCGCCAGCCGCTGCAGCTGCGGGGTGGCTTCGGCCAGCGCCTGCTCGGCCTGCCGGCGGACCAGCGCCGCGCCCTGGCAGCGCTGTTCGGCGCCGGCCACCGCCTCGCGCCACTGGCACTGGGCCTGCAGCTCGGCCTGCTGCGCCCGCAGCGGCGCTTCTTCCGCGGCCAGGGTGGCGGCCTGCTCCTCCAGGTCCCGCCGCTGCTCGTCGCTCAGCAGTTCGACGCCCGCGGCCCGCGCCTTCAGCAGGCCCAGCGCTTCGCCCGCCTGCTTGGCGTGGGCATAGACCCGCTGGGAAATCTGCCCGTAGATGTCGGTGCCGGTCAGCTCCTCGAGCAACTCGGCGCGCTGGTTGGCGTTGGCCTCGAGGAAGGCGGCGAAACCGCCCTGGGCCAGCAGCATGGATTTGGTGAAGCGCTCGAAGTCGAGGCCGGTCAGCCGCGCCACCTCCTTCGGCTTCTCGCTCAGCTTGTCGCTGATGATCCGCCCGTCCAGGTGCGCCAGCTCGGCGGTGGCCGGCTGCAGCGCGCCGTCGGCCCTGTCGCGGGCGCGGCGCTGGCTCCAGAAGGCCCGGTAGCCCTCGCCCCGGACCTCGAATTCCACCTCGGCCAGGCACTCGGCGGTGTGCCGGGTCATCAGCTCGTTGGTCTCCTTGGAGATCCGGTCCATGCGCGGCGTGCGGTGGTAGAGCGCCAGACAGATGGCGTCGAGCAGGGTGGTCTTGCCGGCGCCGGTGGGCCCGGTGATGGCGAACAGGCCGTTGTCCTTGAACGGCTCGGCGCGAAAGTCGATTTTCCACTCGCCCTTCAGCGAGTTGAGGTTCTTCAGGCGCAGGCTGAGGATCTTCATGCCTCGCCCTCCCGCAGCTCGCCGAGGACCTGGCGGTAGAGCCCACGCAGGCGCTCCGGCAGCGGCGGCGCCAGCGTCTCGCCGGCCAGGCGCTGCTCGAACACATCCTCGGCGCTCAGCTCGTCGAGGGTCTCCTGGGCCTCGCGGCGGAGCGTCGCGGCCATGCCGCCGCGCTCGCGGCGGATGCGCAGCACCTCCACCGGCAGGCCTTCGCAGAGCCCGGCGATGCGCGCCTGCAGGTCGGCCAGATGGTCGTCGGCGACGACCTGCACCTCCAGCCACACCGGCCGCTCGGCGCTGCCCTGCGCGGCCGCCTCGGCGATGGCCCCGCCCAGCTCGCCCAGCGCGCCGCGCAGCGAGGCGAGCGGCTGGAAGCAGGGCACGGCGAGCGGCGTCACCGCCCGCAGGCCGCCTTCGTCCAGGTCCACCAGCAGCACCTCCTTGCGCTGGCGCGCCTCGTCGAAGGACAGGGGAATCGGCGAACCGCTGTAGCGGATGTGCTCCAGGCCGCCGACCTTCTGCGGCCGGTGGATGTGGCCGAGGGCGATGTAGGCCGCCGGCGGGAAGGCCCCGGTGGGAAAGGCCTCCAGGGCGCCGACGTAGATTTCCCGCACCGACTCGCTGGCACTGGCGCCGACCGTGGTCAGGTGGCCGCTGGCGACGATCGGCAGGCCGCCGCCCAGCTCCGCCCGGCGCGCCTCGGCCAGCTCGTACAGGGCGCGGTAATGCGCGCAGATGGCGGCCTGCAGCGACTGCTGCTTGTCCCGCGCGCTCTGCCCGGCCTCGCTTTTCAGCACGTCGCGCGGGCGGATGAAGGGGATGGCGCAGAGGATGGCGCCGGGCGTACCGTCGCGCCGCTGCAGAACCTGCAGCTGGGCGGTGAGATCGTCGTCCACCGCCGGAATCACGCAGGTGTCCAGGCAGGCCAGCAGGGTGCGCGACTCGCCGAGCATGGCCACCGAGTCGTGGTTGCCGCCGAGCACCACCAGCCGGGTGCCGGTGGCGCGCAGCTCGACGATGAAGCGGTTGTACTGCTCGCGGGCGTAGCTGGGCGGGGTGCCGGTGTCGAACAGGTCGCCGGCGACGATCAGCGCGTCCACCTCATGCTCGCGGACCCGCTCGATCAGCCAGGCGCAGAAGGCCTGGTGCTCGGCCTGGCGGGACTTGCCCATGAAATGCTGGCCGAGGTGCCAGTCGGACGTGTGCAGAAGGCGCATGGTGCGGCGGAATCCAGTGGCTCGCGGAGCCGGGAACCTTGGCACTTCCGTGCCCCGACTGGCAAGCCCGGGCGGGGCCTTCCGCTCAGGCCGGCCGGGCCTCGGCCTGCCAGGCGAAGACCAGCGCCTCGTCGCCGGCCATGCGCTGCAGGTGGTCGGCGACCACCGTCTGGAACTGGGCGACCTGTCCGGCGTCCTCGGCCCGCAGGCGGACCAGCAACTGCCCTTCGCCGGCCTGCAGCAGGCAATCCCCCAGCGGGAGGCGGATGTCGCCCTGCCGCTCGTCGAGGCTGACGGGAAACTTGTGCGCCCAGTGCCGGCACAGGCGACGGATCAGGCGGGCCGGGTCCTGCGAGGCGATCCGGGCGGATGAAACGGTCATGCGGGTACTCCTCTGGAGCCGCCGGCGCACCGGCCGGGAACGAATGTCAGGCGATGCTCTCGACGATGCCGCCCTCGACCCGCAGGGCCGCGCCGGTGGTGGCGCTGGCCTGGGGCGAGGCGGCGTAGACGCAGAGGTTGGCCACCTCCTCGGGGGTGGCGAAGCGCTTGATCAGGCTGGTCGGGCGGTTCTCGCGCAGGAACAGGGCCTCCATCTCCGCCTGGGAGACGCCGCGCTCGCGGGCCATGGCGCCGATGAACTCGATCACCCCCTCGGTGCGGGTCGGCCCCGGCAGGATCGAGTTGACGGTCACGCCGCTGCCGGCCAGGACCTTGGCCAGCCCGCGGGACAGCCCCTGCAGCGCCGTCTTGCTGACGCCATAGTGGACCATCTCGGTGGGAATGTTCAGCGCCGATTCGCTGGAGATGAACTGGATCCGCCCCCAGCCCCGCTCGCGCATGCCCCTGGCGTAATGCCGGGACAGGCGGATGCCGCTCATCACGTTGACCTGGAAGATCTCCTCCCAGTGGGCATCGTCGATCTCGAAGAAATCCCTCGCGCCGTAGATGCCGAGGTTGTTGACCAGGATGTCGGCGCTCGGCTCGGCGGCGATCAGCGCCTGGCAGCCGGCGGCGTCGGCAAGATCGGCGACCACGCCGCGGGCCAGCGGGCCGCCCCGGGTCGCGCGCAGCTCGGCCAAGGCCGCCGCAACCCGGCCCTGCTCGCGGCCGCTGATCACCACCGCGGCGCCGGCCTCGGCGAGGCCGCGGGCGATGGCCAAACCGATGCCGCCGGTGGAGCCGGTGACGATGGCGGTCTTGCCGGAAAGATCGATGAGCATGGGAAAACTCCTGTGGGATCAGCCGAAACGGAAAGCGGAAAGGGTGGTTTCCAGCACCCGGTCGGAGAATACCCGCCGGCCGGCATCCGTGGCCGCGGCGCCAGCCACCACGAAGAGCGGCAGCAGGTGTTCCTCGGCCCGCGGCGGGTGGCACAGCCGGGCCATCGGCGCCTGCTCCCAGTCGAGCAGGCGGGCGTGGCGCTCCTCGGGTGCGGCCTCCACCGTGGCGGTCAGCCAGCGGTCGAAGGCGTCGGAGATCGGCCCGAAGCGCGGATCGCCGTAGCCGCGCATGTTGTGGAAACTCATGCCGCTGCCGACGATCAGCACCCCCTCCTCGCGCAGCGGCGCCAGGGCGCGGCCGGCCGCCAGATGCGCCGCCGGATCGAGGTCGTTGCGCAGCGACAGCTGCACCACCGGAACGTCGGCGGCCGGGAACATCAGCTTCAGCGGGATGAACATGCCGTGGTCGAAGCCGCGCTCGCCGTCCTGCCGCACCGGCAGGTCCGCGCCCGCCAGCAGGTCAGCGACCCGCGCGGCCAGCTCCGGGCTACCGGGGGCGTCGTAGCGCAGCTCGTAGGTATGCAGCGGAAACCCGTAGTAATCGTAGATCAGCCCCGGCTGGCGGCCGCTGGTGACGCTGAAGCCCGGCTCCAGCCAGTGCCCGGAGACCATCAGGATGGCCCGCGGCGGCTGCGGCAGCGTGGCGGCGACGCCCCTGAGGAAGTCGGCCATGGCGTTCCAGGCGGTCGGCGGATCCCAGTCCATGAAGAAGCAGGGGCCGGCGCCGTGGGGAATGAACAGGGTCGGCTGTATGCCCGAAGAGTCGGCGGGTGCGCTGGCATACATGGGGTGACTCTCCTCTGCGGGTGGATAAGCAGGCAGTATGGCCTACAATCGGAAAATGATAATCAGGCAAGCGAGACGATAGGTTTCAACCAGGAGTATTAAATGCTCGATCGCGTAACCGGCATGCGCGTGTTCGCCCGCGCCGCGGCATCCGGCAGTCTCTCCGCGGCCGCGCGGCATCTGGGGATGTCGCCGGCGATGGCGACCAAGCACGTGGATGCCCTGGAGCGCCACCTCGGAGTCAAGCTGTTCCACCGCAGCACCCGCCGCCTGACCCTCACCGATGCCGGAAGCCTGTACCTGGATGCCTGCCAGCGCATCCTCGCCGACATCGACGAGAGCGAGGCTGCGGTCGCCTCGCAGCGGGTCGAGGCCAGCGGTCTGCTGCGCCTGAACATGCCGCTGTCCTTCGGCAGCCGCTTCATCGCCCCGCGGATGCCGGTCTTCGCCAAGCGGCATCCGGCAGTGCGGGTCGAACTGGGCCTTACCGACAGTCAAGTCGATCTGATCGAGGGCCGCTGGGACATCGCCATCCGCATCGGCCGACTGGTCGACAGCCCGCTGCAGGCACGCCGGCTCGGCGACTGCCCGGTGCTGGTCTGCGCCGCCCCCGCCTATCTCGATGCGCGCGGAGTGCCCCGACGGGTGGCCGAGCTGGCCCAGCACAACTGCCTGGGCTACACCCTATCGCCCTGGTGCGGCAGCAGCGAGTGGGCCTTCGGCCGCGACGGCGCCGTGCGCGTGCCGATCAGCGGCGACTTGGCGGCGAACAACGGCGAGGCCCTGCTGGCCGCCGCGCTGGGTGGCCAGGGGGTGATCTACCAGCCGCTGTTCATCGTCGCCGAGGCCCTCGAGCGCGGCGAGCTGGTGGCCCTGGAGCTCGACCAGCCGAGCTACGCCCTGGGCGGCATCCACGCCCTCTACCCGCCCGACCGCCGGCCGCCGGCCAAGGTCCGGGCGATGCTCGACTTCCTCAGCGAGATCTTCGCCGGCCCCCCGCCCTGGCTGGCGCGCTGAGGCGCGCGAGCAGGCGCTCGCCGGCTTGGCTAAGGTACAGATATGCCCGGCCCGGCAGGGAGCCGCCGCCATGACCCGCTTCCACGACCTGAAGCTCTACCTCAAGGCCCATCTCTGGCTGGTGCCGGTGCTGGCCGCGGCGGTCGGTCTGTTCGTCTGGGCGCTCGACCCGGCGCCGCCGAGCCATCTGCGCCTGGCCGCCGGGGTCGAGGGCGGCGGCTACCACGCCTTCGGCGAGCGCCTGAAGGCGCGCCTGGCCGCGGAAGGAATCGAACTGGAACTGGTCGACAGCGGCGGCTCCACGGACAACCTCCGGCTCCTGCTGGCGGCGGACAGCCCGGTGCAGATCGGCCTGGTGCAGAGCGGCGCCGAGCTGAACCTGAGCGAGGAGGAACGCCGGCGCCTGCGCGGACTCGGCGCCCTGTACCGGGAGCCGCTGTGGCTATTCCAGCGCCGCGAGCTGAAGGCCCGCCGACTGGCCGATCTGATCGACAAGCGGATAGGCATCGGCAGCGACGGCAGCGGCACCCAGCCGGTAGTGCTGAGCCTCTTCGCCGCCAACGGCATCGGCCGCCGGCCCGGCTGGCTGCCGCTGGACAGTGCCGACGCGGTCGCCGCGCTGAATCAGGGCAAGCTGGATGCGGCCTTCTTCGTCGGCCCGCCGGAGAATCCGCTGATCCAGCAGCTGGCGCGCAATCCCCGGCTGCGCCTGACCGGCATTCCGCGCGCCGAGGCCTACCAGGCGCGCTTCCCCTTCCTGCAGGCGCTGACGGTCCCGCCGGGGCTGCTCGACCTGGCCCACGACAGCCCCGAGCGGCCGCTCACCACCCTCTCGCCGGTGGCCACCCTGGTCGCCAACGCCAGCCTGCATCCGGCGCTGACCCCGCTGCTGCTGGAGTCCTCGCGCAAGGTCCTGCGCGAAGGCTCGCTGCTCGACCCGCCGGACCGCTTCCCGCAGGCCGAGCCCAGCGGCTTCCCCCTGACCAAGGAGGCGGACAGCTACTACCGCACCGGCCTGCCCTACCTGCAGCGCTTCCTGCCGTTTCGCATCGCCTCGGTGGTCGACCGTTATATCGTTCTCCTGATCCCCTTCCTCGCCGTCCTGCTGCCGCTGACCAAGCTGATCTCGCCGATCTACGAGTGGCGCATGCGCTCGCGGATCTACCGCTGGTACCGGCACCTGCACGAGGTCGACGCCCTGCTCCACGACGGCACCCTCGGCCCGCGCCTGGACGAGGAGATCGCCCGCCTGGCGGATATCGAGAAGGAGCTGGGCCGGGTCGACGTGCCGCTGTCCTTCTCCCACGAGCTGTACGCCCTGCACCTGCACGTGCGCTACATGATCGAGCGGCTCAAGGGGCTCAAGCCGTCACCGCCCGAGTGAACGCCCGCCGCCCGCGGGCGGGCCGCTCGGGTAAACTGCCGGCATCCGTTCCCGTCAATGCGAGACCGCCGTGCCGATACGCCATTGCATCGTCCACCTGATCGAGAAGAAACCCGACGGCAGCCCCGCCGTGCTGCACGCCCGCGACTCGGAGCTGGCCGAGTCCCAGGCCATGGAGAACCTCCTGGCCGACCTCAACGAGAGCTACAACGCCAAGCAGGGCAAGGCCTGGGGCCTGTTCCACGAGGAGTCCGGCGCCTATCCCTTCAGCGGCTGGCTGGGCCGGTACCTGGAGGGCGAAACCGACTTCACCGCCTTCAGCCGCAAGGCGGTCGAGCACCTGCAGAAGCTGATGGAGGAATCCAACCTCTCCACCGGCGGCCACGTGCTGTTCGCCCACTACCAGCAGGGCATGACCGACTACCTGGCCATCGCCCTGCTCCACCACAGCGAAGGCGTGACGGTGACCGACAGCCTGGAGGTCGCCCCGGCCAAGCACCTGGACCTCGCCCAGCTGCACCTGGCGGCGCGGATCAACATCTCAGAGTGGCGCAACAACAAGCAGTCCAAGCAGTACATCTCCTTCATCAAGGGCAAGAACGGCAAGAAGGTCTCGGACTACTTCCGCGATTTCATCGGTTGCCAGGAAGGCGTCGACGCGCCGAGCGAGACGCGCACCCTGCTCAAGGCCTTCAGCGACTTCGTCGAGAGCGAGGACCTGGCCGAGGAAGCGGCCCGGGAGAAGACCAGCGCGCTGGTCGACTACGCCAGCAACCAGGCCCGGCGCGGCGAGCCGATGACCCTGGAGGAGCTTTCCGAGGTGATCGACGAGGAACGCCCGCGGGCCTTCTTCGATCACATCCGCAACAAGGACTACGGCCTGTCGCCAGAGATCCCGCCGGACAAGCGCACCCTCAACCAGTTCCGCCGCTTCACCGGCCGCGCCGAGGGCCTGTCGATCAGCTTCGAGGCGCACCTGCTCGGCTCGAAGATCGAGTACGACGAGGCGCAGGACACCCTGATCATCCACAACCTGCCGACCCAGCTGAAAGACCAGCTCAAGCGCCGCAAGGAATGACCGCCGATGGGAAAAACCCGCACCGGCTACGCTCATGGGGAAAGGCACCCGCGCCCTTCCCCGCCTGACCAGGAGCGCTCCATGTCCCGCCTGCCGGACGAGATACTCGACGACTGTTTGTGCCGCCCCGACGCGCCGCTGGCCGGCGACCCGGCGCGCCAGTACGGCCTGGACAAGGCCCGGGCCCAGGAGCGCCTGGCCGAACTCAAGGAGTGGCTGCGCGAGCGCCTAACCATACTCCGTGCCAACCGCCGCGAGGCGCTGCTGCTGATCCTCCAGGGCCCGGACTGCTCGGGCAAGGACGGCGTCATCCGCCGCGTGCTGGCCGGACTCGACCCGCGGGCCCTGGCGGTGCACGGCTTCCAGCCGCCGAGCGATGCGGAGCGGGCGCACGACTTCCTCTGGCGCTACCGCCAACGCCTGCCCGCCCCCGGCCAGCTCGGCGTGTTCGACCGCAGCTGGTACGAGGGCCTGATCAGCGACCCGCTGGACGGGCTGTGCGGCGAGGACGAGGTGCCGGCGCGCCTGGAACAGGTGCTGGCGCAGGAGGAGCACCTGCCGGCGCAGGGCATCGAACCGCTCAAGTGCTACCTGCAGATCTCCCGCCACGAACAGAAGCGCCGCCTGCATCAGCGCCTGGAGCAGATCGACAAGCGCTGGAAGCTGGCCGCCGGCGACCTGGAGGCGCACCGCCAGTTCGATCTGCGCCAGGCGCGCTGGTCGACGCTGCTGGCCGTCAGCCACCGGCCGCAGGCCCCCTGGTACGTGATCCCGGCGGACCACCGCTGGCTGCGCGATCTGCTGCTCGCCAGCCTGCTGGCGCGGGAACTGGAGAAGCTCGATCTGGACTGGCCGCAGCGCCCTCCGCCGTTCACCGCGGACGAGCTGGAGCGGGCCTGACCCGGGCGCCGGCAGCGGTACGCTAAGCCGCCTCGATGCGGTAGCCCAGGCGCGGCAGGTGCACGTGCACGACGCCGGCGCGCGGATCCTCGCGGCGCAGGATCAGCGCCTCGACGCCGGCGTGGACCAGTTCGCCGTGCACCGGATCGACACCGTAGTCGGTGGCGGCGACCAGCACCCGCTGGCCCGGCGCGAAACCCTCCAGCGCCAGGCCCTCGCCCTCCGGCAGGGGCGCCGGGGTGGCGGCGCGGGCGATCTCGATGGCCTCCGGGGCGGGCAGTTCGTCGTGGGAACCGTGGCCGAAGCCCCGCACCCGACCGAGCCAGGCGCTCACCGCCGGATAGGCGTCGACCAGCCCGGCGGTGGCGGGGACGGCGCAGAGGAACCAGAGCGGATGGGCCACGGCGAAATCGGCCAGGGAGGCCTCGCCGAACAGGAAATCGCCGATCTCCCGCCCCAGTTGCTCCTGCAGGCGGGCCATCAGGGTCGGCCACTGCTGGCGGGCCTGCACCAGCGGCAGGCGGCTCAGGGTGCCGCCGCTGAACAGGGCGGCGCGGTCGGCCAGGAAGCCCTGCAGCGCCTCCGCCGGCAGCCCGGCGAAGCGCTGGGCCAGGGCCTCGTCCTGGAAGGCCAGGCTCACCGCATGCTGGAACAGCTCCCGGTCGGCCCAGGCGGCGAAGCCGGAGACGATGAACTCCAGCCCCTCCGGATACAGGGGCGGGGTCGCCTTCTCCGCCTCCAGGCGGCGGGCGATCAGCGCAGTGTCGCAGTAGATGTCGGCGCCGACCTGCAGCACCGGAGTGCGCCGGTAACCGCCGGTCAGCGCGGTCAGATCCGGCTTGGGCATCACCGGCGGGATGCTCACCGAACGCCAGGAGAGCTGCTTGAAGCCGAGCATCAGCCGGGCCTTCTCGGCGAACGGCGAGTTGGGGTAATGGTGCAGGATGAGTTCGTGCATGCCGGGGTCCTCCATGGAATCCGTCTTCCTCAGAGCCTGCGCGTCCTCCGTCGTTCCCATCCCGGCCACCAGGACCTCCTTGGCCGGCTTCGACAGGCGCTTGACCGCCCGCTCGCGGCGCAGGGCCGCGCCCTTGTCGGCGCAGGCCTCGACATAGACCAGCGCCTGCGCCGGGCTGGTATGGAAGAAACGGGCGCCGCGGCCGCTCCGGTGCATGGCGAAGCGCCGCTGCGGATCGTCGCTGATGCCGCAGTACAGCGCGCCGTTGGCGGCCCGCACTAGGTAGACGAACCAGGGTTTGGTCGGTGCGTTCATGCGGACTGCGCGCCGGGGAAGAGGAATGACGACAAGACGGCTCTCTGGCGGGGAACGGGGCTGCCGAGCTTAGGCAATTCCCGCCGTCCGGGCCAGCGGGGCATGGCTGCCCGCACTGGCGGCACGGGCAACCGGCCGCGGGTCAGATCAGCTTCATGGTGTAGCTGACGACCACCCGGTTCTCGTCGATGTCGGTACGGTAGTTGGCATGGGCCACGGCATGGCGCAGACGGAGGCTGACGTCCTTCAGCGGGCCGTTGCGCACCGTGTAGGACAGGTCGATGTCACGCTCGCTGTATTCGCCCTCGAAGCCACGCCCGGTCCGCACGTCGCTGCCCCTGACGTAACGCAGGGGGGCATTCAGCCCGGGCAGGCCGAGGGAAGCGAAATCGAGGTCGTCGCGCACCTGCCAGGAGTGCTGGCTGTCGCTGGAATCGCGCCGGCTGAAGGAGCACAGCTGGCCGGCCTACAGGGTCAGCCCGGGAAGCTCGTTGGAGACCAGCGACGCGCCCTGGTAGGTCGGCGGCAGCAGGCGGATGTCGCTGAACATGAGCACCGGCAGCTCCGGCTGCAGTCCGCCGACCTTGACCTCGCTCTTGGAGGCCCGGACCTTCAGCGTCGGCATCATTCGCCCGTATTCGTCGGCGGCCTTGCCGTCGCCATGCACCGGCAGCAGGCCGGTTCCGGTCCGCTCGGAGCTGCTGTCGAGCTTGACGCCCACCACGCCGAGGGCGTCGAGGCCGAAACCGACCGGTCCGGGCGTATAGCCCGAGCGATAGTTGAAGATGCAGCCCTGGGCCCACTCCTCCGCCTTCGACTTCCTGCTGGCCCCGACGATGTCGGAGAAACCGCGGCTGAAATAGTCGTTGCGCAGTTGCAGGGTGGCCGAAGAGCCTTCGAGGAAGCCGGATTCGGCGGCGTGGACCGAAGGCAGGCAGGCGGCTATGGCGATGGACGGGATGAGGCGGGTGATACTCGTACGACTCTTCCTCATGGGAAGGGACTACTCTTCGCCGGATCATGGAGAAAGAGGATGAAAACCGAGCAGGTCAATTATCCGGCGTCAAAACTGATCGCATAAAGCCGGGCCATTAAACACCAGCTTCCGCCTGCGATGCACAGGCTTGTCTGTCTGCCTGCCGCTCTAGCATGGCCTGCCATCCACTCCCGCATCCCGAATGCACCGCCTGCGCCGATCGCGTATGGCGAGGTCGGAAAAGCCGAAACTGTGTAAGCTTGCCGCAGTTCCGACGCCGCACCGGCGATCCATCGGCCACCCCGCCCTCGCACTGGAGCCCCCATGAACGAACCCCTGATCCTGGAGCCGACGAGCGCCGCCGACGCCTGCGTCATCTGGCTGCACGGCCTCGGCGCCGACCGCCACGACTTCGAGCCGGTAGCCCGCTCGCTGCAGCAGGTCATGCCCAGCGTGCGCTTCATCCTGCCCCAGGCGCCGCGCCGGCCGGTGACCATCAACCGCGGCTGGGAGATGCCCAGCTGGTACGACATCCTGGCCATGAGCCCGACCTCGCGGGCGATCGACACGCCGCAGCTGGAGGAGTCGGCGCAGTCGGTGATCGGGCTGATCGAGCGGCAGCGGGATGCCGGCATAGACCCGGCGCGCATCGTCCTCGCCGGATTCTCCCAGGGCGGCGCGGTCGTCCTGCACGCGGCCTTCCTGCGCTGGAACGGGCCGCTGGGCGGGGTCATGGCCCTCTCCACCTACGCCCCGACCTTCTCCGCGGAGATCGTCCTCGCCCCGGAGAAGCGGCACCTGCCGGTGCTGCACCTGCACGGCAGCCACGACGACGTGGTGCCCATGGCGCTCGGCCGCGCCGCCCACGACTTCCTCGCCGCCCGCGGCGTGCCGGTGGAGTGGCGGGAATACCCGATGGGCCACGAGGTCGTGCCCCGGGAAGTACAGGACATCGCCGACTGGCTGCGCCAGCGGCTCGGCTGAGCCCCCAGGCGGAAGCTCGTCCGATTTTCCGCAACCCTGATCAGTAGCCGATTGACATTCGCGGGAAAACACTGTCGGCAGGCTCTTCGCCATACCGGCTTCTTGTTTTACACTGGGACGATCATCCCCATTCACCGACGAGATAACCGTGCTGAAAGCACTCACAAGAATCTTCGGCAAGGGCGAGGAGGCCAGGCCCGCTCCGGTTGCGGAACTCCCCGCTGTCGAGCGCCCCGCCGCCTCCGCCGAATCCCAGGACAAGCCAACCCGCTCGCCGCGCGCCGATCACAAGGCCAGCAAGCCGCCGCGTAGCGACAAGCCGAAGGCCGACAAGCCGCCGCGCCAAACGCCCGCGGCCAGCCCGAAAGCCGAGTGGAAACCGGAAGATTTCCAGGTCGAACCCGAGGAGGGCAAGACCCGCTTCCACGACTTCGCCCTGGATCCGCGGCTGATGCACGCCATCCACGACCTCGGCTTCACCTACTGCACGCCGATCCAGGCGCAGGTGCTGGGACACACCCTGAAAGGCCGCGACGCCATCGGCCGGGCGCAGACCGGCACCGGCAAGACCGCCGCCTTCCTGGTCTCCATCATCACCCAGCTCTTGATCACCCCGCCGCCGAAGGAGCGCTACATGGGCGAGCCGCGGGCGCTGATCATCGCGCCGACCCGCGAGTTGGTGGTGCAGATCGCCAAGGACGCCGCGGCGCTGACCAAGTACACCAAACTCAACGTGATGAGCTTCGTCGGCGGCATGGACTTCGACAAGCAGCTCAAGCAGCTGGAAGAGAAGTACTGCGACATCCTGGTCGCCACCCCCGGCCGCCTGCTGGACTTCAACCAGCGCGGCGAGGTGCACCTGGACATGGTCGAGGTGATGGTGCTGGACGAGGCCGACCGCATGCTGGACATGGGCTTCATCCCGCAGGTACGGCAGATCATCCGCCAGACCCCGTACAAGGGCGAGCGGCAGACCCTGCTGTTCTCCGCCACCTTCACCGACGACGTGATGAACCTGGCCAAGCAGTGGACGGTCGACCCGGCCATCGTCGAGATCGAGCCGGAGAACGTCGCCAGCGACACCGTCGAGCAGCACGTCTACGCCGTGGCCGGCAGCGACAAGTACAAGCTGCTGTACAACCTGATCACGCAGAACGACTGGACGCGGGTGATGGTGTTCGCCAACCGCAAGGACGAGGTGCGGCGCATCGAGGAACGTCTGACCAGGGACGGCGTCAGCGCCGCGCAGATGTCCGGCGACGTGCCGCAGGTCAAGCGGATCAAGGTGCTGGAAGGTTTCCGCGAGGGCAAGATCCGCGTACTGGTGGCCACCGACGTGGCCGGCCGCGGCATCCACGTCGATGCCATCAGCCACGTGATCAACTTCACCCTGCCGGAAGACCCGGACGACTACGTGCATCGCATCGGCCGCACCGGCCGCGCCGGCACCAGCGGCACCTCGATCAGCTTCGCCGGCGAGGACGATGCCTTCGCCCTGCCGCCGATCGAGGCGCTGATCGGCCGCAAGATCGACTGCGAGATCCCGCCCGCCGAACTGCTCAAGCCGGTTCCGCGGCACTCCTGATGCATCGTCGAGCCCTGTAGAGTGGACAACGCCGCCGGCTTGTCCACCCTACCAGCGCCCGGCCGCCTCCTGATCGCTGTCGCGACCCTCGACCCAGCGGGGGCCCTCGCCGGTGTCCTCCTTCTTCCAGAACGGAGCGCGGGTCTTCAGGTAATCCATGACGAACTCGCAGGCCTCGAAGGCCGCCTGCCGGTGGGCGCTGGCGCAACCGACGAAGACGATCGGCTCGCCCGGCTCCAGCCGGCCGATGCGGTGGAGAATCTCGAGATTCAGCAGCGGCCAGCGCCGTCCGGCTTCGTCGGCGATCTTCGCCAAGGCCTTCTCGGTCATGCCCGGATAGTGCTCGAGGAACAGGCCGCCGACCTCGCGGCCCTCGTTGAAGTCGCGCACGTAGCCGACGAAGCCGACCACGCCGCCGACGCCGACGTCGGCGGCGTGCAGGGCGTTGAGCTCGGCTCCCGGATCGAAGGCGGCGGTCTGTACCCGGATACTCATCTCAGCCTCCGGTGACGGTGGGGAAGAAGGCGATTTCGTCGCCGTCGGCCAGTGGCTCGTCCAAACCGCACAGCTCCTGGTTGCGGGCGCACATCAGGTTGCGCTCGGCGAGCACCTGCCAGTTGCCGCCGCGGTCGAGCAGATGGCGACGCAGGTCGTCGATCCGGGCGAAGCTCTCGTCCCAGTTCAGCCGTTCGTCGCCGATACCCAGGGTCTCGCGGTAGCGGGCGAAGTAATGCACGTGGATCATGGATTGGTCTCGGAGTAATCAGGCATCGGCCCGGTAATGGCCGCTCTTGCCGCCCTGCTTCTCCAGCAGGCGGATCTGTTCGATGAGCATGCCGCGGTCCACCGCCTTGCACATGTCGTAGAGAGTCAGCGCAGCGACGCTGGCGGCGGTCAGTGCCTCCATCTCCACGCCGGTCTGGCCGGCCAGCTTGCAGCGCGCGGTGATACGCACTCGATCCTCGCCTTCGGCCTCGAGCTCGACCTTGATGCCGGTCAAGAGCAGCGGATGGCAGAGCGGAATCAGCTCGTGGGTCTTCTTCGCCGCCATGATCCCGGCGACCCGCGCCACGGCGAATACGTCGCCCTTGGGGTGGCCGCCCTCCTCGATCAGGCGCAGGGTCTCGGGGCGCATGCGCACCAAAGCCTCGGCCACGGCCTCGCGGGTGGTATCGGCCTTGTCGGTGACATCGACCATGTGGGCATGGCCCTGGGAATCCAGATGGGTGAGCATGAGCGGCATCTCCAGCAACGATGCCGACCATTATATAGGCAAAAAGGCGGGAGGCCCGGTTGCCTCCCGCCACGGCCGCTACATGTTCAGCTCGGCGTATTCCGCTAGTGCCGAACGTGGCACCCCTTGCAGGGTGATGTGCACGCCCAGGGGGAAGTCCTTGAAGCGCTCGGTGAGGTAGGTCAGGCCGGAGCTGGTGGCGGACAGGTAGGGGGTGTCGATCTGCGCCAGGTTGCCCAGGCAGATCACCTTCGAGCCGTTGCCGGCGCGGGTGATGATGGTCTTCATCTGGTGCGGCGTGAGGTTCTGGCACTCGTCGATCAGGATCAGGCTCTGCTGGAAGCTGCGTCCGCGGATGTAGTTGAGGGATTTGAACTGCAGCGGCACCTTCTGCAGGATGTAATCGACGCTGCCATGGGTGTTCTCGTCGTCCATGTGCAGCGCTTCCAGGTTGTCGGTGATGGCGCCTAGCCAGGGCTCCATCTTCTCCGCCTCGGTGCCGGGCAGGAAGCCGATGTCCTCGTCCAGCCCCTGCACGCTGCGGGTGGCGATGATGCGCCGGTAGCGCTTGCTGACCATGGTCTGCTCGATGGCCGCGGCCAGGGCCAGGATGGTCTTGCCGGAGCCGGCGGCGCCGGTGAGGTTGACCAGGTGGATATCCGGATCGAGCAAGGCGAACAGCGCCAGGGCCTGATGGATGTCCCGTGGTCGCAGTCCCCAGGCCTCCTGGTGCAGCAGCGGCTCCTGGTGCATGTCGAGGATCAGCAGCTCGTCGCCCTTGATGCCCTTGACCCAGCCGACGAAACCCTGCTCGTCGAGGATGAACTCGTTGATGTGCACCGCCGGCAGGTTGTCGGTGAGCAGCACCCGGTGCCAGGCGTGTCCGCCGTGATCCTGGCGGGTTTCGACCTTGCTCACGCGATCCCAGAAGGAGCCCGGCAGGCTGTGGTAACCGGGCGACAGCAGGCTGACGTCGTCGATCAGCTGGTCGGTATGGTAATCCTCGGCGGCCACCCCGCAGGCGCGCGCCTTCAGGCGCATGTTGATGTCCTTGGTCACCAGCACCACGGGAATCTCGGGGCGCCGGCCCTGCAGCTCCACCACCAGATTGATGATCTTGTTGTCGTTGTTGCCGTCGTCCGGCAGCCAGGTGGCGGCCCCGGTCCCCTTGCTCATGAGGATCGACAGCCAGCCGCAGGAACCGCTCTTGCCGCGCTGGATGGGAACGCCCTCCTCGACCTGCTCGGGGGTCGCCTCGCCGAGGACCTGATCGATCAGGCGGATGGCCTGGCGGCATTCGGCGGCGATCGAGCTCTTTCCGGCCTTCAGCTTGTCCAGCTCCTCCAGGACGGTCATGGGAATGGCCACCTGGTGTTCCTGGAAATTCAGCAGAGCGTTGGGATCATGGATCAGAACGTTGGTGTCGAGGACGTAGAGGGTCGACTGGGTGGAACGGGCGCATCCGTGGTCATCCATACTCGGTCACCTTTCTCAGGGGGCAGACGACGGAATGCCTAGTCGGCGCTCCGCCGGTGAACCGCCGGCTTCTCCTGCGGCGGCAGGAGAAGACACGCAAGAAGCGGGCCCATGGCCAAGCCCCTCGCTGGTGCGCAGGTCCCTGAGACTACGTCGAAAGGTCGGCGGACATCACGCCGCAACCCGGCTTCCCCGCCCAGCCGTCCCACGCATTCCCAGTGGCCTCTATGGCGGTCTGTTTTCGTTCATACCGCAAAACAGATGACAGAAAAAAGTACATTTCGGACTGGCCGGACTTTTTTTATCCCATCGAAGAATATGATTTGGCGTCCCCCTGCGCGGGGGGTACATTCGATAGGCTGGGTGCCCCGGAGCCGGGCCGGCCGGTGGCGCAGCGGTTCACTTCCACGGTCACGTGCACCAGCTCGCGGAACGCCGCCAGGCAGGCCTTGTATCGGTCCGCCGAGCAATCGCCGTGGGTCACCACACTGAGGATGCACGCATATTGGGCACGCCCGACCCGCCACAGGTGCAGATCGGTGACTTCGGTGTCCGGCTCACTTTCCAGCGTAGCACGCACCCGCGCCACCAGCGGGCTGTCCATTTCCCGGTCGAGCAGGACCTTGCCGGCGTCGATCAGCAGCCCCTTGCCCCAGAACCCGATGATCAGCGCCCCGACCACGCCCATCAGGGCGTCCAGCCAGGTCCAGCCGAGAAACTTGCCGCCGAGCAGGGCGACGATCGCCGCCACCGAGGTCAGGGCATCGGTCAGCACGTGCAGATAGGCGGCATGGCGGTTGAGATCGCGCCCGCCATGTACATGCCCGTGTGCGTGACCGTGATGGTGGCGAGCATGGCTATGGTGGTCGTGGTCGTGGTCGTGGTCGTGGTCGTGGTCGTGGTCGTGGTCGTGGTCGTGGTCACGATGATGGGCGTGTCCGTGATCGTGCTGGTCGCTCAGCAGCCAGGCGGAAGCCAGATTCACCAGCAGACCGATCGCCGCCACCCACAGGGCCATGTCGAAATCGATCGCCTGCGGCCTCCATAGCCGCCAGAGCGACTCGCCGAGAATCATCGCCGCCACCAGCACCAGCAGCAGCGCACTGGCGAAGCCGGCCAATACCTCGATCTTCCAGGTGCCGAAGGCGAAGCGCGAATCCTGGGCGTAGCGCCGGGCCAGCAGATAGGCCAGGGCAGTCAGGCCGATGGCGACCATGTGCGACGCCATGTGCCAGCCGTCGGCCAGCAGCGCCATGGAGTTGTACCAGTAGCCCGCCGCTATCTCCACCAGCATGGTCAGGCCGGTCAGAACCATGACCCGCCAGGCCTGGCGCTCGCTTCCCAGCTCCAGCGGCCGGTAGTCATGGGAGGGCTGCCAGTGGTCGTGATTGCACTGGCGGGACGATTCGGTTTCTGTCATCGCATCGACTCCTGGAGGGAGCCCGAGTTTGTGCCCATCCATGCCGGGAAGGTCAAGCATCGGCGGATAGTCCGCCGACGGCGCCCCCGATGACTGGAGCCCGCGCGGCCCGAGCGCCTAGAATCGCCGCAGATTATCTGGAGACGCTCACATGCTGATGGTGATTTCCCCGGCCAAGACCCTCGACTACGAGACCCAGCCGGTCACGCCCCGCTTCACCCAACCGCAACATCTCGACTCCTCCCAGGAGCTGATCGCCCTGCTGCGCGAGCTGACCCCGGCGCAGATCGGCGAATTGATGCAGCTCTCCGACAAGCTCGCCGGGCTCAACGCCGCCCGCTACGGCAGCTGGACGCCGGACTTCACCCCGCAGAACGCCAAGCAGGCCCTGCTGGCTTTCAAAGGCGACGTCTACACCGGGCTGAACGCCGAGGACTTCGGCGAAGCGGACTTCGACTTCGCCCAGCGGCACCTGCGCATGCTGTCCGGCCTCTACGGCGTGCTGCGCCCGCTGGATCTGATGCAGCCCTACCGCCTGGAGATGGGCACCAAGCTGGCCAATGCCCGCGGCAAGGATCTCTACGCCTTCTGGGGCGAGCGCATCAGCGGCTGGCTGAGCGAGGCTCTGCTCGAACAGGGCGACGACATCCTGCTCAACCTCGCCTCCAACGAATATTTCTCGGCGGTCAAGCGCAAGGCGCTGCGGGCGCGGGTCATCGATGTCGAGTTCAAAGACCGGAAGAACGGCCAGTACAAGATCATCAGCTTCTATGCCAAGAAGGCCCGCGGCATGATGGCCCGCTACGTGATCAAGGAACGCCTGCGCGATCCGGCCGGCCTGAGGGATTTCGATGCCCAGGGCTACCGCTTTTGCGCCGAACAATCCTCCCCCGACAGCCTGGTCTTCCTGCGCGACGCTCCCGAGGCCTGATCGACGCGCCTCCCCGCTCCCGGCGGCACGCCCCACTCGAGTCGAGGTGCCGTCGGTAGCGCCCATTTTCCGGCGGCGGTTCCCGAAGCCAACCGCTCGGAAAATTCTTTCTCTCCCGCCCCTCACATTTTCAAATCTTGACCAAACTCTATTTGCACTCTCGAACCAACTAGAGCCACTTCGGTGAGACTTATTATTGACGAGCCATCACTCGATTATTGGCACCATGGTTCTAATTTAAAACTTCGAGCAGAACTTACTGTCACACTAACATCAACTAACGAAGCACCAGTGTTTAATATCAAACTAATAGCAAGACATTAAAATAACATCACCCAACGACGACCAAGAGCTGCAACACAAAAAGCAAAGTGTCAATTTTCCGATCAACGATTGATAGCAATCCAATATTCACGGAACTAATTTTGACGCTTATGATCTGTACTGAGCGAAATGTGCCAATAATTGGAACGCTCGTATCGAAAGAGCAACCCAAGGAGCTTTCCTAAAAGGAATTACCAAGCCAGTACCAGCCAGCTGCCAGCATTTCCGGAAGTAAGGAATCTCTCATCTCAAGGAAGACAGAAGGAAGTCCATAAATACAAAGACTTAGTACAGGGAAAGCAGACCGGAACGGTCCTGCAGTCAAGGAAACTTACCGGAAGCTCCCACGCAATGAGTATGACTCCATTGTCTGGGCCCCCCTGATTACCTGTATTTCTTGGCGTCTGTCTTTTGACGCATGAATCATGCTTTGCCTGAAATTCGCCCGAACTTGGGCCACTAGTTGCCTGCATGCGTCATCCCGGCACTCAGATGGGCACTAGCAAAACTGATGGCGAGTAATGGCCATTATTTTAATATCGCAAAAGGAAGAGGTGATCATGATGCGTATCAGCATCTTTGGATTGGGCTATGTTGGTGCAGTATGTGCGGGTTGCCTTTCTGCACGAGGCCACAAAGTTATCGGTGTGGATATTTCCCCGACCAAGATCGAAATGATCAACCAGGGAAAATCCCCCATCGTCGAGCCGGGCCTCGAGGAACTGCTGAGCAAGGGCATCGAGAGCGGCATGCTGCGTGGCACCACCAATGTGGCCGATGCCATTCGTGACAGCGAGCTGTCCATGCTCTGCGTCGGCACCCCCAGCAAGAAGAACGGCGACCTGGAGCTCACCTACATCGAAGCGGTCTGCCGCGAGATCGGCCACGCGCTGCGCGACAAGAGCGAACGCCACATCGTGGTGGTCCGCAGCACCGTCCTGCCGGGCACCGTGCGCAACGTGGTCATCCCGATCCTCGAGGATTGCTCCGGGAAGAAGGCCGGCGTCGATTTCGGCGTGGCGGTCAACCCTGAATTCCTCCGCGAGAGCACCGCGATCAAGGATTACAACTATCCGCCCATGACCGTGATCGGCGAGCTGGACAAGGCGTCCGGCGACGCCCTGGAAGCGATCTACAGCGAACTCGACGCGCCGGTCATCCGCAAGGACATCGCCGTGGCCGAGATGATCAAGTACACCTGCAACGTCTGGCACGCCACCAAGGTCACCTTCGCCAACGAGATCGGCAATATCGCCAAGGCCGCCGGCGTCGACGGTCGCGAGGTAATGGACGTGGTCTGCCAGGACAACAAGCTCAACCTGTCCAAGTACTACATGCGTCCGGGCTTCGCCTTCGGCGGCTCCTGCCTGCCCAAGGACGTGCGCGCCCTGTCCTATCGCGCCAGCCAGTGGGACGTCGAAGCGCCGCTGATCAACTCGCTGATGCGCAGCAACGCCGCCCAGGTGCAGAAGGCCTTCGACATGATCGAAAGCCACGGCTCGCGCAAGGTCGCCCTGCTCGGCCTGAGCTTCAAGGCCGGCACCGACGACCTGCGCGAAAGCCCGCAGGTGGAACTGGCGGAAATGCTGATCGGCAAGGGCTTCCACCTGAGCATCTTCGACAACAACGTGGAGTTCGCCCGCGTGCACGGGGCCAACAAGGACTACATCGAGTCGAAGATTCCCCACGTCTCCTCGCTGCTCAACTCGGATCTCGACGAGATCATCGAGAAATCCGACATCATCGTGCTGGGTAACGGCGACGAGCGCTTCGAGAAGCTGGCCAAGCAGGCGCCGGCCGGGAAGAAGGTGATCGATCTGGTCGGTTTCATGCCGCATACCACCCGCGAGAACGCGGAAGGGATCTGCTGGTAAGGCATGACGGGAAAGCGGCGGCGCGCAAGCGCCTCCGCCTCCCCGCTCTCGGACACAGACAACGGAATTTGCTATGGACAGGTTAAAGCATGGTCTCGGCGAGGCAGCGGGCTGGCTGTTCTTCCTCAGTTTTCTCATGCTGCTCGCGCTGGCGGTGCCCGGCTCCGTCTTCGACGCGCAATCGAAGGATTTCATCCTGCTGATCGGCGTCATCGGCATCTGGCGCTACTCCATGGGCGCCCTCCACTTCCTGCGCGGGATGCTGTTCCTGTACGTGGTGTTCCCCTATTACCGGCGCAAGGCGCACAAGCTGGGCAAGGACGCCGATCCTTCCCATGTGTTCCTGATGGTCACCAGTTTCCGCATCGACGCCCTGACCACCGGCAAGGTGTACGGCTCGGTGATCCAAGAAGCGATCGACTGCGGCTACCCGACCACCGTGGTCTGCTCGATCGTGGAAATGTCCGACGAGCTGCTGATCAAGAGCCTCTGGGCCAAGCTGAGCCCGCCGGAGCGGGTCAAGCTGGACTTCGTGCGGATCGCCGGAACCGGCAAGCGCGACGGTCTGGCCAACGGCTTCCGTGCCATCTCCCGGCACATGCCCGACGAAAACGCCGTGGTCGCGGTGATCGACGGCGACACCGTGCTGGATGCCGGCGTGGTGCGCAAGACGGTCCCCTACTTCAAGATCTTCCCCAACATGGGTGGCCTGACCACCAACGAATTCTGCGAAGTGCTGGGCAGCTACATCATGAGCGAGTGGCACAAGCTGCGCTTCGCCCAGCGCCACATCAACATGTGCTCGATGGCCCTGTCCCATCGCGTGCTCACCCTCACCGGGCGCATGTCCATGTTCCGTGCCCGGGTGGTGACCGACCCCGAGTTCATCGCCGACGTGGAGAGCGATAACCTCGACCACTGGCGCCTCGGCCGCTTCAAGTTCCTCACCGGCGACGACAAGTCCAGCTGGTTCAGCCTCATGCGCTTGGGCTACGACACCTTCTACGTGCCCGATGCGGAGATCCATACCGTCGAGCACCCGCCGGAGAAGAGCTTCATCAAGGCCAGCCGCAAGCTGATGTTCCGCTGGTACGGCAACAACCTGCGGCAAAACTCCCGGGCGCTGAAGCTGGGGGTCGGCCGCCTCGGCTGGTTCACCTCGGTGGTTCTGCTCGACCAGCGCTTCTCCATGTGGACGAGCCTGCTCGGCCTGTGCGTGGCGATCATCGCCAGCATCAAGTACAACCTGGTCTTCCTCCTGATCTACCTGTTGTGGATCTGCTCGACGCGCTTCGTCCTGACCCTCCTGCTCTCCGCATCCGGCCACCACATAGGACCGGCCTATCCGTTGATCCTCTACTACAACCAGATCGTCGGCGCACTGGTGAAGATCCACGTGTTCTTCCGCCTCGACCAGCAGTCATGGACGCGCCAGGACACCAAGCTCAACCGCGAACTCGCCAGCTTCCAGAGCTGGTTCAACAACTGGTCGTCACGGGCCATGACTTTCTCCGCAACCAGCCTATTCATCGCTGTGCTGATGGTCGCGGTCTGAGCGGGCACGAATGATTCGAGAAGGAAGACAACCATGAATACCGCAGTCAACGTCAATGTGGTCCACGAGTCGGAAGCTCAACGGCAACATGCCCGGGTCAAGCTGCCGGCGAAGATCCGCTTCGTCGGCAACAACCGGCAGACCATCGATCAGCGCCTGATCGACATCTCCGCCGGCGGCTTCAGTTTCGTCGCCGCCCCGCAGTCCAACCAGGTGGGCGACCACCACAAGGGCAAGCTGCTGTTCCAGATCGACAACCTGAGCCTGGCCATGGACGTGGACTTCCAGGTGCGCTCGGTCGATCCGGAGAGCGGCCGCACCGGTTGCCAGTTCCAGAACCTGGATGCGCGGCAGATCTCGACCCTGCGCCACCTGATCACCGCCCACCTGAGCGGCGAGCTGGTCACCATCGGCGACGTCATGAGCACCCTGCAGCGGGACAATTTCACCAAGTCCCGCAAAGGCAAGACCCTCGCCCCGCAGACCCTGCTCGAGCGCGCGCGCGCGATCGCCTTCAGCCTGGGCGTCCTGGTCGTCGGCGTCGGCGCCTTCGGCCTGATCCTCAAGGAGCTGTACGGCATCTACTTCGTCACCCATGCCGAATCGGCCATGATCAGCGTGCCGGGCATGCAGGTGACCATGCCGCGCGAAGGCACCGTACAGAGCCTGGTCGGCCCGGACGGCATCGTCGCCAAGGGCGCCCCCATCGCCTCCTTCTCCTCCACCATGCTGGAAGTGCTCAAGGGCCACCTGACCGAGGAGCAACTGAACCCGGCCAACGTCGAGCAGCTGTTCAGCCGCCAGATGAAGGGCACCCTGACCAGCCCCTGCGACTGCAAGGTGATCCGCCAGACGGTCGCCGACGGCCAGTACGCCACCAAGGGCTCGGTGATCTTCGAACTGGTGCCGCGCAACAGCGAGGCGGACATCGAGGCGCGCTTCCCCTACCGCGACTTCGAGCGGGTCAAGCCGGGCACGCGGGTCGAATTCCTCCTGCCGGGCGAGGAGAAGGAGCGCCACGGCCAGATCGTCAGCAGCACGCTGCAGAACGCCGAACTGTCGGACTCGATCCACGTGGTCATCCGTCCCGAGCAGCCGCTCGACAGCACCCTGATCGGCCAGCCGGTCGAGGTGCAGGTCGACCGCGGTCCCTCTTTCGACTGGCTGATCGACAAAGCTCTGGCCGCAGGCTTCTGAAAGGGAATTCAAGGTGAAAGGGACGACTAGATTTCTGCTGATTTCGGCGCTGGGCAGCCTCGCCGCCTGCGCCAATCTCGACATCCCCGACCAGCGGCTGGCGCAGGAAGCGCTGCAACGGGGAGACACGGCCACCGCCGAACGGCATTTCCGCCAGCTCGCCGCGCTGGGCTACACCGATGCCCAGATCGGCCTGGCCGATCTGCAGGTCGCCAGCCATGACCCGGTGCAGCTGCGCCAGGCCGAACAGACCTACCGCCTGGCGCTGGACGCCTCGCCCCGGGCCAAGGCCCGCCTGGGCAAGCTGCTGGCCGCCAAGCCCGATGCCAGCGAGGCGGAGAAGCGGGAAGCCGAACGTCTGCTCGGCGAAGCCTTCGCCGCCGGCGAGCCGACCGTCCTGCTGCCGCTGGCGATGCTCTACATCCAGTACCCGCAGAGCTTCCCCGACGTGAGCCTGCAGCAGCGCATCAACCAGTGGCGCGCCGCCGGCCATACCCAGGCCGGCCTGGCGCAGATCGTCCTCTACCGCACCCAGGGCAGTTACGACCAGCATCTGGACGAAGTGGAGCAGATCTGCAAGGGCCTGCTCTCCCAGTACGATGTCTGCTATGCCGAACTGGCCACCGTGTATCAGAAGCGCCAGCAGACCGCGCAGCAGCAGGCGCTGCTGAAACAGCTGCTGGCCGCCCAGCGCAGCGGCGCCGTCCCGGCCAGCCGGATCGAATCGGTGGCCGCCGTGCTCGCCGATCCGCAGCTCGGCCCGACCGACGAGAAGACCGCGCAGTCGCTGCTCACCGACATCGCCCCGACCTACCCCGCCGCCTGGATCAGTCTGGCACAGCTGCTCTACGACTTCCCCGCACTCGGCGAGGTCGACCAGTTGCTCGACTACGTCGAGCGCGGCCGCGAAGCCGATCCGCCGCGCGCCCATCTGCTGCTCGGCAAGTTCTACTACGAGGGCAAGCTGGCGCCCCAGAACCCCGCCAAGGCCGAAGAGCACCTGCTCCAGGCCTCGGACGCGAGCACCAGCGCCCACTACTACCTGGGGCAGATCTATCGCCGCGGCTATCTCGGTCAGGTCTATCCGCAGAAGGCGCTCGACCATCTGCTGATCGCCGCCCGGGCCGGTCAGCCCAACGCCGATTACGGCATCGCACAACTGTTCGCCCAGGGCCGCGGGGTCAAGCCCAATCTGGCCAACGCCTACGTTTTCATCCGCCTCGCCCAGCTCCAGGGCAGGCCGGGTACCGAAGCCCTGATGCAGGACATCGAAACCCGGATTTCACCGGCCGAACGCATCCAGGCCGAGCGCCTGATGCGCGAGGAACAGCAGGCGCGCAGCGGCGCCTGGCAAGCCGGACTCCAGATGCAAGCCGTGCAATTAAGTAAGTAGGAAGGAACATGAGTAAAAAGCAATGGATAGGCGCTGGCCTGGGGCTGGGAGCGACACTGCTGTGCAACGGACCGCTGCTTGCGGCCAATAGCCCGGATCGCAACATCGGCATGGACCTGAAGATCACCGGACAATTCGAAGACGACCGCGATCTCGGAACCCGCGGTGGCGGCGACGTGAGCGGCGTGGCGATCGACGCGCGCCCCTGGGTCTACGGGCGGCATGGCGACTGGAGCGGCTTCTTCATGCTGCAGGCGGTTTCCTCCACCGACATCATCGAAACCGACCCGATCTCCCCCAACCTCAAGCCCGAGACTCTCACGAACCGGGACAAGAGCCGCGATCCGGACAAGAGCTATCTGGCCCTACGCGAGTTCTGGATCGATTACCGCGGCCTCACCCCCTACCCCGGCGAGCACCTGCGCTTCGGCCGGCAGCGGGTCTACGCCTCGGAAGGCACCTGGTGGGACACCCGCATCGAGGCCCTGAACTGGATGTTCGACAGCACCCTGCTGCGCGCCCAGCTGGGCGCCGCCGAGCGCTTCTCCGACTACCGCACCGACTACGACGACCTCAGCGCCAACGACGAGAAGCGCGCCAACTTCTTCGGCGGCCTCGACTATCAATGGCATCCAGGCCACTGGGCGGGCTTCAAGCTCCATCACGTCCACGACTACGGAGACCTGCCGAGTTCCTACGACAAGCAGGTCAACGACCAGCAGAGCAAGCCCTATACCGGCAACCTGACCTGGGTCGGCCTGCACCTGGACGGCGACTTCTTCAACTACCGCTCGCGCATGCCGGTCAACTACTGGGGCGAGCTCACCTGGCTGACCGGCCACATCAAGAAACGCTACTTCGCCGACGCCACCACCCCCGCCGACAAGTACGGCGAAGACGTCAACGCCTGGGCCATCGACCTCGGCCTGCGCTGGAACATCAACGAGCAGTGGAAGCTCGGTGCGGCCTACGCCCGCGGCAGCGGCAGCGGGAACGGCGGCGAGGGCGGCGACAACCACGACAGCTCCGGCCAGTTCGTGCAGACCGGCATGCAGAGCAACCGCTCCAGCTTCACCGGCGTGCAGACCCGCATCCACCGCTTCGGCGAAGCCTTCCGCGGCCAGATGACCAACACCCAGGTGGCGAGCCTCTTCACCTCCTGGCGGCCGAACGACACCTACGAGGGGAGCCTGATCTACCACCGTTTCTGGCGGGTCGACGACAACGCCCCGATCGTCAGCAGCGGCGTCAGCCCCTTCAACTACAACAACAAGCCCGCGCTCCAGGATGGCCGGTCGGACCTGGGTCAGGAAGTCGACCTGGTCATCGCCCGCTATTTCCGCCAGGGCGTCATTCCCGGCGCCTGGGATTCGGGGCTGGAGGACCAGTCCGCACTGGTGCGTCTGCGCAGCGGCCTGTTCTTCCCCGGTAACGCCTATGCCAGCAAGGCCGACACGACCATGTACCGGGTCTTCCTCGACTTCGTCTGGCGCTTCTGAGGTGGCGGCACGCTGAAAGGAACCGACGATGAACATGCAACGCAGAATCGCCTCAGCCCTGGCCACGCCGTTGATGCTCGGACTGCTGCTCGCCGGCAGTCCGGCCATCCAGGCCGCCCCGGCGGCCGGCAAGGCCGAACCGGCCCCGAAGTCGACCCAGAGCCTGCGCCTGGCGAGTAGCTATACCGTCTCCAGCGCGCCCGCCGATCATCTGTACATGGACCCGCCGAAACTGCCCGACCTGTCCGGCTACACCCACGAGGCCGTGCTGGCGAAGATCCAGCACAAGCCGGGCGGACGGGCCGCCGTGCGGCGCATCCTCAAGCAGGACGCCCTGAAGGACTTCACCGGCGGCCAGGACCGCCTGCGCCAGTGGGTGCAGCGCCAGCACGGCATGCCCCAGGCGATCTTCATCGAGGGCGGCTTCGTGACACTGGACCAGCTGGCCCGGCAACTGCCGGCCAGCCAGTTCGCCGAGACCGCACCGGGCGTCTACCTGGCCCGCCTGCCGATCGTCGTGGCCCAGGGCGCCACCCTGCACATCGACAAGCGCGTCAAGGACCTGCGGCTGTCCGAGGAAAGCGGTGCCTTCCTGGTCAACGACGGTCACCTGTTCATCACCGACAGCAGCGTGACCGCCTGGCGCGAGGCGAGCAACGGGCCGGCCACCTTCCGCAACAAGCACGCCTTCCGCCCCTTCCTGCTGTCCTGGGGCGGCGCCGACATCTACATCTCGCGCAGCCGGTTCACCAGCCTCGGCTACGAGGCGAGCAAGTCCTACGGCGTGAGCATCAGCCAGTACACGCCGGACATGCAGGCGCGCCTGAAGCGCCCGCGGCCGAGCGGCTGGCTGCTGGAGTCGACCTTCGACGACGTCTACTACGGCTTCTATTGCTACGAGGCCGACGACGTGGTGGTCAAGGGCAACACCTACCGCGACAACATCATCTACGGCATCGACCCGCACGACCGCTCGGAACGGCTGATCATCGCGGAAAACCACGTCTACGGAACCAAGGTCAAGCACGGCA
This sequence comes from Azotobacter bryophylli, assembly GCF_042643485.1. Taxonomy (NCBI): domain Bacteria; kingdom Pseudomonadati; phylum Pseudomonadota; class Gammaproteobacteria; order Pseudomonadales; family Pseudomonadaceae; genus Azotobacter; species Azotobacter bryophylli. Next base: position 109,028 of record NZ_JBHRSJ010000001.1, on the reverse strand, counting down.
TCATCGTTTCCCGCGAGGTCAACAACAGCTGGATCATCAACAACCGCACCCACGACAACAAGCTGTCGGGCATCGTTCTCGACCGCAACAGCGAGAACAACCTGGTCGCCTACAACGAGGTGTACAAGAACCGCTCCGACGGCATCACCCTCTACGAGAGTTCGAACAACCTGATCTGGGGCAACCGGGTCCTCAGCAACGCCCGCCACGGGGTGCGCCTGCGCAACAGCGTGAACACCCGCCTGTACGAGAACATCATCGCCAGCAACCAGCTGACCGGCGTGTACGGGCACATCAAGGATCTCAGCCAGACCGACCGGGACATCAAGCTCGACCCCTTCGATACCCAGGTGTCGATGATCGTGGTCGGCGGTGAACTGGCCGGCAACGGCTCGGCGCCGATCGCCATCGACTCGCCGCTGAGCGTGGAGCTCTACCGGGTGCAGATGCTCGCTCCGCCGAAAAGCTCCGGCATCACCTTCGCCGGCATCCTCCAGGACAAGCAGGAAGAAATCCTCGACCTGATGGTGAGGAAGAAGCGGGCGGTACTCATCGACCCCGTGGAAACCCAGGCCGAACTGCAGAACTGACGAGAAAGCGCCCATGAAGAATCAATGGATTGTCCTTCCCACGCTGGCGGCAGCGATTTCCCTGGCAACGACCGGCGTGCATGCCGAGACGGCGCCCGGCCCGAACTACCGGGCCGAGCCCTGCTGCAGCCTGTGCCCCGCCGCCCATGATCCGGGCCAGTACGACACCGATTACAAGCGCAACTTCACCACCCTGGTGGAAGGCGGCGAAAAGGACTGGCTGTTCCGCACCCGCGAGGATCTGCGCACCGAATTCGGCACCAGCGAAGAGGGCTGGCGCATGCTCCGCGAACTGCACGACGCCTTCAAGCGTCGCGGGGTCGAGCTGGTGGTGGTCTATCAACCGACCCGCGGCCTGGTCAATCGCAGCAAGCTCGCGGCCGAGCAGAAGGCCGGTTTCGACTACGACCTGGCGCTAAAGAACTACCGCAAGGCCCTGGGGCGCTTCGAGGAGATCGGCTTCCGGGTTCCCGACCTGTCGCCCCTGACCGACGAGAAGGAGCCGCACGCCTTCTACTTCCGCGGCGACCAGCACTGGACGCCCTACGGCGCCGAGCGCACCGCGAAGATCGTGGCGGAGACGGTGCGGCACATGCCGGAATTTTCCGGCATTCAGCGCAAGGAGTTCGTCACCCGCAAGCAGGGCCTGATGGGCAAGCGCGGCACCCTGCACAACGTCGCCGGGCAGATCTGCGGCACCAGCTACGCCTACGAATACAGCGACCAGTTCTTCACCGAGCCCAAGGGAGAAAGCGCCAGCGGCGACCTCTTCGGCAACGCCGAGCTTCCGCGGATCACCCTGGTCGGCACCAGCCATAGCGGCGAGAACTACAACTTCAGCGGCTTCCTCGAACAGTACATCGGCGCCGACATCCTCAACGTCGCCTTCCCCGGCGGCGGCCTGGAAGGCGCGATGCTGGAATACCTGGGCAGCGAGGAGTTCCAGACGCATCCGCCGAAGATCCTGATCTGGGAGTTCTCCCCGCTCTACGACCTGGCCCAGGAAAAGATCCACCGGCAGTTCCTGGCCCTGCTGGAAGACAACGCCTGCGACGGCCGCCCGGCCCTGCTCGCCAGCAAGGCCACCCTGCACCCCGGCGGCGGCAGCAAGGAGGTGCTGGTCAACGGTGCCGGCAAGCTGGTGGATGCCAGCAACAGCCGCCACCAGCTGGACATCCGCTTCAGCGACCCCTCGGTGAAAACCCTCGAGGGCTTCATCTGGTACATGACCGGCCGGCGGGAAAAGGTGAAGTTCGAGAAGCCCAACACCGCCGACACCGACGGCCGCTTCGCCTTCCACCTGCGCGACGACGGGGACTGGGGCGGTCTGGACTTCCTGGCTCTGGAGATCCAGACGCCGGAGGGTCTCACCCAGCCGGTCGAGGTGGAAGCCCGGCTGTGCCAGCGCAACGACCATCGCCCCCCGGCCAAACTCACCGCCGACGCCGGCCGCTGAGGTGCACCATGACCCGATCCCGACTCGCGCTCCCCTTCCTGTTCGGCCTCCTGCTGACCGACGGCGCCAGTGCCGCCGGTGCGCTGGTGCCGCCGCACGGCTATTACGCCCCGGTGGAACTCCATGAAGGCAAGGGGGAGACCTGCGCCGCCGTTCCCACGCCCTATACCGGCAAACTGGTGTTCCGCAGCAAGTACGAGGGCTCCGATTCGGCACGGGCGACCCTCAACAAGGAGTCGGAACAGGCCTTCCGTGCCCAGACCGCGAGCATCAACGAACTGGAGCGCGGCGTCAGCCAGATGGTCGAGCACTACATGGAAAAGGGCCGGCCGGAGTACCTGGAATGCGCCCTGAACTGGATGACGACCTGGGCCCAGGCCGGGGCTCTGCTCTCCACCGAGTTCAACCACACCGGCAAGTCCATGCGCAAATGGGCCCTGGGCAGCCTGGCCGGGGCCTACCTGCAGCTCAGGTTCTCCTCCAGCCAGCCGCTCAAGTCCTATCCGCGCGAGCAGCAGCTGATCGAGGAGTGGTTCGCCAGGGTCGGCGAGCAGGTGGTCCGCGACTGGAGCGATCTGCCGCTGAAGCAGATCAACAACCACTCCTACTGGGCGGCCTGGTCGGTGATGGCGACCGCCGTGGCGACCGACCGCCGCGACCTGTTCGACTGGGCGGTGGAAGAGCTGCGCATCGGCGCCAACCAGGTCGACAGCGACGGCTACCTGCCCAACGAGATCCGCCGTCGCCAGCGTGCGCTGGCCTACCACAACTACAGCCTGCCGCCGCTGATGATGATCGCCGCCTTCGCCCAGGCCAACGGAGTGGACCTGCGCGACGAGAACGACGGCGCGCTCGGTCGGCTGGCCAGCAAGGTGCTGGCCGGTGTCGAGAATCCTGCGCCCTTCGCCAAGCGTGCGGACCAGAAGCAGGACATGAGCGATCTGCAGGAGAACTCCAAGTTCTCCTGGCTCGAGCCCTATTGCAGCCTCTATGCCTGCTCGCCGGCCCTGCGCAAGAAAAAGGCCGAGCTGGGGCCGTTCAAGACCTTCCGCCTGGGCGGGGACGTGACCCGGATCTTCGAATCCGCCGGCCCCTCCTCCCGGGCGGCGATAGGCAAGCGCGACTGAAGGGGCGCTGCAACACGGCGGCCGGGGCCCGGATGTCCGCCCCGGCCGCCTGCGTCGCCGATGCCCAGGGCCGCGCACCAGACGCGCCCGGGCGGACATCCCGTTGAGCGGTATCCGGGGGAATGGCCGGCTCGTCGAGAGCCTTGGAATTTGACACTGCGAGAGACACGGGTAATGGTTTTTTCGTCCAACGTATTCCTGTTTCTGTTTTTGCCGGTATTTCTCGGGCTCTACTACCTGAGTGCGCCGCGCCATAGGAACCTATTGCTGCTGACCGCCAGCTATATCTTCTATGCCTGGTGGCGCATCGACTTTCTCGCCCTCTTCGCCGCCGTCACCGTATTCAACTACTGGATCGGCCTGCGCATCGGCGCCGCCGGCGTGCGCAGCAAGGGCGGCCGGCGCTGGCTGACCTTCGGCGTGGCGGTGGACCTGTGCATCCTCGGCTACTTCAAGTACGCCAACTTCGGCGTGGAAAGCCTCAACGCCCTCATCGCCGCCTGGGGCCTCCAGCCCTTCGTCATCACCCACGTGCTGCTGCCTATCGGCATCTCCTTCTACATCTTCGAGTCCATCAGCTACATCATCGACGTCTACCGCGGCGACACCCCCGCCACGCGCAACCTGATCGACTTCGCCGCCTTCGTGGCGATCTTCCCGCACCTGATCGCCGGCCCGGTGCTGCGCTTCAAGGACCTGGTCGACCAGTTCAACCACCGCACCCACACCCTGGAGAAGTTCTCCGAAGGCTGCACCCGCTTCATGCAGGGCTTCATCAAGAAGGTGTTCATCGCCGATTCCCTGGCCCCGCTGGCCGATCACTTCTTCGCCCTGGAAAACCCCAGCACCGGCGACGCCTGGCTCGGCGCGCTGACCTACACCGCACAGCTGTACTTCGACTTCTCCGGCTACAGCGACATGGCCATCGGCCTCGGCCTGATGATGGGCTTCCGCTTCATGGAGAACTTCAACCAGCCGTACATCAGCCAGTCGATCACCGAGTTCTGGCGGCGCTGGCACATCAGCCTGTCCACCTGGCTGCGCGACTACCTCTACATCAGCCTGGGCGGCAACCGTAACGGCACCCTCGCCACCTACCGCAACCTGTTCCTGACCATGCTGCTGGGCGGCCTGTGGCACGGCGCCAACTGGACCTACGTGATCTGGGGCATCTGGCACGGCGCCTGGCTGGCCATCGAGCGCGCCCTGAACATCGATGCCGGGCCGCGGCGCTTCAACCCGCTGAAGTGGGCCTTCGCCTTCCTGCTGGTGGTGCTCGGCTGGGTCATCTTCCGCGCCGAGAACCTGGACGTCGCCTGGCGCATGTACCGGGCCATGTTCAGCTTCGATGGCTGGCAGCTCTCCGAGCTGGGACGCGCCAAGATCACCCAATTGCAAATCGCCACCCTGGTCCTGGCCTACCTCACCCTGGCCGTCTGCGGGCTCTACCGCTTCTACAGCCAGCCGCTGTCGAAGCAGGCGCCGAAGGCCGAGGCCGGCGCCCCGACCGCGGCGACGGCCAGCCGCGCCGCGGTGCCGGTAGCGGAGCCGCCGGCCTGGATCGTCGCCCTGCCGCACTACGTCACCCGCGGCGCGCTGCTCGCCCTGTTCTGCGCCTCGATCCTCAAGCTCTCCGCGCAGAGCTATTCCCCCTTCCTCTATTTTCAGTTCTGAGGAGATACGGACATGACTCTGCACCGCAAACTCTACGTCGCCTCCTTCCTCGCCATCCTCGGCGGACTCGGCCTGGGCGCCGCGCGCGGCCTGCCCGACTACGCCATGCCGGCGGACATCGGCGTGCTCGACGGCGGCCTGGCGCAGTCCTTCGAGAGCCACTTCAACGAGCGCTTCCCGGTCAAGCAGCTGGGCATCAACCTCTGGGCCGCCCTCGACTACCGGCTGTTCCGCGAGGGCCGGCCGGGCGTGCTGGTCGGCAGCCGGGAATGGCTCTACAGCGACGAGGAGATCAAGCCGGTGGTCGGCGGGCAGCGGCACATGCAGGAGAACCTCGAACTGATCCGCGGCGTGCGGGAAACCCTGGCGCACCAGGGCGTGCAGCTGGTGATGGCGGTCGTTCCGGCCAAGGCGCGCCTCTATCCCGAATACCTGGGCGAGCACCGCCCGGCGGGCCTGCACACCGGGCTCTACCGGGAGTTCCACGCCGCCCTGCACGCGGCGGACATCGTCGCGCCCGACCTGCTCGATCCGCTGCGCCAGGGCAAGGGCCGCTCGCTGGTGTTCCTGCGCACCGACACCCACTGGACGCCGCGCGGCGCGCAGATCGTCGCCCACCAGTTGGCCACCGAGGTGAGCCGCCGCGACCTGCTGGAGGAAACCCGGCGCTTCGTCACCGAGACCGGAGAGGCCAAACCCCACAAGGGCGACCTGACCAATTTCCTCCCGCTCGCCCCGCTCTTCGAGGAGCTGCTGCCGCAGCCGGACCTGCTGGTCCAGCACAGCACCCGCCCGGCGGAGGAAGTCGGAGCCGGCGCGGATGCCCTGTTCGCCGACAGCCAGGTGCCGGTGGCCCTGGTCGGCACCAGCTACAGCGCCGACGAGCGCTGGAACTTCGCCGGCGCGCTGCGCCAAGCGCTCGGCAGCGACCTGCTGAACTTCGCCGAGGACGGCCACGGGCCGATCCTGCCGATGCTCAAGTTCCTGCAGAGCGAGGAGTTCAAGAACGCCCCGCCGCAGGTGGTGATCTGGGAATTCCCCGAACGCTACCTGCCGATGGCCAACGACCTGAAGGAATTCGACGCCGGCTGGATCGCCCAGCTCAGGGCCGCCGGCGGCCAGGATCAGCTGGCCGACAACCAGCGCCGTCAGGTTCGCCCCTGAGGAAAACCGCAATGGAGATGCACATGACCCGCTTGCACAAGCCGCACTGGATCGCCGGGATCTGCGCCCTGCTGCTCGGCCTGCCGAGCCTGCCGGCCCAGGCCGACGACGACTCGCCGTATCCCCCGGTCGCGCCCCGGGGCTCGGCCCAGATCCGCCTGTACAACGCCAGCGGCCAGGAAACCGGTGCCACGGTGGGTCCCGTCTCGCTGAGCGAAGTCGCGCCCTTCGCCAGCGGCGATTACGCGCATCTCCAGCCGGGTCGCTACGGCGTGCGGGTCGGCAGCCAGACGCTGCCGGTCGTGCTGGAAGCGGACCGCCAGTACACCCTGGTGAACCAGTCCGGTACCGCGCAACTGGTCGAGGAGCCGCCCTTCAGGAGCCGGCAGAAGGCCCTGCTGCGGCTGCAGAACCTTTCGGACAGGCCGTTGGCCCTCAAGACCGCCGACGGCAGGACCGAAGTCGTGAGCAGTGTCGCGCCCCACGGGAGAGGGGAGCGCGAGATCAATCCGGTGAAGGTCGGCCTGGCATTGTTCGACGGCGAGCGGAAGGTCGCCGATCTCAAGCCGGTCGTACTGGATCGTGGGGAAACCCTTTGCCTGTACGTGACAGGCAGCCCGAGCAGTCTCACTCCGGTGTGGGTCCGGCGTCCCGCCCGCGAGTGAAGCCAAGCATTCCTAAAACAAGCCAGCGCAAAGAAGCATGCAGGGATAAGCGATTGGAAAAGCAAGACCCATTCATTAAGGAGAGCAAGCAAATGATTCCAGTGATCTTGTCGGGCGGCAGTGGCTCGCGTCTTTGGCCCCTATCGCGCAAGCAGTTTCCCAAGCAGTTCCTCGCCCTCACCGGCGAGCGGACCATGTTCCAGGAAACCCTGCAGCGCCTGGTGTTCGAAGGCATGCAGAACCCGGTAGTGGTGTGCAACCAGGATCATCGCTTCATCGTCAAGGAGCAGCTCGAAGCGCTCGGCCTGGCGACCCAGGCGCTGCTGCTCGAGCCCTTCGGCCGCAATACCGCGCCGGCCATCGCCCTCGCGGCCATGAAGCTGATCGCCGAGGGCCGCGACGAGCTGCTGCTGGTGCTGCCGGCCGACCATGTGCTGGCCGATCACGAGGCCTTCCGCCGCTCGCTCGAACTGGCCCGCAAAGCCGCGGAAGGCGGCGAGCTGGTGCTGTTCGGCATCCCGGCCGACCGCCCGGAAACCGGCTACGGCTACATCAAGTGCGACCTGGCCGCCAGCGGCCTGCCGGATGGCGTCAACCGCGTCCTGCAGTTCGTCGAGAAGCCGGATGTGGAGCGCGCCAAGCGCTTCGTCGAATCCGGCGACTACTTCTGGAACAGCGGCATGTTCATGTTCCGCGCCAGCCGCTTCCTCGAGGAGCTGCAGGCGCACGACCCGGACATCTACGACAACTGCCTGCTGACCCTGGAGCGCAGCCAGGGCGGTACCGAGGAGATGAAGATCGATCCGGCCTCCTTCGCCTGCTGCCCGGACAACTCCGTGGACTATGCGGTGATGGAGAAGACCCGCCACGCCTGCGTGGTGCCGCTCTCGGCGGGCTGGAGCGACGTGGGCTGCTGGGCCTCGATCTGGGAAGTGCACGACAAGGACGAGCGCGGCAACGTGGTCAAGGGCGACGTGCTCCTGCACGACAGCCACAACTGCCTGGTGCACGGCAACGGCAAGCTGGTCGCCGTGCTCGGTCTGGAGGACGTGGTGGTGGTGGAAACCAAGGACGCCACCATGGTCGCCCACCGGGACCGGGTCCAGGACGTCAAGAAACTGGTCAAGTCCCTCGACGACCAGGCCCGTCCGGAAACCCAGAACCACTGCCAGGTCTATCGCCCCTGGGGCTCCTACGACTCGGTGGACATGGGCGGCCGCTTCCAGGTCAAGCGCATCACCGTGAAGCCGGGCGCCAGCCTCTCGCTGCAGATGCACCACCACCGCGCCGAGCACTGGATCGTGGTATCCGGCACCGCCCAGGTGACCTGCAACGAGAAGACCTTCCTGCTCACCGAGAACCAGTCGACCTACATCCCGGTCGGCGCCGTGCATCGCCTGGCCAACCCCGGGAAGATCGCCCTGGAGCTGATCGAGGTGCAGTCCGGCAGCTACCTCGGCGAAGACGACATCGAGCGTCTGGAAGACGTCTACGGTCGCACCGCTGAAGCCTCGCGGATCGTCGGTTGATCCCGCGCCTATCGGATCGCCCCGCGGGGCGGTCCGACGGCGTTTTCCCCCGCCTCTTCGGGCGACGGCTTTGGGTTAGGATGGATCACCGCCCTGCCCGAGACCGTTCATGCTATTCGGCGCCCTGCTCGTCCTGACCTGGCTGGTCCTGCTCCTGCGCTATCCGGAACAGGCCCTGCGGGTCTCCTTCGCCGCCCTCTGCGGCCTAGCCCTGGTCGTCGCCGCCGTGCTCTGGCAGGAGCAGCGCACCGAACACGCCCTCTCCCGTCTGGAACTGCGCCTCGACTACGCGCCGCAGCGCTGCCCGCCCGACCGGCCGCTGGCGGCGCTGCGTCCCGGCTACCGACCGGAAACCCTCGACTTCCGGCCCGTGCGGCTACAGGGCCGCTTCGCCGACTGAGCGAGTCCACGGCCCTGGCGACACGACGATTAACCCGGCGGCGTCGTTTCGCCGCGGCAGCTGCCCTGCACGTCCGCCTGTGAGACAATCGGCTGTTCAGCAGCCTTCAGCCGGTACCCGCACAGCATGTCCCATCCCCATTTCCACCGCCCACTGCCGAGTCCCTGATGCAGCCGGACATCTCTCAGCTGCGCCAGGAGGACTGGCAGGAAGAGTTCGACCTCGGCACCCTCGAGCGCGGCCGGAGCTATGCGGCCCAGGGCCGCAGCGCGCTGCTCAAGCTGACCCCCGAGCTGCTCGAAGCCAGTTGCCGGGGCTCGGCCACACAGAGCTACCGCCAGCGGATACGCCTGCTGCGCCATGCCGGTGGCTGGCAGGTGGCCGGTACCTGCAGCTGCCCGGTGGGCTACAACTGCAAACATGTGGTGGCGGCCCTGGTCGCCCTGGAAAACCAGCCGGCTCCGCCGCCCGAGCAGGAATCCCCCCTGCCCGAGCGTCTGCTCGACGACGTCCGCCCGATCCCCCTGCTGATCCTCGGCAGCCACGTGCGCATGCACTACGACGCGCGCAAGGGCCGCATGGTCGAGCAGCTCCAGCACCGCGCGGCGCTGGCCTTCCTCTATGGCGAGCAGCGCACCTCGGGCAAGGCGGCGAAGGACCTGCTGGTGCGTCGCGCGGACGAGGTGCTGCGCATCCGCCGCGACGCGGAGGCCGAGACGGGCTTCCGTCAGACCCTCGCCAGCCTGGGCTTCCAGGTCGCCCTGCGGCAGAGCGAGGCCCTGCCGGAGTCGACCGGCGAACTGTTCGAGCTGCCCGACGACGCCGCCTGGTTGCACCTGGTCCGCCAGGAACTGCCGAAGCTGCGCGAACGGGGCTGGCGCATCGAGATGCGCCCGGACTTCCACTTCAACCTGCTGGATATCGACGACTGGTACCTGCAGCTCGAGCAGCGTCCCGAGCAGGACTGGTTCGATCTGGAAATGGGCATCGAGGTCGAGGGCCAGCGCATCAGCCTGCTGCCGATCCTGCTCTACGCCATCCGCAACACGCCCTGGCTGCTGACCCCGGAGGCCCTGGCCAAGCGGCGCGACGATGAAATACTGCTGGTTCCGGTGCCGCGTGCTGGCGGCGCGCGGCGCATCGCCCTGCCCTTCGGCCGGCTCAAGCCGCTGCTGAACCACCTCGGCGAGCTATTCCTCCGCGAGCCGGGCGACGACAGCGAACACCTGCGTCTGGCCCGCCCCGACGCGGCGCGTCTGGCCGCGCTGGAGGAAAGCCTGCCGCTGCACTGGCAGGGCGGCGAGGCGCTGCGCAGCTTCGCCCAGCGCCTGCGCGACCTGCCGCAGCGCGAGGTGCTGCCGCCGGCTGGGCTGCGCGCCGAGCTGCGCTCCTACCAGCGCCAGGGCCTGACCTGGATGCAGACGCTGCGCGAACTGGGGGTGGGCGGCGTGCTCGCCGACGACATGGGCCTGGGCAAGACCCTGCAGACCCTGGCGCACATTCTCCTGGAGAAGCAGGCCGGGCGCCTGACCGCACCGGCGCTGGTGGTGATGCCCACCAGCCTGATCCCCAACTGGCAGGACGAGGCCGCCCGCTTCGCCCCGCAGCTGCGCGTGCTGGCCCTGCACGGTCCCAAGCGCGGCGCGCTGTTCGAGGAGATCGCCGGCGCCGACGTGCTGCTGACCAGCTACGCCCTGCTCTCGCGGGATCTCAAGGCGCTGGCCCGGCAGCCCTACCACCTGCTCATCCTCGACGAGGCCCAGCACATCAAGAACCCGCGCAGCAAAGCGGCCCAGGCCGCCGGCGAACTCTCCGCGCGGCACCGCTTGTGCCTGACCGGCACGCCTCTGGAGAACCACCTGGGCGAACTCTGGTCGCTGTTCAACCTGCTGATGCCCGGCTGGCTGGGCAGCGAGCAGCGCTTCAAGCGCGACTACCGCACGCCCATCGAAAAACATGGTGACGCCGTGCGCCTGGCCCATCTCAAGACGCGGGTCAAACCCTTCCTGCTACGCCGGACCAAGGAGCAGGTGGCCACCGAACTGCCGCCGAAGACCGAGATCACCCAGTTGCTGGAGCTCACCCAGGCCCAGCGCGACCGCTACGAAACCCTGCGCCTGGCGATGGACAGCAAGGTCCGCGCGGAAATCCAGCGCCAGGGCCTGGCCCGCAGCCAACTGGTGATCCTCGAGGCCCTGCTGCGCCTGCGCCAGGTCTGCTGCGACCTGCGCCTGCTGGACGGCGAGGCGGCGGCGACCTACCGACCGGCGGACTCCGGCAAGCTGACCGCGCTGATGGAGATGCTCGAGGAACTCTTCGCCGAGGGCCGCCGGGTGCTGCTGTTCTCCCAGTTCACCGGCATGCTCGAACTGATCGAGAGAGAACTCGAGGCGCGCCGGATTCCCTACGCCCTGCTCACCGGCAGCACCCGCGACCGGCGCACGCCGGTGGAGGAGTTCCAGTCGGGCAAGCTGCCGATCTTCCTGATCAGCCTGAAGGCCGGCGGCGCCGGTCTGAACCTGACCGCCGCCGACACCGTGATCCACTTCGATCCCTGGTGGAACCCGGCGGCCGAGGCCCAGGCCAGCGACCGCGCCTACCGCATCGGCCAGGACAAGCCGGTGTTCGTCTACCGGCTGATCGCCCGCGGCAGCGTCGAGGAGAAGATCCAGCAGTTGCAGAAAGCCAAGGCCAGCCTCGCCCGCGATGTGCTGGAAGGCGCCGCCCAGGGCGAGTCGCGGATGAGCGAGGAGGACCTCGCCGCGCTGTTCGCTCCGCTGGACTGAGCGGCCCGCCGGACGTTACTCGCCCTCGATCCGGTGCTTGTCCTCCGAGACCAGGATGCGCCGGCGCGGCGTCGGATTGTCCGTCTGCCCCGAAGGGAAGCGCGCCGAGGCGTAGCGGACCACCAGGATCGACACCGCCAGCAGCAGGATCGCCGCCGACACCAGGACCACGCCCCAGGTCGGCGAGTGGTGGTGGGAGATGTCCGAGATCATCAGCCGGGTCAGCGCGGTGATCGCCACGTAGATCAGGAAGCGCACCGGCATGTGGTTGGTCTTGAAGTAGATCCCGACCATCGCGCCCAATTCGAGATAGATGAACAGGAGGAGAATGTCGTCGACCGTGACGGTGCTCTTTTCGATCATGCCGAAAAAGGCATGGACTGCCGCCCAGGCCGTGGCCCCGCCGATGGCGAAGAGCGCCAGGTAATGAAAAGTCTCCACCAGCAGGTTGCCCAGCGAATCCGCGACTTCATGGATGCAATGGTGCAGCTTGTCGGCCCAGTTATTGCTCACGATACAACTCCTCAATGCGTATGTACTGCGTATCGATCCCGGATCGGTCATCGCCCCGCAAGGGTCATGCAGGATAGAGGCCATTCACCGGAATCGATATAGCCGCTGCGCATTACCCGGAGACCGGGCGTTCGGCGCAGGGCAGGCGGGGTTTTCGCCTTGTTGGCTTGGCATCATTCGCCAGGCCGGCATGGGCGAAACGGTACAAAGATGCCAACTCACCGCCTGTCTGTCACTGCGACCGACTGGCAGACGGGCAGCCGATCGGGCGAACTTGCCGTCGGGCTTCCGGTCCATCTTGGCAACAGACAGGCTCAGGACACGAACGATGAACAGCCCCTTTCAGAGCATCACCGACGTCTTCAAGGCGGAATATCACGTGAATTTCAGCGTGGAGCGACCCGACGGCAGCGTCGTGCTGACGCTTTCCAACGACAAGGGGGTCGCGGTCAAGCGCTTCATCAGCGCCGAACAGTGGCGCGACCCGGAAAAACTGCAGCGCTTCATCATGAGCGTGAAGCTCGGCCTGGCCATCGAGAAGGGCGAGGTCACCCCGGACCTGCTCGCCAACATGTCCAACCCCGTGCAGGTCCTCAACGGCTAACCGGGCTGCTCCAGGGCCTCCACCAGGGCCCTGAGAAACCGCGCCGCCTCGCCCCCGGTCACCGCCCGGTGGTCGAAGGTCAGCGAGAGCGGCAGCACCGGATGCACCACCACCTCCCCCTGCATCGCCACCGGCTCCTCTCGGAGGCGGCCGGCGGCGACGATCGCCACCTGCGGCGGCACTACGATCGGGTTGGCGTAGCGGCCGAACAGGGTGCCGAAGTTGGACAGGGTGAGCGTCGCCCCCATCATCTCCCGCGGCGGAATGGAACGCGCCTGGACGTCCGCGCGCAGCCGCGCCATGCCCTCGCGCAGGTCATCCGCGCTGCGCGCCGCGACGTTGCGCAACACCGGCACGAACAACCCGTCCTGGGTGTCCACGGCGATGCCCAGGTCGAGCTGGTCGTGGCGCTTGATGGTCAGATTCCGACCGTCGAACCAGGCATTTAGCTGCGGCTCGACGGCGCAGGCGGCGGCGATCGCCATGGCCAGGCGCACCAGCGGGTCGCGGGCCGCGGCCCAGCGGTGCAGATCGGCGTCGGCGAACAGGGTGACCGGCACCACCTCGGCATGGGCGCGCGCCATGTTGGCCGCCATGCTGCGCCGCACGCCGTACAGACGCTGCCCGCCGATACGCTCGCGGGCGTCCTGGGCCGTCCTCTCCACGTCGGCCCGGGTGATCAGGCCGTCCGGCCCTCTGCCGTCGACGGCGTCCAGCTCGACGCCCAGCCGGCGGGCCAGCTGGCGTACCGCCGGGGTCGCCCGGGGTGCCCGGTGCTCGCGGGTGGAGGGCGCGGCGCCGACGAAGAAGCGGTCCGCCTGCCCTTCCCCACCGCCCTCCAGACGCCCGACCACGGTGCCGGCGTCGCCCTCGCCCTCGTAGCCCAGCAGGGGGTCGCCGACGTGCAGCAGATCGCCCTTGCCGCCGAAGCACTGGGCGATGATCCCGTCATGGGGCGCGGGGATGTCCACCAGCGCCTTGGCGGTCTCCACCGAGACCAGCAACTGGTCGGTCTGCACCGCGTCCCCCGGCTTGACGTGCCATTCGACGATCTCGGCCTCCTGCAACCCCTCGCCCAGATCGGGCAGCTTGAAGTATTTCATGGCGTTTCTCCTTGTTGTCCTGCCCCCGCGAGGCGCGCTCAGGCGTACTCCAGCACCGTCTCGCAGGCCGCCAGGATGTCGGCGACGCCCGGCATGTAGTAGCTCTCCAGGCGGTACAGGGGCGGTGGGATGTCCGGGGCCGTGACCCGCTGGATCGGCGCCTGCAGGTCGAGCAGGGCGCGCTCGTAGAGGCTGGCGGCGATCTCCGCACCGACCGCGCAGCTCTTCGGCGCCTCGTGGACGATCACGCAGCGGCCGGTCTTGCGCACCGAGGCCTCCAGCGTGTCCAGGTCGAGGGGCTTGAGACAGGCCACGTCGATCACCTCGGCCTCGACGCCGCGCTCGGCCAGGGCGCCGGCCGCCTGCAGGGTCTCGACCAGGCTGGCGCCCCAGCTGACCAGGGTGACGTCGCCGCCCTCGCGCAGGGTGAAGCAGCTGTCCAGCGGCAGCCGCCGGCCGTCGTCGGCCAGGGGCTGCGGGTTCATCCGGTACAGCCGGGTGGGTTCGAGAAAGATCACCGGGTCGGGATCGTCGATGGCCGCCAGCAGCAGGCCGTAGGCCCGCGCTGGCGAGGACGGCACCAGCACCCGCAGCCCGGGGATGTGGGCGAACAGCGCCTCGGTGCTTTCGCTGTGGTGTTCCGGCGCGCGGATGCCGGCGCCCATCGGCGCGCGCAGCACCAGCGGGCAGGCCAGCCGGCCGCGGGTGCGGTTGCGCAGGCGGCTGGCATGGGACACCAGCTGCTCCATGGCGGCGTAGATGAAGCCCATGAACTGGATCTCCAGCACCGGTTTCAGGCCCTGGGCCGCCATGCCCACCGCCAGGCCGGCGATCATGGTCTCGGCCAGGGGCGTGTCGATCACCCGCTTGAAGCCGAAGGCGTCGCGCAAACCGAGGGTGGCGCGGAACACTCCGCCGTTGACCCCGACGTCCTCGCCGAACACCACTACCCGCTCGTCCTCGCGCATCGCCCGGTGCAGGGCCAGGTTGACCGCCTCCACCAGGCTGTATTTGCCGTCACTCATGGCTTTCCCCTCCCCGGGCGCGGGTCGCCCGTTCCGCGAGCATCTCGCGCTGCTCGGTCAGCGCCGCCGGCCAGCGGGCGTAGAGATGCTCGAAGACCGACTCGACCGGCTGCTGGCCGGCCGCCTCGAAGACCGTCACCGCCCGCTGCACCTGCGCCTGGCAGTCGGCGATCAGCGCCTGCTCGCGGCTCTCGTCCCACACGCCCTGGGCCGCCAGGAAGGACTGCAGGCGCTTGACCGGCTCCTCCTGCCAGGCCTGGCGGACTTCCTCGTCCGGGCGGTAGCGGGTCGCATCGTCGGCGGTGGTGTGGTCGCCCAGGCGATAGCTCAGGCACTCCACCAGCGCCGGCCCCTTGCCCTGGCGGGCGCGTTCGAGGGCGCTGCCGACGCGGTCGTAGACGGCGACGATGTCGTTGCCGTCCACCTGCTCGCCCGGCAAGCCGGCGCCGACCGCCTTCTGCGCCAGGGTCGGGGCGCCGCACTGGATGCGCCGCGGCACCGAGATCGCCCACTGGTTGTTGTTGACCACGAAGACCACCGGCAGCTGCCAGGCGCCGGCGACGTTGAGCGCTTCGAGGAAGTCGCCCTTGCTGGTGGCGCCGTCGCCGCAGGTGGTGACGGCGACGCGGCGCTCGCCGCGGATCTTGAACGCCGTGGCCACGCCGCAGGCATGCAGCGACTGGGTGGCGATCGGCACGCAGATCGGGAAGTCCTCGCGCACCGCCGGATCGGCGTAGTCGCTGCCGCGCTCGTCGCCGCCCCAGTAGAGCAGGATCTCCTCCATCTTCACCCCGCGCATCAGCTGCACGGCGGTGTCCCGGTAGTAGGGCACCAGCACGTCCTCCGGACGCATCAGGCTGCCGACGGCGACGCCGATGGCTTCCTGGCCGAGGGTCGGCGCGTAGGTGCCGATCCGACCGGTGCGCTGCAGGGCCACCGCCTTGCGGTCGAACAGGCGGGTCAGCACCATCTGCCGGTAGAGCCGGGTGAGTAGGTCGAAGTCGTCGGCCCAGGCCGGCAGAGCGCCCAGCGGACGGCCGTCGGGCGCGAGATAGCGTGTGCAGGGAAGCTCGATGGTCATGCGCAACTCCTCCGCGCCTTGTGGGCGCATCAGCCCGCCGCTTGTGGCCGCGGGGTCGTGATGGGAGATGGTTTGGGGAAAGACGCGCTCTCTCACCTCAACTCTAGCCGTACAACAGCCGCTCCGCCTGCTCGTCGGCGACCCGCGCCGGCGAGCGCCGCTCGACCGCGGCCTGCTCGTAGATGTCGTCCAGGCGCTCGCCGATCCGCCCCAGGTGGGCGTTGATCGCCGCCAGACTTTCGCCGCGGTGGTGCAGCGCGACGAAGATCAGCCCGCCGGCGTTGATCACGTAGTCCGGCGCATAGAGGATGCCCCGCGCCTGCAGCAGGTCGGCGACATCCGCGGTGGCCAGCTGGTTGTTCGCCGCGCCGGCCACCGCGGCGCAGCGCAGGCCGGCGACGCTCTCGCCGCTGAGCACGCCGCCGAGACCGCAGGGCACGAGGATGTCGCAGGGCACGGAGAGCAGCGCCTCGCAGGCCACCGGCCACGCGCCCAGCCGCTCCACCGCCTGCTGCACGCGGCCGTAGTCCAGATCGCTGACCAAGAGCTCGGCGCCGCCGGCGGCGAGCCGTTCGGCCAGGGCGAAGCCGACATGGCCGAGTCCCTGGATGGCGATGCGCAGGCCGGCCAGGCCATCGCCGCCGAGGCGCGCCCTGGCCGTGGCGCGGATGCCGAGGAGCACGCCCCGGGCGGTGTACGGCGAGGGATCGCCCTCATCGGTGGTGCTGGTGACGAAGCGGGTGTGGCGGGCGATGCAGTCCATGTCCAGGCTCGAGGTGCCGCTGTCGACGGCGGTGATGTAGAGCCCGTCGAGGGACTCGACGAAACGGCCGAAGGCCTCGAACAGGGCGCCCCGGTCGCCGACGTGGGGCGGGCGGATGATCACCGCCTTGCCGCCGCCGAGGGCGAGTCCGGCCAGCGCCGCCTTGTAGCTCATGCCCTGGGCGAGGCGGATGGCGTCGCGAATGGCGCTGGTGCTGTCCGGATAGGGGAGATAGCGGCAGCCCCCGAGTGCGGGACCGAGACGGGTGCTGTGGATGGCGATGACAACCTTGAGGCCGGTGGCCGGATCCTGTGCCAGATGCAGCGCCTCGAGCCGGGCGGCCTCCATCAGGGCGAACATGACGATGACTCCTCGCTACTACCGTTGAGTATAGGCGGCCTCTGGACGGATCTCGCCGAGACGGCTAAATACAAGGGATTCACGGAGCGATGAGTGCCATGACCCCGCGCCAAGCCTGCCTCCTCTGCCTGGAACGCGAGCCGCCGGCCTTTTTCGAGGCGGCCCTGTGGATAGCCGCCGAACACGACGCGTCGCTGCGGCCCGAACGGGTGCTGCACGAATTCGGCGGTCTGCTGCGCGACGTCGCCGCCGGCCTGCCGGTCCTGCCGCCGCGGGAGCTGGCCCAGCCGCTGCTGCGCCAGCTGCAGACCCTGGGCTTCCAGGAGGAGCCAGCGCTGCTCCAGTACGTGCAGGCGGTGCTGCTGCACAAGGTCCTGCTGCAGCGCCGCGGCCAGGGGCTGGCGCTGGTGCTGATCGTCCTCGAACTGGCCCGGCGGCTGGAGATCCCCTTGGCCTGCATCGCCTTTCCCGGCCGCTTCCTGCTGCGCGTGGCCAATTCCGACCATCTGCTCGACCTCAGCGGGCGCCGCCTGCATACCCGCGACTGCCGGGACATGCTGGTCCGTCAGCTCGGCCCGCAGGCCCAGCTCAACGCCGGCCATCTGCAGCCTTGCCCCCCGCGCCGCCTGCTGCTGCTCCTGTCGCGCCAGCTGCGCCAGCTGCATCAGCAGGAAGAGAACCACCTGGCCGCCCTGAAGGATGCCGAACGGGCGCTGCTGATCGGCCCGCCCGGGGTGGACGACCATCTGGCCCGCGCCGACCTCTACCGCCTGCTCGACTGCCCGCAGGGCGAGCGCTTCGACCTGCAGCGCGCCCTGCTGCTCAGCGAGGACCCGGTGCAACGCCTGCAGCTGAGCCAGCGGCTGCATCGGCTCGGTGCGATGCCGGCCCTGCATTGAACCTGCCGCGAGCCCGGCGGCGCGCCTCATTCCCGGAGCCGGCCGGCGCGCCGCACAGCCGGTCGCGGAAGGCGCCTAGACAAAAGTTTTAGATTCGACCGCCCGCTTTACAGTCTTTTCACTCAATAAAGGAGGATAATTCCCCCCATTTACTGCTTCTGGAGTAAACAGTCTTTGGACACACTGCAAGCGATGCGTGCTTTCGTGCGTGTCATCGACAGCGGTAGCTTCACCGCTGCGGCACAGTCCCTGAATCTCTCCAACGCCCAGGTATCGCGGCTGGTCTCCGACCTGGAAACCAGCCTGCGGGCACGGCTGCTGCACCGCACCACCCGGCGCCTGGCGCTGACCGAAGCCGGCGAGCGCTACCTGCAGCGCTGCCGACTGATCCTGGCCGAGGTGCACGAGGCCGCCGTCGAAGCCAGCGGCGCGCACCTGACGCCCCGCGGCCGTCTGCGCGTGCATTCGGTCACCAGCCTCGGCACCCTGCAGCTGGCTCCCCTGGTCGGCCGCTATTCCGAACGCTATCCCGAGGTGACCCTGGAGCTGACCCTGTCGCAGCGCGTGCCGGACCTGATCGAGGAAGGCCACGACGTGGTCATCACCGCCTGTCGCGACCTGCCCGATTCGGAGCTGGTGGCCCAGCGGCTGGCCGAGCTGTACAACGTGGTCTGCGCCGCGCCCGCCTATCTCGAGCGGCACGGCACGCCGCAGCGTCCGGAGGATCTCCAGGCGCACCGCTGCCTGCGCCTGATCGATCCGCTCTTCTCCGACCGCTGGGTGTTCCAGGACGGCGACGAGGAGTTGATCGTCCGCCCCGGCGACACCTTCCAGGTCAACGTCGCCGAAGCCATGGCCCATGCCGCCGAGTCGGGCATGGGCATCTGCCTGCTGCCCAGCTTCGTCGCCGCCCGGGCCATGAGCCGCGGCGGCCTGAAGCGCCTGCTGCCGTCCTACCAGATCCACCAGCGCAGCATCTTCGCGCTCTATCCCTCGCGCAGCTTCCTCGACGCGAAGACCAAGACCTGGATCGAATTCCTCAAGGAGGAGCTGCCCAAGGTGGCGGAGCAGGACCAGCGCATCCTCGACGACCCGGCCTACTGGGCCTGAGCCGTGCCGGCATTATTCTCTATTCGTCAATGATGCTTCCTCAAAACTAGGATTTTTCCCTTGTATTCCAGCTTCTTATACTGACCCCGAATTCCGAGCTCGTTGATGATCCGAACGGAATTTCCCCATGAACGAAATTAGCTCCTTCGTTCTTTGTATCGACCGTTGCCACCTTACTTGGCAACGGTTTTTTTTTGCCCGCGCGCCGGCCAGCGTGCACAAACGGGCCGATCAGACGCCCTTTTCCCGCCCGGAAACGAGGAATCGGCGGACCGCAGCGCGAACCTTTGTCAACGGAAAAAATGTCGCAGCAGATAACCGGACTTGGTTGTACAAAGCCAGGCGCTGCTATAAGTTGCAATTCGGTTCAGTCGACGCAGCGCCCTCTACTGGTCAGGTACCCGGGCGCTGCGTCGCTGGGCCGCCTGCCCATTCGCACGAGTCCCTCCATGAGCGCGTCCCCGGCTCCCATCCTGATTTCCGGCGCCAGCCAGCGCATCGGACTGCACTGTGCCGAGCGCCTGCTCGACGACGGCGAACGGCTGATCGTCAGCTACCGCCGGGAGAGACCGGGCCTGGCCGGCCTGCGCGAGCGCGGCGCCCTGACCCTGCAGGCCGACTTCAGCGACGAAGCCGGCATCCTCCGCTTCATCGCCCAGGTCGGGGAGCATACCGACCGCCTGCGCGCCATCGTCCACAACGCCTCGGACTGGCTGAGCGAGGCGCCGGGCGAGGAAGCCCTGGCCTTCCAGCGGCTGTTCAACGTGCACATGCTGGCGCCCTACCTGATCAACCTGCACTGCGCGGAACTGCTCGAGCGCTCCACCCCGGCCGACATCGTCCACATCAGCGACGACGTCACCCGCAAGGGCAGCGCCCGGCACATCGCCTACAGCGCCAGCAAGGCCGGCCTGGACAACCTCACCCTGTCCTTCGCCGCGCGCCTGGCGCCGCGCATCAAGGTCAACGGCATCGCCCCGGCGCTGATCCTGTTCAACGAGGGCGACGACGAGGCCTATAGGGAAAAGGCCCTGGCCAAGTCCGCGCTGGGCATCGAGCCCGGCCCCGAGGTGATCTACCGGAGCCTGCGCTATCTGTTGGACAATCCCTACGTCACCGGGACCACGCTGACGGTCAACGGCGGACGCCATCTCAAGTAAGATGCCCTCCCCCCTTCCGCAACAGTTCGAACGGAGCAACGAGTTATGCCGCGACTGGAATCTGGCATGGCGCGGATCCGGGTCAAGGACCTGCGACTGCGCACCTACATCGGGATCAAGGAAGACGAGATCCTCAACAAGCAGGACATACTGATCAACCTGACGATCATCTACCCGGCGGTGGAAGCCGTGCGGGACAACGTGATCGACCAGGCGCTGAATTACCGCACCATCACCAAGGCGATCATCCAGCACGTCGAGGAGAACCGTTTCGCCCTGCTCGAGCGGCTGACCCAGGAGATCCTCGACCTGGTGATGACCCACAAGGCGGTGCGCTACGCCGAGGTGGAGGTGGACAAGCCCCACGCCCTGCGCTTCGCCGAGTCGGTGTCCATCACCCTGGCCGCGCACCGCGACTGACCGTCTTCCCCCGACGCCCGCGGCCTGGTGACGGCCACGGGCCGCGGGTATGATCGCGCCGGCAGCCGCCGGCCCACCGGGCCGCGGCCTGCTCCAGCGTAAACCGATCCGCCAGCCGAGATACGAACATGACCGAAGAACAACGCGTCGAACTCGAGGCCGCCGCATTCCGCCGCCTGGTCCAGCATCTGCGCAGCCGACCGGACGTGCAGAATATCGACCTGATGAACCTCGCCGGCTTCTGCCGCAACTGTCTGTCCAAATGGCTCAAGGCCGCCGCCGACGACCTCGGCGTGGAGATGACGCCGGAGCAGGCGCGCGAGGAGATCTACGGCATGCCGTACGACGAGTGGAAAAGCAAATACCAGAAAGAGGCCAGCCCCGAGCAGAAGGCCGCCTTCGAGAAGAGCAGCAAGCAATGACCGAATCGAACGATCTGAAGGACTTCCGCGCCCGCCTGCGCCGCGAGGAGCACACCTTCGCCGAAACCCTGGCGTTCATCGCCGCGCACTACGACTACCAGCCCAGCGCCTTCCGTAACGGCGAGGTGGAAAACGCCGCCGGACAGAACGAGGGCTCCTGCAAGACCCTCGGCCTGGCCACGCTCGAAGGCTTCAGCGTCGAGGAAGCCCTGCTGGCCTTCGGCGAGCACTACCGCGCCGTGCTGGCCCACCCGGACGGCACCGATCACGGCAACATCCGCGCGCTGATGGCCAGCGGCCTGGCCAGCGTGCGCTTCGAGCGCCAGCCGCTGACCCGCAAGGCCTGACGCCACCGGCCGGCGCCGCCCCGTGCGGGAGCGGCGCCGTCAAGGCCAGTCGAGCAGGGGCATCACCGTGGCGGTGCTCGCCGGCCAATTCCCCAGCCGCCCTGCAGCGGTCGTTGTCCGCTTGGGCGAACTCGCCGACTCCCCATCGGAGGGTCTCCCGGCGCTTTCTCCGCTGCGGCAAAGCCGGTAAGGTCGGGGCCGATTCACTTCGGAGAACCCCATGCCCCTGCCTGTCCTATCCGGCCCCCAGTACCTGCGTGAAGGCCTCAAGCTGGTCCTCAGCCCCGGTCTGCGGCGGTTCGTGCTCATGCCCCTGGCCGTCAACCTGGTCCTGTTCGTCGCCCTGGTCACTCTGGCCATGCATCAGTTCGGCATCTGGGTCGACGCCCTGATGCCCAGCCTGCCGGACTGGCTGAGCTTTCTCGAGTACCTGCTCTGGCCCCTGTTCGTAACGCTGGTGGTGCTGATCGTGTTCTTCACCTTCACCCTGCTGGGCACCTCCCTGGCGGCGCCGCTCAACGGTCTGCTGGCGGAGAAGGTGGAGGTGGTACTGCGCGGCGAGGATCACTTCCCGCCCTTCCGCTGGGGCGAACTGTTCGCCCTGGCGCCGCGCACCTTCGGCCGCGAACTGCGCAAGCTGACCTATTTCCTGCCCCGCTCCCTGGGGCTGCTGATCCTCTCCTTCATCCCGGGACCCAACCTGGTCGCACCCTTCCTCTGGGTCCTGTTCGGCGTGTGGATGATGGCGGTGCAGTACATCGACTACCCGGCGGACAACAACAAGGTCGGCTGGGACGAGATGCTCGCCTGGCTGCGCGGGCGACGCTGGCACAGCCTGAGCTTCGGCGGCATCACCTACGCGGCGCTGCTGATCCCCGGACTGAACCTGCTGATCATGCCGGCGGCGGTGGCGGGCGCCACCCTGCTCTGGGTGCGCGAAGGCGGGATACAGCAGGCACAGGCTTGAACCGGGCGTGACCGCCCCCCAGAATGCCGACATCCCCACGGACGGGGAGTCATGGATATGGCGGACGACTCGGCAACCAGGAGGGTACAGGGATGTATCGATTCATCGGCGATCTGCCACCCGTCGGCGCGCGGGCGCGGCCAGCGGCTCATTCATCGGAAGGTCATGGCGGGGTCACAGGCCTGACACAGTCGCAACGGAGACTGCGTCCATGAGCACCTCCCTGCACATCGCGCTGATCAGCGAAACCTTCCCCCCGGAAATCAACGGTGTCGCCAACACCCTGGGCCGCCTCTGCGCGGGTCTGGAGGCGCGCGGCCACCGTCTGCAACTGGTCCGCCCGCGCCAGAGCGCCGACCGGGACAGCCAGCCGGACGACCAGTTGCTGCTCACCCGCGGCTGGCCGCTGCCCGGCTACCCCGGCCTGCAATGGGGCCAGTCGTCCATGCAGAAACTGCTGCGCCGCTGGCGGCACGACCGACCGGACGTCCTCTACATCGCCACCGAAGGCCCGCTGGGCCTCTCCGCCCTGCGCTGCGCGCGGCGCCTGGGCATCCCGGTGGTCAGCGGCTTCCACACCAACTTCCAGCAGTACAGCCGGCACTATGGCTTCGGTCTGCTGAGCCGGATGCTGACCCGCTACCTGCGCTGGTTCCACAACCACACCCAACTGACCCTGGTACCCAGCCCCGGCCAGCAGGTCGAGCTGGTCCGTCGCGGTTTCGAGCGCCTGGAGCTGCTGTCCCGCGGCGTCGACAGCCAGCTGTTCCGCCCGTCCCGGCGCTCGGACGAACTGCGCGCCGCCTGGGGCCTGGAGGAAGGCGACATCGCGGTCCTGCACGTCGGTCGCCTGGCTCCGGAGAAGAACCTGGCCCTGCTCGGCAGCACCTTCCGCGCCCTGCAGGAGGCCTATCCGCAGCGCCGGATGAAGCTGGTCCTGGTCGGCGACGGCCCGCTGCGCGCCAGCCTGCAGAAGCAATGGCCGGACGCGCTGTTCTGCGGCATGCAGCGGGACGAGGCGCTGGCCGCGCATTACGCCTGCGGCGACCTGTTCCTCTTCCCCAGCCTCTCGGAGACCTTCGGCAACGTGGTTCTGGAAGCCCTCGCCGCCGGCCTCGGCGTGGTCGCCTACGACCAGGCGGCGGCGGCCCAGCACATCCGCCACGGGCACAACGGCGCCCTGGCCATGCCCGGCGACGAGCACGGCTTCCAGCAGGCGGCGATCTGGCTGCTGGAGGAGGACGAGAACCTGCGCCGGGTCCGCCTGAATGCCCGGCAGCACGCCAGCCATCAGGGCTGGGACGGTGTCGTGCAACTGTTCGAGCAACACCTGAGAAACGCCCAGCGCCGCCTTCCCGAGCGGACCGACGGGCACCCCGGCATCGGCCCGGGCAGCAAGATCGCAGGATAGGAGGAGCGAGGCAGGCGGCACGCCCGCCTCGCCGGCGGTTAGGCCGCCACCTCGCGCCGCGCCCGCTCGCGCAGGTACTCGAGCACCGCCGCCTGCTCGCCGGCGAACTCGATGCGCTCGGCCTTGCTCTCGCGCTGGTAGGCGTACATGGGGTCGTAGTATTCGCGCAGCAGCCCCTCGATCCAGCCGCGGTGCAGGTCGACTCGGCCACTGGCCTCCTGCTCGGCCAGCGCCGCGTCCATGATCGCCGCCAGGCGCTGATAGCGCTCTCCCCCCAGGCGTTTGACGATGTTCGCCAGGCTCTGCTGGAGGCGGGCGGTGAAGGCCGGGAAACCGGCCTCCTGGCCGTGGGCGGCGACGAACTCGGCGCTGAGGTCGATCACGTAGTCGCGCAGGATGCGCTCGACCCGGCCCTCGAAGCTGTCTTCCAGCCAGACCAGCGGGAACTGTTGCATGCCCTGGTGCAGCTCCAGCGGCAGCGAGCAGCTGCCGATCAGGCGGCTCTCGTCCTCCAGGACGAACTGCTCGATGCCGGCCGCACGCTTCTTCAGGAGCTCGATGGACAGCCGGTTCTCGAAGTCGATCTGCGCCGGCTGCGGCGTGGCGCGCTTGCCGAAGCTGGAGCCGCGGTGGTTGGCGAGGCCTTCCAGGTCGAGGCTGTTGCCCAGAGCGGCGATCACCTCGGTCTTGCCGGTGCCGGTCAGGCCGCCGACCAGGACGAAATCGCACTGCTCCACCGCCTGCTGCTGGTTTTCCAGCAGGAAGGTGCGCATCGCCTTGTAGCCGCCCACCACCCGCGGGTAGTCAATGCCGGCCTCGTCCTTCAACCAGCGCTGGACGATCTGCGAACGCAGGCCGCCGCGGAAACAGTACAGATAGCCGTCGGGATGGGCGCGGGCGAAGTCGGCCCAGGCCTGGATGCGCTCGGCCTTGATCCGGCCGGATACCAGCTTGTGGCCGAGCTCGATGGCCGCCTGCTGGCCATGCTGCTTGTAGCAGGTGCCGACCTTCTGCCGCTCGTTGTCGTTCATCAGCGGCAGGTTGATCACACCGGGGAAGGCGCCCTTGGTGAATTCCACCGGGGCGCGGGTATCCATCATCGGGACGTCGTCGAGGAAGAGTTGACGGTAGTCGGCGGTATCGGCACGCATCAGAGCACCTCTACCGCGTAGTTCTGTCGCTCGACCAGACGGCCGATCGGCGCGAGATCCAGGCCCAGCTCGGCGGCCACGGCGAGGAACTCGCCCTCGCCTTCCGGGCTGACCGCGACCAGCAGCCCGCCGCTGGTCTGCGGATCGCAGAGCAGCAGCTTGCACAGCTCCGGCAGCGGCGCGATGCGCTCGCCGTAGCTGTCGAAGTTGCGCAGGGTGCCGCCAGGGACGCAGCCCTGCTCCAGGTAGTGCTCGACGCCGGGCAGGCGCGGCACCGCGGAGAAGTCGATCTCGGCGCTGAGCCCGCTGCCGTCGGCCATCTCGACCAGGTGGCCGAGCAGGCCGAAGCCGGTGACGTCGGTCATCGCCTTGACCCCGGCGAGCTTGCCGAAGCGGCTGCCCGGCTTGTTCAGCTTGCACATCCAGTCGCGCGCCAGGCCTACGTCCTCGGCGCGCAGTTTGGACTTCTTCTCCGCCGTGGTGAGGATGCCGATGCCCAGCGGCTTGGTCAGGTACAGCCGGCAGCCGAGGGTGGCGGTGTCGTTGCGCTTGAGATGGCGCTTGTCCACCAGGCCGGTCACGGCCAGGCCGAAGATCGGCTCCGGCGCATCGATGGAATGGCCGCCGGCCAGGGGAATGCCGGCCTCGTCGCACACCGAGCGGCCGCCGCGCACCACCTCGCGGGCCACCTCGGGCCGCAGCACGTTGATCGGCCAGCCTAAGATGGCGATGGCCATCAGCGGATCGCCGCCCATGGCGTAGATGTCGCTGATGGCGTTGGTGGCGGCGATGCGGCCGAAGTCGTAGGGATCGTCGACGATCGGCATGAAGAAATCGGTGGTGGAAACCACCCCGCGCTCCTCGTCGATGGCGTAGACCGCGGCGTCGTCGCGCGAGGCGTTGCCGACCCACAGTCGGGGATCGAGGTTCTGCGCGCCGCTGCCGGCTAGAATGACCTCCAGCACCTTGGGAGAAATCTTGCAGCCACAGCCGGCGCCATGGCTGTACTGGGTCAAGCGGATCGGCTCGTTCATGGTCATCCTCGGGGAGCGACTGAAAAACAGGCGGCGATTGTAGCAAAGCCGCATCCCGCGCCGTGGCCGGCGGCGCGGGTGGATCGAGGGATACTTGCAGGGGGAGGGACGCCATGGGCAAGCGCGTGGCATTGGTACTGGGCGCCGGGGGCGCCCGGGGTTACGCCCACATCGGCGTGATCGAGGAACTGGAAGCCCGCGGCTACCGGATCGGCTGCATCGCCGGCTGCTCGATGGGCGCGGTGATCGGCGGCATCCACGCCGCCGGCAAGCTCGACGAATACCGCCAGTGGATCGAAGGGCTCGACTACTTGGGCCTGCTGCGCCTGATGGACGTCAGCTTCAGCATGGGCGTCATCCGCGGCGACAAGGTCTTCGCCCGCATCCGCGAGATCGTCGGCGAGCTGAACATCGAGGATCTGCCGATCCCCTACACCGCGGTGGCCACCGACCTGACCACCCACCAGGAGATCTGGTTCCAGGAAGGCTGCCTGCACCAGGCGATGCGCGCCTCGGCGGCGATTCCCAGCCTGTTCACCCCAGTCGCCAAGGGCCAGCACATGCTGGTCGACGGCGGCCTGCTCAACCCGTTGCCGATCGTGCCGGTGGTCTCCAGCCACTGCGACCTGATCGTCGCGGTCGATCTGGGCGCCAGCAACCCCAAGCACTACCGCCTGCCGCCGCAGGAGCGCTCGCCGATGCTCAGGGGACGGGTCGACGCGGTGCTCGGCTCGCTCGGCTCGCGCCTGCCCTTCCGCCGCCGCGTCGAGGAACTGGCCGAGGTGCAGGAAGGCGCACCGCTGCCGCTACGCCAGCTCGACACGTTGGCGGACGAGCCGCTGGCCGCCGAGCTGGACAGCCCGCCGACCTCGGCCAGCGGCTCGACCGTGGTCGACCTGCTGGGCCCGGCGACCCTGCTCGATCTGGTCAACCAGAGCTTCGAGGTGATGCAGACCGCGCTGACCCAGTACAAGATCGCCGGCTACCCGCCGGACATCCTGATCAACGTGCCCAAGCAGGCCTGCCGCTTCTTCGAGTTCCACAAGGCGCCGGCGCTGATCCGCCTCGGCCGGCAGATCGCCAGCGACACCCTGGACGCCTACGAGCGCGCGCACTGAGCCCTTATTCGGCCCCGTGCGGCTCCTTCGCCTTGCGCGACGTCCGCGCCTCGCTCACCCAGCCGCTGAGCAGGCTGTAGGCCACCGCCAGCAGGGTCGGGCCGAGGAACAGGCCCATGAAGCCGAAGGCGTAGAGCCCGCCGAACACCCCGAGCAGGACGACCACCAGCGGCAGGTTGCCGCCCCGGCTGATCAGGTAGGGCTTGAGCACGTTGTCCACACCGCTGATGCCGAACGTGCCCCAGATGCCGAGGAACACCGCATAACCGTACTCGCCCTGCCAGACCAGCCAGGCGGTGGCGGGAATCCAGACGAACGGCGGCCCCATGGGGATCAGACTGAACACCACGGTGAGCAGGCCGAGCGGCAGCGCCCCCGGCACCCCGGCGATCCAGAAGCCGATCAGCGCCAGCGCGCCCTGGGCCACCGCGGTGCCGATCACGCCGTTGACCACGCGCTGGACGGTGGCGGCGACCAAATCCAGATAGTGCTGGGCGCGATCGCCGATCAGCCGCTCGAGCAGCCCCTCGACGAAATCGGCCAGGCGCGGCCCGTCGCGGTAGAAGAAGAACACCAGCACCAAGCTCAGGGCCAGCTCCAGGATACCGCCGGCGATCTTGGCGCTGCGTCCCAGCAGCCAGTTGCCGACCTCGCCCAGGTAGGGACGGATGGTGGTGAAGAGCGCGCTGCCCTGCTGGTCCAGGTTGTTCCACAGGCGCACCAGGCTCTCGCCGACCAGCGGCACGCCGGCCAGCCAGCCGGGCGCCGGCGGCAGCCCCTCGACGCGCATGGTGTTAATCAGCTCCGTGGCGCCGCGGATGTGATCGGCCATGTTGAGGCCGAGCAGCAGCAGCGGCACGGCGACCAGCAGCACCCAGCCGCCGGTGAGAATCGCCGCCGCCACCGACTCCCGCCCGTTCAGCCAGTTGGTCAGGATGCGCATCAGCGGCCAGCTGGCGAAGGCCAGCACGGCCGCCCAGAACAGCGCCGAGGCGAACGGCAGCAGAACCCACAGGCTGGCCCCCAGCAGGGCCAGCAGGAGAAGCAGCACCATCAGGCGATCGTTGAGCATTTGGAATCCCATGTTTCTCCGGCAAAAGACTGCAAGCCGCTGATCTGCGCAGTATGAGCCAAGCGCATCGCACAAGCTGCCGAAAATTGAGCGCTTCCCGCCGCCCGATCGTGCGGCTCGCGAAAGCGTGACGCTCAGCGCAGCAGGGTCAGGCGCAGGCCGGCGATCTCGTCCCCGTCCAGCTCCAGCCGGGCGGCGCGCACGCCCTCGGCCACCAGGGCCGCGCGCCAGGCCTCGGCGTGCGCCCCGGCCAGGCTGACGCGCAGGGTGCTGTCCAGCTTGAGGCTGCGCGCCAACAGGCCTGCCCAGGTCGGGTCCGGCTCGCCGTCCAGCTCCGGCAGCAGCAGGCGGCCGCTGCCGCGCAGCTGGGCCAGCAGGGTGCCCGGCGTGGGCAGCAGCTCGCCGAGCGGAGCGCCGGCGTCGAGCTGCTCCACGTGCAGGTAGGCCCGGCGGTTGCCGCGGGTGATGCCGTACAGCGCCAGCAGGCTGTCCCGGCGCGGCGCCGGCAGGCGCAGCAGGGCGTAGTCCTGCTGGCTGTCCGGGCCGTACAGACCGGCATCGCCGAACACCGCGTTGGCCCACAGGCTGCTCGATCCGCAATCGCGCCCCCGGCACCAGAACAGCAGCTCGGCGCCCTGCTCCAGCAGGGATGCGCGGGCCAGCTCGAAGGCCTCGGTCGAGCCGTGCTCTTCGGGCAGGCGGTAGGTCAACGCCGTCAGGGCGCCCTCGGCGGCCACCTCGCCCTCGTAGCGCAGGCGGCCGCCGATCTCCAGAAGCGACCCGAGGGGATAGACCCGCTCCTGGCTGGCCTGGCGGAACTCGACGATCTCGGCGCGGGGAAAGCGCGGCAGCCCCTCGAGGTCGTGGCTGCCCGGCGGCTCGGCGGCCGGGAGGGCGGCACTGCAGAGAAGAAGGCCGAGGAGGACCGGGAGGCGCATCCCGCGCTCAGCGAATCAGCATGGACTGCGCGGCGGAGAGCTGACGGGCGCTCTCCTCGCGCGGCGGAATCTGCAGCCCGCGCTGCACCGCCGGCCGCTCGCCGACGGCCTTCAGCCAGCGCTGCAGATTCTCCAGCCCGTCCACGGAAACCCCCGACCAGTCGTGGCGGGACACCCAGGGGTAGGCGGCGATGTCGGCGATGCCGTAGTCCCCGGCCAGGTACTCGGCCTCGCCCAGACGGCCGTCCAGCACCTCGTACAGGCGGCGGGTCTCGTGCTGGTAGCGGTCGATGACGCTCGGCAGCCTCTCCGGGAAATAGCGGAAGAACACGTTGGCCTGCCCCTGCATCGGGCCGACGCCGCCCATCTGGAACATCAGCCACTGGATCGCCAGCGAACGGCCCTTGGCGTCCGCGGGCATCAGCCGGCCGGTCTTCTCCGCCAGATAGATGAGGATGGCGCCGGACTCGAACACGGCGAAATCGCCGTTGTCGCGATCGACGATGGCCGGAATCCGCCCGTTGGGGTTGATCCTGAGGAACTCCGGCGACTTCTGCTCCTTCTTCTCGAAGGACAGCGCGTGCACCTCGTAGGGCAGCGCGAGTTCCTCCAGGGCGATGGAGATCTTGTGCCCGTTGGGCGTGGCGGCGGTGTACAGGTCGATCATCGTGGTTCTCCTCGGCTCGTGTCGCTCAACCATCGGCACTCGGCCCGGGCAAGTCAAGGCACGCGGAAGAACGGAGCGAAACGGTCGGCGACCGCCCGAGCGCCGGCTTCGTCGTCCAG
The DNA here is from genome assembly GCF_042643485.1 of Azotobacter bryophylli. NCBI lineage: Bacteria > Pseudomonadati > Pseudomonadota > Gammaproteobacteria > Pseudomonadales > Pseudomonadaceae > Azotobacter > Azotobacter bryophylli. The sequence goes on along the minus strand of NZ_JBHRSJ010000001.1, from coordinate 79,353 downwards.
ATGCAGGTGGTGCCCGCCGGGCAGCTCGTGGCAACTCCAGGGCAGCTCCCGGAGCAGCGCTTCCACCCCGGGCCGGCCGCTCAGCAGCCCCTCGCGGGCCAGCACCAGGCAGGTCGGACAACCCACCGCCCGGGCGAAGGACTCGGCCTGGGCCTGGTCAAGGCGCAACGCCGAGGGCAGCCGCAGGCGGCTGTCGGCGCGCCAAGTGTAACCGCCGGGAACCGGCATCAGCCCGCGCTCGGCGAGCAGTTCGGCGGACTCGCGGCTCACCTTGGTCGCGCCCTGCATGCGTGCCTGCACGGCGCGCTCGATGTCCTCGTAGACCGGCTTGCGCTTGTTCGGCAGTTTCAGCTGCTCGCGCAGCGCCGAGCCCAGCTGGGCCGGGGCCTCTTCCGCGGCGCGGGTGAGCGGCAGCAGGCCGTCGATCAGCGCCAGCCGCTCGATCCGCTCCGGCACGGCGCCGGCCAGCATCACCGCGACGATGGCGCCCAGGGAGTGGCCGATCAGGGAAAACCGCTGCCAGCCGAGCTGCTCGGCGACCTGCAGCACATCGAAGGCGTTGTCCCACAACTGGTAGCCGGCGCCGGCCGGACGATGCCCGGAATAGCCGTGGCCGGCGAAATCCAGCGCGACGATGCGCAGCCCCGACAGGCGCGGCGCCAGGCGGGCGAAGCTCATGGCGTTGTCCAGCCAGCCGTGCAGGGCCAGCACCGGCCGGCCGTCCGGCGGCCCGTAGAGATGGGCGGCGAGTTCGATGTGCGGCAGGTTGAGACGAACTTCTTCGCAGTGCAGGGTCATGGGCCATCCCGGACCTGTGGACATGTCATGGGGAGGCGACGAGCACCTCGTTCGCTCAGGCCGCCTTGGTGATGCAGTAAACGGCCAGCTTGTTGCCATCCAGATCGCGGAAGTAGCCGGCGTAGAACCCCGGAACCGCCTCGCGCGGCCCTACCGGGCCCTCGTCCTTGCCCCCCAGGGCCAGGGCCTTGGCGTGCACGGCCTGGACCTGCTGCGGGTTTTCCGCCGCCAGCGCGACCATGGTGCCGTTGCCCGGGGTCGCCGGCTGGCCGTCGTAGGGCTTGATGAGGGCGAGGCTGAGCTTGCCCGGCCTGGTGCCCCAGCCGATCATCCGCGGCAGCTCGAAGACCCGCTCCGCGCCGATCTCGGCCAGGATCTGGTCGTAGAACGCTGCCGCCCGCTCCAGGTCGTTGGTGCCCAGGGTGATGTAACCGATCATCTGTTTCTGCTCCTTGAATGATGGACCATGCGCGTGCCGCCCCGTCGGCGACAGGCGTCCGCAGCATAACGGATCGGCCCCGCGGCGGGCAGCGTGGCCATCTGACTACACTAGGGATGCGCCATCATGGGACACGCAACGATGAACGACGCCAGCCCCGCCCCGGAACTCACCGCGACGCGCCTGCGGGCCATGCACGAGCAGGGCTTCATGCTGCTCCCCGGCGTACTGGACTCGCAGCGGATCGCCCGGCTGCGCACGGCCATCGACCGGCTCCAGCCGGAGCACTGGGACTACACCGGGCTGGTCGATCACTACAAATGCGTGTTCAACCGCGATCCCCTGTGGCTGCCCTACCTCGACCCGCCCGGCGTCATCGAACTGGCCGAGGCCGCCCTCGGCGACGACTGCCACGTGATCGGCCAGACCGCCTGGCGCAGCCATCCCGGCTTCATCGGCGCCGACCTGCACCTGGACTACCTGGTGATGGAGCTGCCCCCGGAGCTGCTGGCCGACCCGGCTTTCGTCCTGCCCATGCAGATCTGCACCGCGCATCTGTACCTGGACGACATCGACGAGGACCTCTGCCCGACCCTGGTCATCCCCGGCAGCCACCGCGCCGGCCGCCGGCCCGCCGAGGGCGAGACCCGCTGGCAGGGCCGCGCGGCCGAGCCGGTGCTGTGCCGGGCCGGCGACGTGCTGTTCTTTCGCAGCGAACTCTGGCACGCCGGCAGCCGCAACCGCACGACCGACCAGGTCCGCTATCTGCTGCAGGTGCATTACGGCCGGCGGATGGTGGCGCAGAAGTTCTCGCCGTACCTCCACTGGCGCTTCAACCCCGAGGTGCTGGCGGCGTGCACGCCGCGCCAGCGCCGGCTGCTGGGCGAGCACGAAGCGGCGGAATATGACTGAGCGTGCTTACTCACAAACTCTGTGAGCCGAATTGTGCATAACTTTGGGATGCCTCGCTGGGATCGCGATGGCCTCTGGCCTGCCAAGGATCGTTCATTTTTTGAACGATCGTCCCGGAGACGGGGAACAAGGCCCTGATTGCAGAGGAAATTTCACCGCTCGGACAGGTTTTCCGGAGCGCCGCCGCGGTTTTTGCTGACTTTCCCCGCTTTTCAACACAGCGCGGGGACAACCCTGTGGACAACGTCGGGATGCTCTGTCGGGAAACAGAATCCATGCAGGCTGCGGCGACCTGCACAAAAAATCGCCAACCGCCGCAAGTCCCTGGCGCCTACAGCTTGCGCCGCCGACCGGTGATCATCGACAGCGGCAGGTTCTCGTGCAGGCGGACGCTTTCCACCAGCGCCGCCAGCAGGTGCAGGCAAACCAGCACCAGCAGGGCGTCGGCGACGAGCCCGTGCAGGTCCTCGACCCAGTCCACGCCCCAGAAGTAGTCGATCCGGTCCATCATGAAGCCGCTCACCCCGAGGGCGAACATGCACAGCATCATCAGGATCATCACCAGGGCACCGACCGGCGAATGCCCGAGGCGGTGATAGGGGCGCCAGGCGATCAGCGCCCGCAGGTGTTCGGCGAGGCGCGCGCGGGTCGGCCAGAAATCCGACCAGCGCGCCGCCGGCGAGCCGACGAAGCCCCACAGCACCCGCACGGGAATCCAGGCCAGCGCGTAGTATCCCAACCAGACGTGCCAGGACTCGCCCGGCTCGTTGAGGAAGTAGTTGGCGATGAAGACGCCGGCCAGCGACCAGTGGAACAGCCGCACCAGCGGATCCCACAGGCGCAGGGTTTCGACGACCATGGCTTACTTCTGGACCTTTTCCTTGACCGGCTTGCCGCTCACCGGGTCGTAGTAGATCTCGACCTTGCGGTTGTCCTTGTCGTGCCCGTAGATCTCGTAGCAGTTGCCCTTGGTGACCTTGAAGGTCTTGATCTGATAACCCTCGGACTTGAGCTGCTCCTGGAACTTGCCCTGGTCTTGCCACTGGGCCTTGTCGGCCTTGGTGCACTCGGGAGTGGCGGCGAGAGCCAGGGGGCTGGCGACGGCAAGGCACAGCAGGATCAGTTTGCGCATGGGGAATCCCTCGTTGTCGATTGGTATTGCGGAAATCGCTGTTGCGAGTCCCAACCTTGCACCACGAAAGTTAAATCAAGCTTAAGTGGCCCCATCGCAGCACCGCAGCCGACGAACGGTTCGATTTCCGACGACCCGCTTGCGCCATCACTCTGCCATTATGCGGACACATAATTGACTTGCGTCTATTGCCAAGGACACGCCGGCACTTACACTTCATGCAGCCAGAATTCTTCGAAGTGGTTGGCATAACAACCTGCTCATGCCACCGGCTTCGAGCGCATCCGGGTGTCGTGCGGTTCTGCGATCCGCAGGCGGCAGCCGTCGGAGCCATCACGGGAGGGAAACATGCAAGTCAACGTACGACCGATCAGCAGTCCCCTGGGCCACTGGCAGGTGCAGTTCGGCAAGGTCGCGGTGACCTTCCGTAGCGAGAACGAAGCCCGCCAGTTCGTCAACACCTTGGAAACCCGGCTGAAGGCGCCACATCCCTGGCCCACCTCCCAGCAGTACGCCGGTAGCTGAGCCGGTCGCCGACGCCCCGGCCTCGTCAGCGTCCGGAGTTGTCCACCTGACCGCTGTACCAGGCCAGCACGGCAGCGCCCAGCCCGCAGAGGCTCATCACCAGCGCCATGGGAATCGCGCTGCCGTCGTGCAGAACGCCGACCATGGCCGAGGCCAGGGCGGCGAGACTGAACTGCGTGCTCCCCATCAGCGCCGACGCGCTCCCCGCCTGCCGCCCCTGCCCCGCCATCGCACAGGCCGACGCATTGGGAATGACCGCGCCGAGGCTGGCGACGTAGACGAACAGCGGCAGCAGCAGCGGCCACAGGGACGCCGGGCGGGACGCAGCCACCAGCAGCAGCACGAGCGCACTGGCGGCATGCAGCCAGACCATGCGGCGCAGCCAGAATCCCGGTCCGTGGCGTCCCACCAGACGGGCATTGAGCTGGGCGAACAGGATGAAGCCGGCCGCATTGCCGCCGAAGAACCAGCCGTAATGCTCCGCCGGAACGCCGTACAGCTCGATGAAGATGAACGGCGAGCCGGCGATGTAGGCGAACATGCCGGACATGGCCACGCCGCCGGACAGGCTGAAGGCCAGAAACTCCCGGTCGCGCAACAATCCGCCGTAGCGCCGCAGGCTGCCGGACAACGGCGGCCGCGGCGCATCTTGGGCCAGGGTTTCCGGCAGGCGCAGGGCCACCGCCAGACCGGACAGCGCCCCGAACAGCGTCAGGCAGTAGAAGATCGACGGCCAGCCGAACTGACTCAGCAGCAGCCCGCCGGCGAGCGGGGCGAGGATGGGCGCCAGCCCCATCACCAGCATCAGTTGGGAGAAGACCCTGGCCGCCGCCTGCGCGTCGCAGAGATCGCGCACCACCGCCCGGGAAATCACCATCCCGGCGCAGCCGCCCAGGGCCTGGACGAAACGCATCAGGACCAGTTGCTCCAGGCTGCCGACCAGGGCGCAGCCGAGCGAGGCCAGACTGAACAGGGCGACCCCGAAGATCAGCGGCCAGCGCCGGCCGAAGCTGTCTGCCAGCGGCCCGTAGACCAGCTGGCCGATGGACATGCCGACGAAATAGGCCGCCAGGGACAACTGGACATGCTCGACGTCGGTGGCGAAGGCCTGGGCCAGGGCCGGAAAGCTCGGCAGGTAGAAATCGATGGCCAGGGGGCCGAAGGCGGAAAGGGCGCCGAGAATCAGCAGCAGGGACAGGTTCACGATTGGGGCTCCTCCGCGCCCCGGAGGGGCACGGCACATCCTGGTTCAGGGGGAACGCACAGGGGTACGGGCGGGAGAGCGCTGCGACGCCCTCTGCGACTATGCTCTTACCTACGACCCTGTTTGTAAATCGGCAGATTCGAGTAAACTGCAAATCCCCACGAACCGAGCCAGAACTCCGCCATGCGTCGAACCAAGGAAGATGCCGAGAAGACCCGCCTCGCCATCCTCGCCGCTGCGGAACGACTGTTCCTGCAGCATGGCGTCTCCCATACCAGCCTCGAGCAGATCGCCCGTGCCGGCGGCGTGACCCGGGGAGCGGTCTACTGGCACTTCGAGAACAAGGCCCACCTGTTCAACGAGATGCTCGGCCAGATCCGCCTGCCGCCTGAGCGGCTAGCCCAGCGCCTGAGCGGCTCGGCGGGGGCCAACCCGCTGCGGGAGCTGCGCGATCTGTGCATCGAGGCCATGGCCAACCTGGCCGGCAACCCGCAGAAGCGCAACATCATGACCATCCTCCTGCGGCGCTGCGAGTTCACCGAGGAGCTGCGCTACGCGGAAGAACGCAGCACGGCCTACATCGACCAGTTCATCGACCTCTGCCAGGCGCTGTTCGAGCGCGAGCGGGAGCGCCTGCGCCCCGGCCTCAGCCCCCGCCTGGCGGCGCGCACGCTGCACGCCACCCTGGTCGGCATGCTCAGTGACGTGCTGCGCGATCCCGACCTGTTCGATCCGCTGACCGACGCGCCGGTGATGATCGACACGCTGTTCTGCGGCCTGATCCGCGACTGGTCCCCGGCAGAACGGCCCGCGCTGATCGACTCTGCGACCGCATCGGACCAGTGCGGACAGCCCTCGGCTCAGCCCTGAGCCACCTCGTAGCCCTCCTCGCGGATCGCCTCCATCAGGCGCTCCGCCGGTAGCTGGCTGGCCACCTGCACCTCGCCCCTGGCCAGGTCGACCTCGACCTCGGCCGCCGCATCCAACTCCTGCACGGCCCGGGTGATCGCCTTGGCGCAATGCCCGCAAGTCATGCCCTTCACCTGAAACGTCTGCATCGCAGTTCTCCTCTGTAACTGAGCCTAGTGTCGAGCTTGCCACCATGGCAAAGTCAAGGGCACCGGGGACTGATCCACGTCGGAAACACCAGCATGAACATCGGCCAAGCAGCGAAACACAGCGGCCTGTCGGCCAAGATGATCCGCCATTACGAAGCCATCGGGCTGCTCGCCCCGGCCGAGCGCGGCGACAACGGCTATCGCCATTACGGCGCGGCCGACCTGCAGCGCCTGGCCTTCATCAAGCGCTCGCGGGATCTGGGATTCTCCCTGGAGGAAGTCGGCCGGCTGCTCGACCTCTGGCAGAACCGCCAGCGCGCCAGCGCCGACGTGAAAGCGCTGGCGGCGGCCCACCTGGAGACCCTGGAACGCAAGATCGAGGAGCTCGTCAGCCTGCGCGACACCCTGCAGGAGCTGGTCGGCCACTGCCAGGGCGACGACCGCCCGGACTGTCCGATCCTGCGGGAGCTGGAGGCGGGCGGCTGCTGCGGGGGCTGAGAAAGGAGAAGGTGCAGGAACGGTTCCATCCGCCGCGCCGGCTCGGGCGGACGGAACCGACCCCGGAAACTCACATCTGCGATTGCAGGTAGTTCTGCAGACCGATGCGGTCGATCAGGCCGAGCTGCTGCTCCAGCCAGTAGGCGTGGTCTTCCTCGGTGTCCTCGATCTGGGCGACGAGGATGTTGCGGCTGACGTAGTCGCCGTGCTGCTCGCAGAGGGCGACGCCCTTGGCCAGCGCCTCGCGCACCCGGTACTCGACGGCCAGGTCGTTGCGCAGCATCTCCGGCACCGTCCTGCCGGGGTTGATCGGCTCGGGCGTCATGTCCGGGGTGCCTTCGAGGAACAGGATGCGCTGCAGCAGCGCATCGGCGTGCTCGGTTTCCTCGGCCATTTCGTGGCTGATGCGTTCGTAGAGCTTGGTCAAGCCCCAATCGGCGTACATCCGCGAATGCAGGAAGTACTGATCGCGCGCGGCCAGCTCGCCGCGCAGCAGTTCCTTGAAATAGTCGATGACTGGCGTCTGGCCCTGCATATCTCCCCCATTAAACCACTTGAAAAGTGCGATAAGCCTCTAGGATGCAGGCTGCGCGGTCAAGAGTGGCGGCGCGCCGGGCTTCTCCTCAGCATAGATCGCCCGCCGCCAGCTTCCCAGGTCAGACGCGCAGCCAGGGCGGCGTCGACTCGCCTCAGACAGATTCGTCCTCGGTTCGTTGCGCCGCCTCGCGCCGCTCCTGATCGGCCAGGGCGGCCTTGATCTCGCGCATCACCGACTCGATGTCGGCGGCATCCTCGGGTTCGGCGAACTGGCCGGTCAGGACGCTGTCCGGGGTCAGCTCCCCCGCTTCGTAGAGGGCCCACATCTCCTTGGCGTAGCGGGTATAGCGCAGCTCCGGGGCGAACTGGCCGAAGTACTCGGCCATGTTGCACACGTCGCGCTCGAGCAGGCGGAACGCATGGTTGTTGCCCGCGGCATCCACCGCTTGCGGCAGGTCGATGATCACCGGCCCCTCCGGGCCGAGCAGCACGTTGAATTCCGAGAGGTCGCCGTGCACCAGGCCGGCGCAGAGCATCTTGACGATCTCTCGGATCATGAAGGCGTGGAATTCCCGGGCGTCGTCCGGGTGCAGCTCGACGTCGTTGAGGCGCGGCGCAGCATTGCCCTCGCCGTCGTCGATCATCTCCATGAGCAGCACGCCGTCGAGGAAATCGTAGGGCTTGGGCACCCGCACGCCGGCGTTGGCCAGGCGGAACAGCGCGGCGACCTCGGCGTTCTGCCAGGCTTCCTCGCGCTCGCGGCGGCCGTACTTCGAGCCCTTGGCCATGGCCCGGGCATCGCGGCTGTTGCGGACCTTGCGCCCCTCCTGGTACTCGATCGCCTGGCGGAAGCTGCGCTTGCTCGCCTCCTTGTAGACCTTGGCGCAGCGCAGCTCGTCGCCGCAGCGCACCACGTACACGGCCGCCTCCTTGCCGCTCATCAGCGGGCGCAGCACTTCATCGACCAGACCTTCCTCGATCAGGGGCTCAATGCGTTTTGGCGTCTTCATCAGCGTGAATCTGCAATCCTTTCTTTACAATGGCTAGGTCGGCGGGCACGCGCCCCTTGTACGGCAATGGACCCGCCAGGCCCGGAAAATCGATGAGTCGCCGCACAGGGAAATGGCACAGAGGGTCGAATGTTACACGTACCGACCGGAGTACCCTATGACTACTCTCAAGCATTACACCATCCGCTACTGCATCAACGGCAGAGCCGACGCCCTGAACATGGAAGGCTTCGAGCCGCCGACCCTGGACCAGGCGCGCCTGCGGGTCCTGCTCAAGCACATCCCCGAGCTGCAGATCGCCGAGGACGCGCCCTGGGAGACGCCCACCCGGCCGAGCCTGGCGAGCCGCACGGACGAACTCGGGGTCAGCGACATCCGCATCGAGTCGGCTTGAGTCCGGTCGCGGCCGGCCGCCATACTCCGGCCCCCGCCTCGCGAGTCCCGCCATGCCCCTGCCGCTGGTCTACCACGACGACTATAGCCCGCCGCTGCCGCCCGGCCACCGCTTCCCCATGGAGAAGTTCCGTCTGCTGCGCGACCACCTGGTCGACGTCGGCCTGACCCGCGACGAGCTCCTGCACCGCCCGCAGCCCTGCCCGGCGGATATCCTCGCCCTGGCGCACGAGCGCGGTTACATCGAGCGCTACTGCAGCGGCGACATGAGCCGCGAAGAGCTGCGCCGCCTCGGCCTGCCCTGGTCGCCGGCCCTGGCCCGGCGCACCCTGCTGGCGGTGGGCGGCTCGCTGCTGGCCGCTGAGCTGGCCCTCTCGCACGGCCTGGCCTGCCACCTGGCCGGCGGCACCCACCACGCTCACTACGATCATGCCTCGGGCTTCTGCATCTTCAACGACCTGGCGGTGATCGCCCGCTACCTGCTGGAAAGCGGCCGCGTCGGGCGGGTGCTGATCTTCGACTGCGACGTGCACCAGGGCGACGGCACCGCGCGCATCCTCGAAGAGGTGGCGGACGCGGTCACCGTGTCCCTGCACTGCGAGCAGAACTTCCCGGCGCACAAGGCCAAAAGCGACTGGGACATCGGCCTGCCCCGCGGCACGGGCGACGCCGACTACCTGAAGGTGGTCGACGACACCCTGAACTACCTGTTGCCACTCTATCAGCCGGACATCGTGCTCTACGACGCCGGCGTCGACGTGCACCGGGACGACGCCCTCGGCTACCTGGCGCTGACCGACGCCGGCCTCGCCGCCCGCGACCAGGCCGTGTTGCGCCACTGCCTGGAACGGGACATCCCGGTGGTCGGCCTGATCGGCGGCGGCTACGACAGGGACCGGGCCGCGCTGGCCCGCCGCCACGGCATCCTCCACCACAGCGCAGCCCGGCTCTGGCAGGAGCTGCAGGGCTAACTCGGCCGTCCCGACAGGGTAGAATGCGCGCCCCTCCCTCTTGCCTGCCCGGAGCCGCCATGTCTGCCGCCCCCTCTTCCCCTTCGGTCGCCATCGTCGGCGGCGGCCCCGCCGGTCTGATGGCCGCCGAGGTGCTGAGCCGGGCCGGGCTGCGCGTCGACCTGTACGAGCGCATGCCGTCGGTGGGCCGCAAGTTCCTGCTGGCCGGGGTCGGCGGGATGAACATCACCCACTCCGAGCCGCGCGAGCCCTTCCTCTCCCGCTACGGCGCCAGACGCGGTGAGATCGGGCGGCTGCTGGAGGGCTTCGGCGCCGACGAGCTGCGCCAGTGGATTCACGACCTGGGCATCGACACCTTCGTCGGCACCTCCGGCCGGGTCTTCCCCACCGACATGAAAGCCGCGCCTCTGCTGCGCGCCTGGCTCAAGCGCCTGCGCGAAGCCGGCGTGGCCATCCACACCCGCCACCGTTGGCTGGGCTGGAGCCCAGTCGGCGAATTGCGGCTGGATACGCCGGAGGGCGAGCGCAGCGTGCCAGCCGACGCCACGCTGCTCGCCCTGGGCGGCGGCAGCTGGGCGAAGCTGGGCTCGGACGGCGCCTGGGTGCCGTTGCTGGCCGCGCGCGGCGTGAGCGTCGCCCCGCTGCAGCCGGCCAACTGCGGCTTCGACGTGGCCGGCTGGAGCGAACACCTGCGCGAGAAGTTCGCCGGCGCGCCGCTGAAGAACGTGGCCCTGGCTCTGGAAGGGCTGCCGCCCCGGGTCGGCGAGTTCGTGCTGACCGCCGGCGGCGTCGAGGGCAGCCTGGTCTATGCGTTGTCCGCAACGATTCGCGAGCGGATCGATGCCGAAGGCGCGGCCACCCTGTTCATCGACCTGCTGCCGCAGCATGCGCCGGAGAAGATCGAAAAGGCCCTGGCCAAGCCGCGCGGCTCGCGCTCCATGGCCAAGCACCTGAGCGGCCAGTTGGGCATCGACGGCGCCAAGGCCGCCCTGCTGCGCGAGCTGACGTCCCGGGAAGACTTCGCCGAGCCGCAGCGCCTGGCGGCGCGGATCAAGGCGCTACCGTTGGCGCTGGTCCGCCCGCGGCCGCTGGACGAGGCGATCAGCAGCGCCGGCGGCGTGACCTTCGCGGCGCTGGACGACAACCTGATGCTGCGCGGCCTGCCCGGAGTGTTCTGCGCCGGCGAGATGCTCGACTGGGAGGCGCCCACCGGCGGCTACCTGCTCACCGCCTGCTTCGCCAGCGGCCGCGCCGCGGCGCAGGGGATGCTGCGCTGGCTGGGCCGCTAGCAGGCCGTTGAAAAACTACCTGCCAAGGGCGCTCAGGGCTTTTTCTTCTTCGCCGGGCGCGGCGCCGACAGGCTCGGCACCTTGCGCACCGCCTTGGCGGCCGGCTTCTCGCTGGCATCGAACCAGTTGCCCAGATGGATCTTGCCCTTGCTAGACGCGCCGGGGACGGCCTTCTGCTTGGGCTTCTTCGGCTTCTTCAGCACGGCGCCGCCGAGGGCGGTCTGCGGCACCCGGTGATCGGGGCTGAAGCCCGGCTCCTCGCGGCGCGGCAACAGCTGGCCGGTCAGCGTCTCGATGGCCGCCAGCTGCTCGACCTCGTCGGCGCAGACCAGCGAGACCGCTTCGCCGCTGGCCCCGGCCCGGCCGGTACGGCCGATGCGGTGCACGTAGTCCTCGGCGACGATCGGCAGATCCAGGTTGACCACCAGCGGCAGGTCCTGGATGTCCAGCCCGCGCGCCGCCACGTCGGTGGCCACCAGGATCATCACCTCGCCGGCCTTGAACCGCTCCAGGGCGCGCAAACGCGCCGGCTGGGGCTTGTCGCCGTGGATCGAGTCGGCGGCGACGCCCTGGGCCTGCAGCTCGTCGACCAGTTGGTCGACGCCCTTGCGGGTCTTGGCGAACACCAGCAGCTGCCCCCAGCGCCGCTCCGCCAGCAGGTGCAGAAACAGCTCGGCCTTGCGCTTCTTGTCCACCGGGATCAGCCACTGCTTCACCGTCTTCGCCGCAGCGTTGCGCGGGCTGACCTCGACCGATAGCGGATCACGCAGCAGCTCCCCGGCCATCTGGCGGATGGCGTCGGAGAAGGTGGCGGAGAACAGCAGGGTCTGGCGCTTCTTCGGCAGGGCGCAGAACAGCTCGTCCAGCTCACGGGCGAACCCCAGGTCGAGCATGCGGTCGGCCTCGTCCAGCACCAGCGCCTGCAGCTGCTCGAAACGCACCGCGTTCTGCCGGTACAGGTCGAGCAGCCGCCCGGGGGTGGCCACCAGCACGTCGATGCCCTTGCGCAGGGCCATCATCTGCGGGTTGATGCTCACCCCGCCGTACACCGCGTAGGTGCGCAGCGGCAGATCCCTGCCGTAGGTGCGGAAGCTCTCGTGCACCTGCTCGGCCAGTTCGCGGGTCGGCACCAGCACCAGGGCGCGCACCGAGTTGCCCGCCACCTTGGGGCCTTCCAGGGTCAGACGCTGCAACAGCGGCAGGGCGAAGCCGGCGGTCTTGCCGGTGCCGGTCTGCGCCGCCGCCATCAGGTCGCGGCCCTTGAGCACGGCGGGAATCGCCTGGCTCTGCACCGGCGTCGGGGTGCGGTAGTCGAGGGTTTCCAGGGTCCGCAACAGCGGTTCGATCAGGCCCAGGGAGGCGAAGGTCATGGCGGCAACCGGCAGGAAAAAACGGGGCGCCAGTGTACCCGGAAGCCTCGCCCCTTGCCGGGAAAGCTGCGGGCCGGCGCCCTCTCCCCGGCCCCGCTACACTTTCCGGATATCCCAGGCAGAGCGACCATGTCCGCAGTCCACGCTCCTCTTCGCCGCCACCCGTGCCTGGCCTCCCGCCTCGGGGCCTTCTGGCTCTGTCTCCTGTGCGCGCTGCCCGCCGCCGCCCAGCCGGCCCGCACGGACGGCCTGCTGACCTTCGGTTCCTTCCAGGATACCTCCACGCCCCTGGTGCGCATCTGCGAACGGGTGCTGCGCGAAGCCTATGGCCAACTGGGAATCCGCATCCAGGTGCACCTCAGCCCGTCCGCCCGCTCCCTGCTGGAAGCCCGCGAGGGCCACATCGATGGCGAACTGTGCCGCTCGCGGCAGACCGCCGATCAGACCGGCGACCTGGCCGGCGAGCTGATCCGCATCGATCCGCCGCTGTGGCACGCCGATGTGGTGGCCTTCGCCACCCGGCCCCTCGAGGTGCGCGACTGGGAGAGCCTGGCGCCCTACAAGGTGGGCTACGAGCACGGCAAGGTCGGCCCGGCGCTGCGGCTGAAGGGCAACCCGCGGAACTCCGCCTCCAACGGCGTGGAGAACGGCCTGGTGAAGTTGGCCGCCGGGCGCGTCGACGTCCATGTGGAGGAGTACTACTCGGCGATGCTGGTGCTGCGCCGGCGCGACGACCTGCGGAACATCCGTCCGGTGGGGCCGGCACTGGAGCGTTACCAGATGCATCACCTGCTCAACCGGCGTCACGCCGATCTGGTGCAGCCGCTGGAGCAGGTGCTGCAGCGCATGCAGCGCAACGGCGATCTGAAGCGGATCGAGCAGGCGGTGTTGCGCGAGGCCGGGCTCGACCAGCTGCGGCCGCCGCCGCTCGCCCACGAGCCGGCCGATGGGCTACAGTGACGCCCCCAGCCCGCCCGAAACCTGCCGATGAATCCACTCTCCATCCTGCGCGACGCCTGGAACTTCTACATCCGCCATCTCGGCGCCATCGCCCGGCTCTGCCTGCCGCTGATCTGCCTGGAAAGCCTGGCCATGCTCGGCTTCGAACGCTGGCGCGGCACCTCGAGCGAGCCGTTGCAGGAGGTCCTGCTCGGCCTGCTGTTCTACCCGCTCTACAACGGCGCGCTGATCCTCTATCTCGACGCCCGCAGCCGCGGTTTGCCGACACGCGACGGCGACCTGCTGGCCCAGTCCCTGCGCCTGTGGCCGCGGCTGGCGCTGCTGACCGGGCTGAGCACCCTGCTGGTGATGCTCGGCGCCTCGCTGATGCTGCTGCCGGGGATCTGGGTGATGGTCAAGCTGGCCTTCGCCGACTACCTGCTGGTGCTGCGCGGGCAGGCTCCGCTGGAGGCGGTCAAGGAGAGCTTCCGCCTGAGCCGCGGGCATTTCCTGCCGATCCTGCTCTGCGTGCTGGTGGTGACGCTGCCGTTCTGGCTGCTCGACGGCTGGCTGCACGAACGGCTCGGCGAGCACCCGGAGCTGCTCGCGAACCTGCTGCTGGATGCCGCCAGCAGCTTCCTGCAGCTGTTCGGCACGGTGACCGTGTTCCGCCTGTTCATGCTGCGCGAAGCCGCGCCGGAGCCGCAGTAGCCGGGGCCTACTTGCGCGGCTTGGCCCGGGCGGTGGGCTCGGCGACCAGCGGGTCGTCCGGCCAGTAGTGCTTGGGATAGCGGCCCTTGAGGTCCTTCTTCACCTCGGCGTAGGTGTTGGCCCAGAAGCTCGCCAGGTCCTGGGTCACCTGCACCGGCCGGCGCGCCGGCGACAGCAGGTGCAGCTTGACCCCCAGCCGGCCGCCGGCGATGCGCGGCGTCTCGGCCAGTCCGAACAGCTCCTGCAGGCGCACGGCGAGCACCGGCGGCTCCTCGGCGTAGTCCAGGCGGATGCGCGAACCGGAGGGCACGGCGACGGCGACCGGCGCCAGTTCGTCCAGGCGCGGCGGCAGCGGCCAGGGCAGCAGCGCGGCGAGGATGCCGGGCAGATCCAGCGCGGCGAAATGGCTGAGCCGCGAAACCCGCCCGAGGTACGGCGCCAGCCAGTCCTCCAGGCCCGCCAGCAGGGCCGCGTCGGAGACGTCCGGCCAGTCGCTGGCGTCCTTTTCCGCCAGATCCAGACGACGCAGCAGCGCCACCCGCGCCTGCCACTGGCGCAGCTCGGGCGTCCAGGGCAGCAGCTCCAGGCCCTTGCGCCGCACCAGGGCGACCAGCGCCCGACCGCGCGCCGCCTCGTCCAGCCCCGGCAGCGCCTGGCGCTCCAGCACCAGCTCGCCGACCCGCCGCTGGCGCTCGGCGCGCAGCGCGCCCTCGCGCTCGTCCCACTCCAGTTCGTCGCGCACCGTCACCTGCTCGGCCAGCACCCCGTCGAACAGCACCGGATCGAGCTCGACGGCCAGGTAGATGCGCTCCTCGCGCTGGCCCTGGCGGCTGCCCAGGTCGGCGATCACCAGCCATTCGTGCTTAATCAGCGCATCGGGCTCGGCGAACAGCGCGGCGCGGCCGTTGGCCAGGCGGTACTCGCCGCCGCCGGGGCGGCGCTGGCGGGCGACCCGATCCGGATAGGCGAAGGCCAGCAGCGCGCCGAGCCAGCGCGGATCGTCCGGATCGCCAACGCGCTCCTGCGCCGCCTTCGGCAGCAGGCCGCGGTACTGCCGGGCCAGCTGCCGGGCGCGCTGCACGCCGCCTTGGGCGGCACTCCGCTGGGCGCCGCGCCCGGCCCTTTCCGCGCCGCTCAGCAGGACCAGCCGGCTGTGCAGGTCGGCGCCGGCGTCAGGTCCGCGCAGGATGTCGCGCTCGCCGAGCAGCGCGGCGACGTCGCAGGCCAGCGCGCCGAGGCCCAACGTCTGGCCACGCAGCAGCAGATGGGCGATGCGCGGATGCGCCGGCAGCCCGGCCATGGCCTGTCCATGGGCGCTGAGGCTGCCGTTGGCATTGAGCGCACCGAGCCGGGCCAGCAGGTCGCGGGCCTGGGCGTAGGCGGCCGCCGGCGGCGCATCGAGCCAGGCGAGTTCGGCCGGCGTGACGCCCCAACGCGCCAGCTGCAGGGCCAGCCCGGCGAGATCGGCCGCGAGGATCTCCGGGCTGTCGTGGGCGGCCAGCTGCTCGTGCTGGGCCTGCGACCACAACCGGTAGCAGACGCCCGGCTCCAGGCGCCCGGCGCGGCCGGCGCGCTGGGTCGCCGAGGCGCGGGAGATGCGCTGGGTGTCCAGGCGGGTCATGCCGCTGCCGGGATCGAAGCGCGGCACCCGCGCCAGTCCCGCGTCGATCACCACCCGCACGCCGTCGATGGTCAGGCTGGTCTCGGCGATGTTGGTGGCCAGCACCACCTTGCGCATACCGGCCGGGGCCGGCTCGATGGCGGCGCGCTGGGCAGCCAGCTCCAGTTCGCCGTGCAGCGGGCAGAGCAGGACGTCGGCGCGTCCGGCCAGCGCCTCGGACAGCTGCTCGTGCAGGCGGCGGATCTCCGCCTGGCCGGGGAGGAACACCAGCAGGCTGCCGGACTCCTCATCGAGCGCCTGCAGCACCGTGGCGAGCACCCGCGGCTCGATTCGCTCGCCGGGCTGATAGGGCCGCCCCCAACGGATCTCCACCGGGAACATGCGCCCCTCGCTGCGCACCACCGGCGCATCGTCCAGCAGCGCGGCCAGCCGCTCGCCCTCCAGGGTGGCGGACATCGGCAGCACCTTGAGCGGCGTGTCGCGCAGCAGGGCGCGGCCGTTCAAGGTCAGCGCCAGGGCCAGGTCGGCGTCCAGGCTGCGCTCGTGGAACTCGTCGAAGATCACCAGGCCGACGCCCTCCAGCGCCGGGTCGTCCTGCAGGCGGCGGGTGAGGATGCCCTCGGTGACCACCTCGATACGGGTGCGCGGGCCGACCCGGCTGTCCAGGCGGATGCGGTAGCCGACCGTCTCGCCGACCGCCTCGCCCAGCTCGGCGGCCAGGCGCTCGGCGGCAGCCCGCGCGGCCAGCCGGCGCGGCTCGAGCATCAGGATGCGCTGCCCGGCCAGCCAGGGCTCGTCGAGCAGGGCCAGTGGCACGCGGGTGGTCTTGCCGGCGCCGGGCGGAGCCTCGAGCACGGCTTCGTGGTGCAGGGACAGGGCCTCTCGCAGGGCGGGCAGGACGGCGTCTATGGGTAGCGGATTCATCGGGCACTCCACGGCAGGCCGGCGATTATAAGGCGCGGCAGACGCCGCCGCGGCACGGCAGCGAAGGCCTTGGTATAGTTCGCCGGTTTCGATCCCAGAGGAGGGAAGCATGCGTATCCGTTTCCGTATTCAAGCCGGCCTGCTGGCGGTCGCCCTAGTCAGCCAGCTGAGCGCCTGCGGCACCATCATCTACCCCGACCGCCGAGGACAGATCGAGGGCAAGATCGACCCGGTGGTGGCCGGCCTGGACGCGATCGGCATTCTCTTTCTAGTCATTCCCGGGCTGATCGCCTTCGGCGTCGACTTCGCCAGCGGCGCCATCTACCTGCCGCACGGCCGCTACACGGTGGCGCCGGAGACCCTGCAGCAGAGCATCGACGCCGACGGCAACCTGGACCTGCAACGGCTCAAGGCGCTGATCGAGGAGCGGACCGGGCACAGCCTGCCGCTGGACGACCCGCGCCTGATCCGCCACAACGGCAGCCCGCAGCAGCTCGCCGCCTACGGCCTGCCGCCGGCGGCCTGATCGCCGGCCGGGCGCCCGTGCGGAAAGCGCGGCGCCCGGCGAAACCGCCCCGCTTCGCTGTTATGATGGCGCATTCAGCTTCCTAGACGATCCGAACCCATGCCCACTCGCCCCGATCATGCCCGCCTGATGCGCCTGGCCACCGCCGCCGCGCTGGTGGTGGCCCTCAGCCTGGCCCTGTCGAAAGCCGTCGCCTGGTGGCTCAGCGGCTCGGTCAGCCTGCTCGCCGGCCTGACCGACTCCCTGCTGGACGGCGCCGCCTCCCTGATCAACCTGCTGGCCGTGCACTATTCGCTGCGGCCGGCGGACGAGGACCACCGCTACGGCCACGGCAAGGCCGAGGCCCTGGCCGGACTGGGCCAGGCCGTGTTCATCAGCGTCAGCGCCATCCTCGTCGGCGTGCAAGGCGTCGACCGCCTGCTCCACCCCCAGCCGCTGGGCGCACAGGCACTGGGCATCGCGGTGATCCTCGGCTCGCTGGTGGCGACCGGCCTGCTGCTGCTGTTCCAGCGCCATGTGGTGCGGGTGACCGGCTCCACGGCGATCCGCGCCGACTCGTTGCACTACCGCTCGGACATTCTGCTCAACAGCAGCATCCTGATCGCCCTGGTGGTGGCCAACTTCGGTTTCGGCCGGCTGGATGCGCTGTTCGGCATCGCCATCTCCGGCTACATCCTCTGGAGCGCCCTGCAGATCGGCCGCGAGTCGGTGTCGGTGCTGATGGACGAGGAGCTGTCGGAGGACCTGCGCCAGCGCATTGAGGAGCTGGCCCTGACCGTGCCGCAGGTACTGGATGTGCACGACCTGCGCACCCGGGTTTCCGGCACCCACTGGTTCATCCAGCTGCACGTGAGCCTGCCGGGCGGGATGTCGCTGATCGAGGCGCACGACCATGCGGAAGCGGTGGAAGCGGCGATCCGCAAGGAATACCCACGGGCCGAGGTGCTGGTGCACACCGACCCGCTGGAGGTCCTGAAGGCGCGGGCCGAATGAGAAAAGGGAGGCATGTGCCTCCCTTTTTTTCTGGTCCCCTGGCGGCGATCGTGTCGCCGTCTCGCCGCATGCCTGGTTGGGCGCTGCGTACCCGGGTGCCGACGCGATCGGGTGGGATCGGCGGCGCCGGCGGCCTGGTCGGGCGTGCCGGTCGGATGGTGCCGGGCGGTGAATTGGAGAAAAGAATACGCCGGAGGCGGCGGAGAAAGATTGCGAAACACTCTCGTGCAGGCCGCTCTTGCACAATTTCCTGCCGGAAACGCATGATATCGCGCAATTTTTCAGGGAAGTCCCACGCATGAACAAGCTCGATCGTTACGATCTGCGGATCCTTGCCGAACTGCAGCACGACGCACGTCTGTCCAACCAGGAACTGGCCGAACGCATCGGCCTCTCGCCCTCGCCCTGCTCGCGGCGGGTCAAGCAGCTGGAGGACGACGGCTACATCCTCCGCCAGGTCGCCCTGCTGGACCGCAAGAAGCTCGGCCTGACCCTCACCGCCTATGTCCTGATCGGCATGGACCGCCACACCCCGGAGCGCTTCGAGCACTTCCAGGAAGTCATCGGCCGCTGCCCCGAGGTGTTGGAATGCAGCCTGATCACCGGGATGGACGCCGACTACCAGCTCAAGGTGGTGGTCCCTGACATGGACCATTACCAGCAGTTCCTGCTCGGCACCCTGACCCGCATCGAAGGGGTCTCCAGCGTGCGTTCGAGCTTCGTCCTGCGCCAGGTGCAGTCGAGCACCGAGCTGCCCCTGGAGCATCTGCGCAGCTGAGACGGAGCTCACCCTTTGGCGGCTCACAAATGGTGCGCATCACGTATAATGCCCGCCGCCTTGCTGTGCCCTCACGTGGTTCCTCCGATGCGCCCCGCGCCCGATAACAAACAACTCCCCACGGCTGTCATGGCAGTCATCGGCTGCCGTTGAAGGCCGCCGCTGATCGAATCCGAGCTCCGCGACCGCCCCGGGAAACGGCCATGCCGTGCCCGTGCCGCCCCGCGACCGGCCGATGCGCCGGCCGAGCTCGTTTCCAACCCGCTGCAACCACAGGAGATGAGATGGATCCGGAAGTATTCGAAGAATGGATGATGACCGGCCTGATTACCGGCCTGGTGCTGTTCATGGCGTTCATCGTCTGGGACCTCGCGAAGAAATCCCATGCCGGACGCTTCGGCACCATGGTTCTGTTCCTCGCCCTCGGCCTGGGCGTGCTCGGCTTCGTCATCAAGACGCTGGTCATCGGCAGCCTGGAAGGGCTGCAAGTAATACCCTAGGAATCTTTCAATTTCGTTGCCGTACGCCCGCCGGGGCGTCCGGCGAGCCAGTCCATCTGCCCGGGAGAGAACATGAACGCAGCCGACCGCGTCATGCAAAGTTATGGAAGATGTTGCGCAAGTTCCGATTTTTTCGATGATTTCTACCAGAACTTCCTCGCCTCCTCGCCCCAGATTCGCGAGAAGTTCGCCAATACCGACATGACGGCGCAGAAGCAGCTGCTCCGACAGGGAATCCTCAATCTGGTGCTCTACGCCCGCGGCATGCCCGACACCAAGCTGCGCGCCCTCGGCTGCAGCCATGCGCGGGACGCCCTGGACATCCGTCCGGAGCTCTACGAGCTCTGGCTCGACTCCCTGCTGCGCACCATCCGCATCCACGACAGGGCCTGGGACGAGCAGACCGGGGTGGCCTGGCGCGAAGTTCTGACCAAGGGCATCAACCTGATCAAGTCCTACTACTAACTAGTCGTAGTTGGACCGCTCCCGCCGGCGCCTCACAGCTGCGCCGGCACCTCCCGCCACTGCCCCGGCGCCAGCCCGTCCAAGCTCCAGGGACCGATCCGCACCCGCACCAGCCGCAGCGTGGGCAGGCCGACCGCGGCGGTCATGCGCCGCACCTGGCGGTTGCGCCCCTCGCGGATGATCAGCTCCAGCCAGGCCGTCGGCACCGTCTTGCGAAAGCGCACCGGCGGATCGCGCGGCCACAGGCCGGGCTCCGCCAGCAGACGGGCCTCGGCCGGCAGGGTCGGGCCGTCGTTGAGCTCCACGCCCCGACGCAGACGTTCGAGCTGCTCCTCGTCCGGCTCGCCCTCCACCTGCACCCAATAGGTCTTGGCCAGCTTGTGCTTCGGATCGGCGATGCGCGCCTGCAGGCGACCGTCGTTGGTCAGCAGCAGCAGGCCCTCGCTGTCCCGGTCGAGGCGCCCGGCCGGGTAGACGCCGGGAATCGGCACGAAGTCCTTGAGGGTCGCCCGGCCCTCCCCGTCGCTGAACTGGGTGAGCACGTCGAAGGGCTTGTTGAACAGGATCAGCCGCGGCTGCGCGGGCGGCGCCTTGGGCACGCGGCGGGCCGGAGCCGGGCCGGCGGGACGACGGGAGACGGGACGGGGCGGACGGGCCATCGGCAGGGATTCGTCGGACGGGAGGGGCGCCCATCCTAGGGGCGCCCCGCCGCCCCCGCAAGAGCCTGACCGAGCGGACAACTTTTGCCCCGAAAGGGCGCATGCACCCCCGCCTGGCCCCCTGCCGGCCGCACCGCTGCGGTGCGGGCTCCGTCATGAGGCTTTTCGCCACCTTTCGCCCAGCCCCCGGAAATCCGGCGCTCCAGAGCACTTGGCACAGAAGCTGCGATGCTCCGGAGCAAAAACGCACCGTCAAGGAGCCCATGCCATGAGACGCCGCCCTCTTCTGAAGTCCACCCTCGCCGCCAGCGCCCTGCTGCTCGGCGGCCTGTTCCCCTTCGGCCTGCAGGCGGCGGACACCATCAAGGTCGGCATCCTCCATTCGCTGTCCGGGACCATGGCCATCTCCGAGACCTCGCTGAAGGACATGGCGCTGATGACCATCGACGAGATCAACGCCAAGGGCGGGGTCAACGGTAGACAGTTGGAGCCGGTGGTGGTCGACCCCGCCTCCAACTGGCCGCTGTTCGCCGAGAAGGCTCGCCAGCTGCTGACCCAGGACAAGGTCGCGGCGGTCTTCGGCTGCTGGACCAGCGTCTCGCGCAAATCGGTGCTGCCGGTGTTCGAGGAGCTCGACGGCCTGCTGTTCTACCCGGTGCAGTACGAGGGCGAGGAGCTGTCGCCGAACGTCTTCTATACCGGCGCGGCGCCCAACCAGCAGGCCATCCCGGCCGTCGAGTACCTGATGAGCGAGAACGGAGGCGGCGCCCGGCGCTTCTTCCTGCTCGGCACCGACTACGTCTACCCGCGCACCACCAACAAGATCCTGCGGGCCTTCCTGATCGCCAAGGGCGTGCCGGAATCCGCCATCGAGGAGGTCTACACGCCCTTCGGCCACAGCGACTACCAGACCATCGTGGCCGACATCAAGAAGTTCGCCGCCGGCGGCAAGACCGCGGTGATCTCCACCATCAACGGCGACTCCAACGTGCCCTTCTACAAGGAGCTGGCCAACCAGGGCCTGAACGCCACCGAGGTGCCGGTGGTGGCCTTCTCGGTGGGCGAGGAGGAGCTGCGCGGCATCGACACCAAACCGCTGGTCGGCCACCTGGCGGCCTGGAACTACTTCCAGTCGGTGCTGAACCCGGTCAACCAGCAGTTCGTCGCCAGGTGGCGGGCCTACGCCAAGGCCAAGGGCCTGCCGAACGCCGACCGGGCGGTGACCAACGACCCGATGGAGGCCACCTACGTCGGCATCCACCTGTGGGCGCAGGCGGTCGAGAAGGCCGGCAGCACCGATGTAGACAAGGTCCGCGAGGCCATGGCCGGGCAGTCCTTCGACGCCCCCAGCGGCTACACCCTGACTATGGACAAGACCAACCACCACCTGCACAAGCCGGTGATGATCGGCGAGATCCAGGAGGACGGCCAGTTCTCGGTGGTCTGGGAAAGCCAGACGCCGATCCGCGCCCAGCCGTGGAGCCCGTACCTCCCCGGCAACCAGGGCAAGCCGGAGTACGCGGTCAAGAGCCACTGACGACGCCGAACCGGGTCGCCGCGGTGGACGAATCCAGCTCCGCCCGACGACCGCCGCCTCCTCCGCCGGGAGAGGAAACCGGCACCTTCCGGGAATCCGAACGATGAGAACCGCCCTCCGCCAACTCTGCCTGCTCGCCCTGCTGGCCCTGCCCCTGGCAGCCCGCGCCGGGGACGCGGGCGACTACGCCGCGGCCGACCCGGCCGGACAGGCCCGCCTGCTGCAGGCCTGGGCCGCCGCCCCGGACCCTGCGCGCCTGGCGCTGCTCGAAGCCCTGCAGCAGGGCCGCGTCGCGGTCGACGGTGACGGCCGGCCCTTCCTCGCCGAGGGCGACGCCTGGCGCGGCCTGGAGAACGCCGCCGCCCCCGTCGGCCCAGCGCGCCCGCTGCGCCTGAACAACCGTCTGCGCGGCCTGCTCAATGGCGCCCTGGCCAGCCACCGGCTGCTCGCCGCGGACCCGGCCGTGCGCCTGGCCGCCGCCCAGCAGCTGCAGCGCGGCGTCCAGCCGGAACAGGGGCCGCTGCTGGAACGGTGCCTGGCCGAGGAGCGCGACGAAGCGGTGCGCGAAGCCCTGCAGCAGGCCCAGGCCAACCTGCAACTGACCGCCCCCGACCCGGCGCTACGGCTGGCCGCCGTGCGCCGGCTGGGCGACAGCGGCGCGCCGGAGGCCAAGGCGCGCCTGGCCGCCCTGCTCGCCCCCGCCGCGGAGCCGGACGCCGCAGTGCGCACCGCCGCCGCCACCGGCCTGGCCCAGGTCGAACGCCGGCTGAAGATGGGCGAACTGCTCGGCCAGGCCTTCGGCGGCTTGTCCCTGGGCTCGATTCTGCTGCTCGCCGCCCTGGGGCTGGCCATCACCTTCGGCCTGCTCGGGGTGATCAACATGGCCCACGGCGAGATGCTGATGCTCGGCGCCTACTGCACCTACGGCGTGCAACTGCTGTTCCGCAAGCTGGCGCCGGACGCCCTGGCCTTCTACCCGCTGGCCGCCCTGCCGGTGGCCTTCCTGGTCACCGCGGCGGTCGGCATGGCCCTCGAACGCACGGTGATCCGCCATCTCTACGGCCGCCCGCTGGAGACCCTGCTGGCCACCTGGGGCATCAGCCTGATCCTGATCCAGCTGGTACGCCTGCTGTTCGGCGCGCAGAACGTCGAGGTGGCCAACCCGGCCTGGCTCTCCGGCGGTCTGCAGGTGCTGCCCAACCTGGTGCTGCCCTACAACCGCCTGGCGATCGTCGGCTTCGCCCTGTTCGTGGTGCTGCTCGTCTGGCTTCTGCTGAACCGCACCCGGCTCGGCCTGAACGTGCGCGCGGTGACCCAGAACCGGAGCATGGCCGCCTGCTGCGGCGTGCCCACCGGCCGGGTGGACATGCTCGCCTTCGGCCTCGGCTCGGGCATCGCCGGGCTCGGCGGCGTGGCCCTCTCGCAGATCGGCAACGTCGGCCCGGACCTCGGCCAGAGCTACATCATCGACTCCTTCCTGGTGGTGGTGCTGGGCGGGGTCGGCCAGTTGGCCGGCAGCGTCTTCGCCGCCTTCGGCCTGGGGATCGCCAACAAGGTCCTGGAGCCGGCGATCGGCGCCGTGCTGGGCAAGATCCTGATCCTGGGGCTGATCATCCTGTTCATCCAGAAACGTCCGCAGGGCCTGTTCGCCCTCAAGGGGAGGGTCATCGATTGAACCAGCCGCTCGCCATCCGGCTCGCCCAGAAGGCCGGCCCGAAACCTGCCGCCGTCGCCCTCGGTGCGCTGCTCGCGGCGCTCGCCGCCCTGCCGCTGCTGCACCTGCTGCCGGCGGACCACGCCCTGCACGTCTCGGCCTACGGCCTGACCCTGGTCGGCAAGATCCTCTGCTACGCCGTAGTCGCACTGGCCCTGGACCTGGTCTGGGGCTATGCGGGGCTGCTGTCCCTCGGCCACGGCCTGTTCTTCGCCCTCGGCGGCTACGCCATGGGCATGTACCTGATGCGCCAGAGCGCGAGCGACGGCCTGCCGGCGTTCATGGGCTTCCTCGCCTGGAACGAGCTGCCCTGGTACTGGTATGGCAGCGACCACTTCCTCTGGGCCCTGTGCCTGGTGGTGCTGGCGCCGGGCCTGCTGGCTCTGGCGTTCGGCTGGTTCGCCTTCCGCTCGCGGATCAGGGGCGTGTACTTCTCGATCATGACCCAGGCCCTGACCTACGCCGGCATGCTGCTGTTCTTCCGCAACGAGACCGGCTTCGGCGGCAACAACGGCTTCACCGGCTTCACGCGCATCCTGGGCCAGGACATCACAGCCCCGGCCACCCGCGCCCTGCTCTTTCTCGCCACGCTGCTGCTTTTGGCCGGCAGCCTGTGGCTCGGCTGGCGGCTGGCGCAGAGCAAGTTCGGCCGGGTGCTGGCCGCCCTGCGCGACGCCGAGAACCGCCTGATGTTCTGCGGCTACGACCCGCGCGGCTACAAGCTGTTCGTCTGGGTGCTGTCGGCGGTGCTCTGCGGCCTGGCCGGCGCGCTCTATGTGCCCCAGGTGGGCATCATCAACCCCAGCGAGATGGCGCCGACCCAGTCCATCGAGGCCGCCGTCTGGGTCGCCCTCGGCGGCCGCGGCACCCTGCTCGGCCCGCTGCTCGGCGCCGGCCTGGTCAACGGCATGAAGAGCGTCTTCACCGTGGCCTTTCCCGAGTACTGGCTGTTCTGCCTCGGCGCCCTGTTCATCCTCGTCACCCTCTACCTGCCCAAGGGCGTGATCGGTCTGCTGCAACGGCGAGGTGAAGCATGAACGCCCATACGGCCCGCGAACCCCTGCCGGCCGGCAGCCGCAACGCCATCGGCCTCGGCCGCACCGCCGCCCCCGGCCTGGACGTGCGCCACGGCACCCTCCTCAGCCTGGAGGGCATCCACGTCAGCTTCGACGGCTTCCGCGCGCTGACCGACCTCAGCCTGTACCTTGGCGTCGGTGAGCTGCGCTGTATCATCGGCCCCAACGGCGCCGGCAAGACCACCCTGATGGACGTGATCACCGGCAAGACCCGCCCGGACGCGGGCAGCGCCTTCTTCGGCGAGACGCTGGACCTTGCGCGGATGAGCGAATGCGAGATCGCCCGGGCCGGGATCGGCCGCAAGTTCCAGAAGCCCACGGTGTTCGAGGCGCTGTCGGTGTTCGAGAACCTGGAGCTGGCGCAGAAGGCCGACAAGGGCGTGTGGGCCAGCCTGCGTGCGCGGCTGTCCGGCGAGCAGCGGGAGCGCATCGAGGAAACGATGATCACCGTCGGCCTGGAGGACGACTGCCACCGACCGGCCGGGCTGCTGTCCCATGGTCAGAAGCAGTTCCTCGAGATCGGTATGCTGCTGATGCAGGACCCGCAGCTGCTGCTGCTCGACGAGCCGGTGGCGGGCATGAGCGACGCCGAGACCGAGTTCACCGCCGAGCTGTTCCGCGGCCTGGCCCGCCGGCACTCGCTGATGGTGGTCGAACACGACATGGGCTTCGTCGAGACCATCGCCGACCGGGTCACGGTGCTACACCAGGGCCGGGTGCTGGCCGAAGGCTCGCTGGCCCAGGTGCAGGCGGACGAGCGGGTGATCGAGGTCTATCTGGGGCGTTGAGGCGGGCCATCCACCGGACACAGGCGACAAGGACAGACAGATGCTGCAGGTCAGCGAGCTTCACCAGTACTACGGCGGCAGCCACATCCTCCGCGGCCTGTCCTTCGAGGCCAGGGTCGGCGAGGTCACCTGCCTGCTCGGACGCAACGGCGTGGGCAAGACCACCCTGCTCAGGTGCCTGATGGGCCTGCTCCCGGCCCGCCAAGGGGCGGTGAGCTGGGAAGGTGCGCCGATCACCGCGCTCAAGCCGCACCAGCGGGTGCGCGCCGGCATCGCCTACGTGCCCCAGGGCCGCGAGATCTTCCCGCGCCTCTCGGTGGAGGAGAACCTGCTGATGGGCCTGTCCCGCTTTCCCGCCCGGGAGGCGAAGGCCGTACCGCCCTTCGTCTACGAACTCTTCCCGGTCCTGCAGGAGATGAAGCAGCGCCGCGGCGGCGACCTCTCCGGCGGCCAGCAGCAGCAACTGGCCATCGGCCGCGCCCTGGCCAGCCGCCCGCGCCTGCTGATCCTCGACGAACCCACCGAAGGCATCCAGCCCTCGGTGATTAAGGAGATCGGCGCAGTGATCCGCCGCCTCGCGGCCCGGGGCGACATGGCCATCCTGCTGGTCGAGCAGTTCTACGACTTCGCCGCCGAGCTGGCCGACCGCTATCTGGTGATGAGCCGCGGCGAGATCGTCCAGCGCGGCCGCGGCGCGGACATGGAAGCCGAAGGCGTGCGCGCGCTGGTGGCGATATGACCGTGGTGCAGAGCGCCTTCGCCCCGACCTGGCACGCCGAACTGGACCTCGCCTACGCCCGCGACGGCGCCGCCACCCGCCCGGTGCGCCGGCGCCATGCCGGCCCCCTGCGGGTGCTGAAGCACCTGTATGCCGAAGGCCCAGAGGTCTGCCAGCACATCCTCGTGCATCCGCCGGGCGGCATCGCCGGCGGCGACCGCCTGGACATCCGCGCGGAGGTCGGCGCCGGCGCGTGGGCCCAGCTGACCAGCCCCGGCGCCGCCAAGTGGTACCGCGCCGCCGGCCCGGCCAGCCAGAATCTGGAGCTGCGCGTCGCGTCCGGCGCCACCCTGGAATGGCTGCCCCAGGAAACCATCGTCTATTCCGCCGCCCGGGCCGAACTGGCCACCCGCATCGAGCTGCACGGCGACGCCCGGCTGTTCTACTGGGACATGGTCGCCCTCGGCCGCCCGGCCAGCGGCGAGCGCTTCGACGCCGGCCACTTCCGCGCCGCCCTGGACATCCGCCGCGACGGCCGCCTGCTCTGGCACGAACGCCAGCGCGTGGAGGGCGGCGACGGCCTGCTCGACTCGCCGATCGGCCTGGACGGCCGGCCGGTGTTCGCCACCCTGATCGCCAGCGGCGAGATCGACGCCGACCTGCTGGAGCGCTGCCGCGACCTCCCCGGCCGGGTGCGCGGCGACCTGACCCAGCTGCCCGGCCTGCTGGTCGGCCGTTGTCTGGCCATGGAGGCGCTGCACGCCCGTGCCTGGCTGATCGAACTCTGGCGTCTGCTGCGCCCCGCCCTGCTCGGGCGCGCCGCCGTTCCCCCCCGCATCTGGAGTACCTGATGGACCTCACCCCCCGCGAGAAAGACAAGCTGCTGATTTTCACCGCCGGCCTGGTCGCCGAGCGCCGCCTGGCCCGGGGCCTGAAGCTCAACCACCCGGAGGCCGTGGCCTACATTTCCGCCGCCCTGCTCGAGGGCGCCCGCGACGGCCGCACGGTGGCCGAACTGATGCACTACGGCACCACGCTGCTGAGCCGCGAGCAGGTGATGGAGGGCGTGCCGGAGATGATCCCGGAGATCCAGATCGAAGCCACCTTTCCCGACGGAACCAAGCTGGTCACCGTGCATCAACCGATTCCCTGAATTGACGAGAAATGGCCATGCAAATCCGCGATGCCGCCGATGCCGATCTCCCGGGCATCCTGCAGATCTACAACGATGCCGTACTGCACGGCACCGCCATCTGGAACGACGCCCCGGTGGATCTGGACAACCGCCGCGCCTGGCTGGCCGAGCGCCAGAGCCAGGGCTTCCCGGTGCTGGTGGCGGTGGACGCCCAGGAGCGGGTGCTCGGCTACGCCACCTACGGCTCCTGGCGCCCCCACGACGGCTTCCGCCACACGGTGGAGCACTCGGTCTACGTGCGTGACGACCAGCGCGGCGCCGGCATCGGCCAGGCGCTGATGCGCCGGCTGATCGAGCGCGCCCGCCAGGCCGGCAAGCACGCCATGGTCGGCGCCATCGAGAGCGAGAACCGTGCCTCCGTCCACATGCACCAGCAGCTCGGCTTCATCCACGTCGGCCAGATGCGCCAGGTGGGCTGCAAGTTCGGCCGCTGGCTCGACCTCACCTACATGCAACTGATCCTCACCCCGGAGCGCAAGACACCATGATCCCCGGCGAATACCAGATCCGGGACGGCGAGATCGAGCTGAACGCCGGCCGCCGCACCCTGACCCTGAGCGTGGCCAACAGCGGCGACCGGCCGATCCAGGTCGGCTCCCACTACCACTTCTTCGAGACCAACGACGCCCTGCTGTTCGACCGCGCCCAGACCCGCGGCATGCGCCTGAACATCCCCGCCGGCACCGCCGTGCGCTTCGAGCCGGGACAGAGCCGCGAGGTCGAGCTGGTCGAGCTGGCCGGCCACCGCCGGGTGTTCGGCTTCGCCGGCCGGGTGATGGGCGAGCTCTGACCCGAACCTATTCGTAGGGTGGAAAACGCCGCAGGCTTTTCCGCCGTGACCAGGATCGGTGGATGGCTTCGGCCATCCACCCTGCGCGAGACGATACCGATGAAGATTTCCCGACAAGCCTACGCCGACATGTTCGGCCCCACCGTCGGCGACCGCGTGCGCCTGGCCGACACCGACCTGTGGATCGAGGTGGAGCGGGACTTCACCACCTACGGCGAGGAAGTGAAGTTCGGCGGCGGCAAGGTGATCCGCGACGGCATGGGCCAGGGCCAGCTGTGCTCCGCCGACGTGGTCGACACCCTGATCACCAACGCCCTGATCCTCGACCACTGGGGCATCGTCAAGGCCGACGTGGGCCTCAAGGACGGGCGCATCGCCGCCATCGGCAAGGCCGGCAACCCGGACATCCAGCCGGACGTGACCATCGCCGTCGGCGCCGCCACCGAGATCATCGCCGGCGAGGGCCTGATCCTCACCGCCGGCGGCATCGACAGCCACATCCACTTCATCTGCCCGCAGCAGATCGAGGAGGCGCTGATGAGCGGCGTCACCACCATGATCGGCGGCGGCACCGGACCTGCCACCGGCACCAACGCCACCACGGTCACCCCCGGCCCCTGGCACATCGCCCGCATGCTGCAGGCCGCCGACGCCTTCCCGATGAACATCGGCTTCACCGGCAAGGGCAACGCCTCGCTGCCCGATCCGCTGATCGAGCAGATCGAGGCCGGCGTCATCGGCCTCAAGCTGCACGAGGACTGGGGCACCACCCCGGCGGCCATCGACAACTGCCTGACGGTCGCCGACCAGTACGACGTGCAGGTGGCGATCCACACCGACACCCTCAACGAGTCCGGCTTCGTCGAGACCACACTCGCCGCCTTCAAGGGCCGCACCATCCACACCTACCACACCGAAGGCGCCGGCGGCGGTCACGCCCCGGACATCATCCGGGCCTGCGCCTTCGCCAACGTGCTGCCCAGCTCGACCAACCCGACCCGGCCGTTCACCCGCAACACCATCGACGAGCACCTGGACATGCTGATGGTTTGCCATCACCTCGACCCGAGCATCGCCGAGGACGTGGCCTTCGCCGAGTCGCGCATCCGCCGCGAGACCATCGCCGCCGAGGACATCCTCCACGACCTCGGCGCCTTCTCGATGATCTCCTCGGACAGCCAGGCCATGGGCCGGGTCGGCGAGGTGATCGTCCGCACCTGGCAGACCGCCGACAAGATGAAGAAGCAGCGCGGCCCGCTGCCCGAGGACGGCGCCGGCAACGACAACTTCCGCGCCAAGCGCTACATCGCCAAGTACACCATCAACCCGGCGATCACCCACGGCATCAGCCACGAGGTGGGCTCCGTCGAGGTGGGCAAGTGGGCCGACCTGGTGCTCTGGCGCCCGGCCTTCTTCGGCGTGAAGCCCTCGCTGATCCTCAAGGGCGGGGCCATCGCCGCCAGCCTGATGGGCGACGCCAACGCCTCCATCCCCACCCCGCAGCCGGTGCACTACCGGCCGATGTTCGCCAGCTACGGCGGCAGCCGCCACGCCACCAGCCTGACCTTCGTCAGCCAGGCGGCACTGGCTGCCGGGGTGCCGGAGAAGCTGGGCCTGAAGAAGCGTATCGCCGTGGCGAAGAACTGCCGCGAGCTGAAGAAGCAGGACCTGATCCACAACGGCGCGACGCCCGACATCGAGGTCGACCCGCAGAACTACCAGGTCAGGGCCGATGGCCAGCTGCTCTGGTGCGAGCCGGCCGAGGTGCTGCCGATGGCGCAGCGCTATTTCCTCTTCTGAAACAGCGCCCGCCGTGGTGGGGAAGCCGCCGCGGCCTCAGCGCAGCTGGCTGTCCTTGCTGCCCCGCCGGTTGTAGCCGCTGAACGCCGCCTGCTGCTTGTCGCGCTCGCTCTGGCAGGCGATGCACAGCCGCACGCCCGCCAGCGCCTCGCGGCGGGCCTGGGGGATCGGCTCGCCGCACTCCTCGCAATGGCTCAGGCTCTCGCCCGTGGTCAGCTGGCTGCGCGCCCGCTGCACGGCATCCTCGATGCTGCTCTCGATCTGCTCCTGTACCGCGCCGTCGCTGGTCCAGCCTCCGGCCATGATCGACCTCCCGCTCAAACGTCATGCTCAGTGGATAATCGCCGAAGCGCTCTCGCCTCGACCAAAGAAAACTTAGCAAGGATCGGACCTTCTCCCGCTATTCGGCAGCCGGTCGGAAAGGGCCACCACTTCCTTGCGGATGCTCGTCGAAAGTTTGTGAAAATTTCGTTAAAAAGTTAGACTTCCGTCCCAGCCCGATCCCCCAAGCGTCGAACCGGGCTCGGAAGCGTTCCGCTTTCGCGATGCAGCGGACCGGGAATTCCCGCTCGCTGCGCATCGACCATCACCGCTCGAGAGGAAGCATGAGTTTCTTCAATGCCCGTCTGTCGTGGGCCCCGAACCAGCCGGTCGCCAACCCCACGCGCGGCCGTCCGGCCGAACCGCCGGTACCGCAGATCGTCCCCGTGGTCCTCGATGCCCGCCCCGGCGCGCCCCAGGCGCCCGCCGTACGCATCTTCCTCGGCACCCAGCCGGAGCAGTACCGCGCCGAGCGGATCTTCTTCTACTCCCTGCAGCGGGTGCGCGACCCCGAGCGGCGCTACGAGGTCTATCGCATGACCGGCCTGCCCGGCTTCAGGCAGCGCGGCTGGCGTACCCGCTTCACCAACTACCGCTTCGCCATTCCCTATCTCGCCGGCTGCCACGGCAAGGCGATCTACACCGACGTCGACCAGATCTTCACCGCCGACCCCGCCGAGCTGTTCGATCAGCCCATGCGGGAACACGGCTACCTGGCGCTGTCGCCCCAGGACACCGCGGTGATGCTGCTCGACTGCGAGCGCATGGCCCGCTGCTGGACCTTCGCCAAGGCCTGCCGTAAGAGCAAGAAGGCCCTCTGCGCCGAGGCCGCCGCCGAGCCGGGACGCTGGGGCGCCCTCGATCCGGCCTGGCACGCCCGGGACCTGGAGTACCGCCACGGCCGGTCCAAGCTGCTGCACTACACGGCGCTGCACCTGCAGCCATGGCGGCCGACGCCCGGCCAGTACTCCTACCACATCAACCCGAACGCCGAGCATTTCCTCAGTCTGGAGCAGGCCGCCGACGCCGAGGGCTACGAGATCTACAGCGCCGTACAGCCGACCCCCGGCTTCGCCGCGGCCTGCGCGCCGCAGGCGGAAAAGGCCGCGGTTCTGGCCGAGGCCGTCTGCCTGCAGGCCCGCGGGCTCGGCGCCGAGAGCCTGGCCCTGCTCGGTCCCTGGCACGAGCCGGAGAACCCCGAGCTGGACCTGGTCCGCTGGCATCCCGAGCAGCTCCGGAGCGACGGACTGGCGCCGCAGGATGCGGTCGCCGCCTGCGGCCTGGAGCGCCTGCCGGTGGAGGATCTGCCCTGGGTGCTGGAGCGGCTGTTCCGTCTCTCCCGGCGCACGGTGTTCGTCAAGGCCGAGCTGGGCCCGCAGGGCTCGATGATCGGCAGCCCGGACGGCTGGCGGGCCCTGCTGCGGCGCATCGCCCTGCGCTACCCGGGACACAGCTGGCAGCTCGACTGCCGCGACCGGGAAGGCAAGCTCCTGATCTACCGGGCCGACTACGCCCGGCGCCGCGAGGATGAGCGGCTGCAGCCGCGGGTCTGGGTGCTGGCAGGCAAGCATCCCGGCGACAACGCCCAGCTGCTGCAGGCCGCCGATTCCCTGGGCTGGCCCTACGAGATCAAACCCTTCGGCACCCGCGTCAGGCAGCTCAGCGCGCCCTGGCCGGATCTGGTGCTGAGCGCCGGCAAGCGCACGGCGTCGCTGTCGCGGGCGATCCGCCAGCGCTCCAGCGGGTTTAGCCGTCTGGTGGTGCTGGGCCGGCCCTGCGCGCCGCTGTCGCAGTTCGACCTGGTGGTGACGACCCCGCAATACGGCCTGCCGCTGCGCGACAACGTGGTCGACCTGCCGGCGCCCTTCGTCACCCAGCGCCAGCCCGAATCCCGCGAGCTGGCGGCCTGGAAGCAGCGCTTCGCCCATCTGCCGCGGCCCTGGATCGCCCTGCTGGTGGGCGGCACCAGCGAGTCCTATCGGCTGGACGCCGCCGCGGCCGAGCAGCTGGGCCTGCAGGCCAGCGCCGCGGCCAAGGCCCGCGGCGGCTCGCTGCTGGTCACCACCAGTCCGCGCACCAGCGAGGCGGCGTCCGATGCGTTGCTGGCCGCCATCGACGTGCCGGTCTGGGGCTACAGCTTCAGCAGCGGCGAGGACAATCCCTACCGCGTGCTGCTGGAACTGGCCGACGCCTTCATCGTCACCGGGGAAAGCATCTCCATGCTGACCGAGGCGAGCCTGACCGGCCGGCCGGTGGCCCTCTACCCCCTGCCGGTGCGCCGCCCTCTGCCGTTCAAGCTGCTCCACGCCGTGGAGAAGCGCCTGGGGGTCGTCGACCGGGCCGCGGGCAGCCGCGGCGTACCGCGCCAGCAGCACATCCTCGGCCGGCTGTACGACCGGGTGATCGAGGCCGGCTGGTTCAACCGCGAGCGGCGCATGGAGGAGGTGCACCTGGCCCTCGGCGTGTCCGCCCTGCCGGAAGGGCTGGATCGGCTACCCGAGCTTTCGCCCGAGCTGCTCGCCTCCTCCCGCGCCCGCGCCCTGCGGGAGATCCGCTCGGTGCTGACGGCCGAACGGCTGATCGCCACCCTCTGAGCCCTGTGCCGCGCCCGCCCCGTCCGCCGGGGCCGGCGCGGCCTGCCGCCGCTGCACCCAGACCGACAGCAGCCCGCTGCCGATGACGATGGCCATGCCCAGCAGGGCGCCGGCGTCCGGCACGTGGTCGAAGGCAACGAAGCCGACCAGCGCGGCGCAGACGATCTGGGCATTGGTGAAGGGCGCCAGGGTGGCCGCGGTGGCGAAGCGATAGGCATGGCTCAGCAGCAGGTGGCCGAACATGGCGATGCCGCCCAGCACGGCGATCATCCAGGCGTCGTAGCCGACCGGAACGGTCCAGAAGAACGGCACCAGCAGGCTCATCAGCAGGCTGCCCACCAGGCTGGTGAGGAAGTTGCTGGTGATCGGATCGTCGGTGCCGCTGAGGCGCCGGGTGAGCAGCTGGTAGACGGCGAAGCAGAAGGCGGCGCACAGCGGCAGCAGGGCCGCCGGGGTGGCCAGCTCTCCGCCCGGCCGCACGATCACCAGCACGCCGAGCAGGCCGCAGAACAGGACCAGCCACTGCCCGGGGCTGATCCGTTCCTTGAGCACGGTCGCCGACAGGGCGGTGACGAACAGCGGCGCGAGGAACAGCACCGCGGTGGCCTCGCCCAGGGGCATGAAGCGCAGCCCCGACATGAACAGCAGGCTGATCCCGACCAGGCTCAGCCCGCGCGCCAGCTGCAGCCGCGGGCGCCGGGTACGGACCAGGCCCAGCCCCCGGCGCGGGCCGAACAGCAGCAGCATCAGCACGCTCTGCGACAGGTAGCGGGCCCAGACCACCATGATCAGCGGATAGAGCTGGGACAGGTGCTTGGAGATGGCGTCGTGACAGGACAGCACCAGGCAGGCGCCGAGGATCAACAGAATGCCGCAGAACGGACGGTTGGAATCGCTGGTCAAGAAGCCCCCGGAGCCCGAACAGGAAAGACCGACTAAGTTACTCCCAAACGCCTCCTTCCGGCAGGGTCGGCGGGCGCTCGTCCGAAACCGGCACTCCGTTCCGGGAAAATCGACGGAAGGTCATTCTGACGTGTACGGAAACAGTATGCTGAGGGGCTTCCGCGGTCGGCTGCCGCAGAGACGCGCAGCCGCCGAAGAAGACCCTCCGACCGGAAGGACACTCCATGTTCCTCAGAATGCTCCTGTTCCCGGCCCTGCTCTTCGGGAGCGGCGCCTACGCCCAGGTCATGCAGCGCGAACTGGGCGACTTCGAACTGAAACTGGCCACCACCCCCACCCGCAACATGGCCCAGGGCCTGATCCAGCCGGCCCGCAGCGGCAACTTCCACGGCGGCCTGGACCTGACCCACGCCAACGGCTGGTATTTCGGCCAGTGGTCGCCGAGCGTGGGCATCACCCCGGGCTCCCAGCTGGAAATGGACTCCTACGTGGGCTACGCCGGCACACGCGGCAACGGCCCGGGCTACGAGATCGGCGTGATCCGCTACGCCTATCCCTACCTGAAGAACGCCGACCGGCACGAGGTCTACGCCGGCCTGACCCTGCTCGGCAGCCGCCTCGGCGCGGCCCTGAGCCGGGCCAACGACCGCGCCGACAACACCCTGCTGGTCGACCTCGGGCAGCGTTCGCCGCTGAACCTGGACGTGACCCTCAAGTACGCCAGCCACAGCCTGAACAACCCGGTGTCGCTGGCCAACGGCCGCAGCGTGCGCAACTACAACGACTGGTCGCTGAACCTGTCGCGACCCTGGCTGGGAATCCGCTTCGACCTCTCCTACAGCGGCTCGGACCTAGACAACCGCGGCGGCTGCGCGGTCTACTCCGGGCAGAACGCCCAGTGCAACGACTTCCTGCTGCTCAAGATGGAGCATCCCCTGTACTGACAGGCAACAATTCAGCCCGTTTCGGCGCACGCGCCCATCGACCGCACTAAAATAGCGCACCATAAAGCCCCATAATCAGGCGCCACCCCGCCGCATCCCGCGGCCCGCCGGACTCCTACGGCCTTGGCAAGCCCCTTGCTCGAAGTCCGGCATCGATCGATGCGGAAACTGCCCCATGCTGGTGATCCACCGACGCACTGCCGCGCGTCCCGACTGGGACGCCGAACTGGAACTGACCTTCGACGCCCGCAGCAAAAGCCGCCTGCGCTGCTTCGCCGGCAGCGGCGAGGAGGTCGGCCTGTTCCTCGAACGCGGCCAGCCGCCGCTGCGCGACGGCGAGTTCCTCGAAGCGCAGGACGGCCGCATCGTGCGCGTGCGCGCCCGGCCGGAGCCGTTGCTGCACGTCACCTGCGCCGACGCCCTGGAACTGACCCGCGCCGCCTATCACCTGGGCAACCGCCACGTCGCCCTGCAGATCGGCGACGGCTGGCTGCGCCTGCTCGACGACTACGTGCTCAGGGACATGCTGCTGCAGCTCGGCGCCACAGTGGAGGCCGTCGAGGCGCCCTTCCAGCCCGAGCACGGCGCCTACGGCGGCGGCCACCACCATTCCCACGCCGGCGACGCCGAATTCAGCTACGCCCCGCGTCTGCACCAGTTCGGCGTGCGCCCATGAGCGGGACCTGGGCGCTGCTGCGCCTGGCCAGTCCGCAGCTGCCGATCGGCGGCTACAGCTATTCCCAGGGCCTGGAGCTGGCCGTCGAGCGGGGGCTGGTGCACGACCCAGCCAGCGCCCGGCGCTGGCTGGAGGACCAGCTGCGGCTCAACCTCGCCCGCTTCGAGGCGCCGCTGCTGCTGGCCCATTGCCAGGCCGCGGCGGCCGACGACTGGGATCGCCTGCGCACGCTCGCCGAGCGCCACGGCGCCAGCCGCGAGACCCGCGAGCTGCGCCAGGAGAGCCGGCAGATGGGCTACTCCCTGCAGCAGTTGCTGGAGGGCCTGCCGGAGCTGGACGAGCCGTCCCGCGCCCTGCTCGCCGGCATCGGGGAACCCGGCCTGGCCCTGGCCTGGGCGCTGGCCGCCCGCACCTGGCGAATCGCCCCGGCGGACGCGCTGTCCGCCTGGCTCTGGGGCTGGCTGGAGAACCAGCTGGCGGTGCTGATGAAGACCCTGCCGCTCGGCCAGCAGGCCGCCCAGCGTCTGACCTCCGCGCTGCTGCCGGTGCTCTCGGAGGCGCAGGCCGCGGCCGCCGACCTCGATCCCGAACGCTGGGGCAGCGCCGCCTTCGGCCTGGCCCTGGCGAGCATGGCCCACGAGCGCCAGTACAGCCGTCTCTTCCGTTCCTGATTGGAGAACACACATGAACAGCCAACCCCTGCGCGTCGGCATCGGCGGTCCGGTCGGTTCCGGCAAGACCGCCCTGACCCTGGCCCTGTGCCAGGCCCTGCGCGAGCGTTACAACCTCGCCGTGGTGACCAACGACATCTACACCCAGGAGGACGCCCAGTTCCTGGTGCGCAACGAAGCCCTGGCGCCGGAGCGGATCATCGGCGTGGAAACCGGCGGCTGCCCGCACACGGCGATCCGCGAGGACGCCTCGATCAACCTGGAGGCGGTGGACCAACTCAACCGCCGCTTCCCCGGCCTCGACCTGATCCTGGTGGAATCCGGCGGCGACAACCTGTCCGCCACCTTCAGTCCGGAGCTGTCCGACCTGACCCTGTACGTGATCGACGTGTCCGCCGGCGACAAGCTGCCGCGCAAGGGCGGCCCCGGCATCTGCAAGTCGGACCTCTTGGTGATCAACAAGATCGACCTGGCGCCCATGGTCGGCGCCTCGCTGGAGGTGATGGAGCGCGACGCGCGCAAGATGCGCGGCGAGCGTCCCTTCGTATTCAGCAACCAGAAGACCGGCCAGGGCCTGGCCGAGATCATCGCCTTCATCGAGCAACAGGGCATGCTCGGCACCGCCTGAGCCGCCCCCATTCCACTTCGGGAGATCGTCCATGAACCTGCGTCAAACCCTCGCCGTCGGCGCCCTGCTGCTCAGCCCGGCGCTCGCTTTCGCCCACGACGGCCACGACCACGCCGGCCTGCTCGCCGGCCTGGCCCACCCGATCGGCGGCCTCGACCACCTGCTGGCGATGCTCGCCGTCGGCCTCTGGGCCGCCCAGCAGAAAGGTTCGGCACGCTGGGCGCTGCCGCTGACCTTCGTGGCCGCCGTGCTGGCCGGCGGCTTGCTCGGTTTCGCCGGCCACGCCCTGCCGCTGCTGGAAAACGGCATCGCCGGCTCGGTCCTCGCCCTCGGCCTGCTGGTCGCCCTGGCGGCGCGCCCGCCGCTGGCCGCGGCACTCGGCCTGACCGCCCTGTTCGCCCTCGGCCACGGCGTCGCCCACGGTCTGGAGCTGCCGACCCTGGCCAGCCCCTGGGACTACGCCGCCGGCTTCGTCGTCGCCACCGCCGCCCTGCACGGCCTCGGCTACCGACTGGCGCGCCGTCTGCCGCAGGCCGTGGCGCCGCTGGTACGCATTGCCGGCGGCCTCACCGCGCTCGCCGGCGGCTGGCTGCTGGCTACCTGATAGCCGGGCGATACGGCGGGCGCCGCCCCGTCAGCGGAACGGCGGCTCGTCGAAGCTGCGCAGCTTGCGCGAGTGCAGCGAGTCGAGCTGGCTGCGCAGGAGGTCGAGGGCGGCCAGGCCGATCCGCAGGTGCTGGGTCACCGCCCGCTCGTAGAAGGCGTTGGCCGCGCCGGGTAGCTTGATCTCGCTGTGCAGCGGCTTGTCCGACACGCACAGGAGGGTGCCGTAGGGCACCCGCAGGCGATAGCCCTGGGCGGCGATGGTGCCGCTCTCCATGTCCACAGCCACCGCCCGCGACAGGTTGATCAGCGGCCGCTCCTGGGCCCAGCGCAGCTCCCAGTTGCGGTCGTCGTAGGTCAGCACGGTGCCGGTGCGCAGGCGCCGCTTGAGGGCGTCGCCGCGTTCGCCGGTGACCAGCGCGGCGGCCTCCTGCAGCGCCTGCTGCACCTCGGCAAGCGCCGGCAGCGGGATGTGCGGCGGCAGCACGCGGTCGAGGATGCCGTCGCGGCGCATGTAGGCGTGGGCCAGCACGTAGTCGCCGATGGTCTGCGACTGCCGCAGGCCGCCGCAGTGGCCGATCATCAGCCAACAGTGCGGGCGCAGCACGGCCAGGTGGTCGGTGATGTTCTTGGCGTTGGAGGGACCGACGCCGATGTTCACCAGGGTGACGCCGTGGCCGTCCTCGGCCACCAGGTGGTAGGCCGGCATCTGGTAGCGGTGCCAGAGCACCGAGTCGATCATCGCCTGCATCGCCCCTTCTTCCATGCCCCGCTCCAGCACCACGTTGCCCGGCAGCACCAGGCGCACGAAGCGCGTGTCTTCGCGCAGCTGGTCGAGCCCGTAGCGGATGAACTGGTCGACGTAGCGGTGGTAGTTGGTCAGCAGAACCCACGGCTGCACGTGGCGCCAATCGCTGCCGGTGTAGTGCACCAGGCGGCGCAGGGAGAAGTCCACCCGCGCCGCGTCGAACAGCGCCAGCGGGAAGGCTTCGGCCTTGTCCCATTCGTAGAGGCCGTCGGCGATGCGGTCGGTGGCTGCCGACAGGTCGGTGCTGGGGAACACCCGCGCCAGCTCGGCGGCGGTCACCCCCGATCCGGCCAGTTCGTCGCCCTGCTCCACCACGTAGGGATAGGGAATGTTCTGCTGGCTGACGCCGACCTCCACCTGCACCGTGAAGTCGCGCATCAGCGGGCGCAGCTGGTCGAGCAGGTAACCGCGGAAGGCCGCCGGCTGGGTCACGGTGACGCTGTAGGTGCCGGGCACCTGCACCCGGGCATAGGCGCGCACGGTGGATGGCACCTCGCCATGGCAGTGGTAGGTCAGGCGCAGCTGCGGATAGCGGAACAGGCTGCGCTGCCCGGCGTCCGGCTCGACCCGGTCCTTCAGATAGCGCTTGAGCGCCTGGTGCAGCGCCGTGGCCGCACGCTGGTGCAGACCGGCGAGAAGGTCCACCGCCTCCTCGGCGGTGGCGGCGGTGATGAAAGCTCCTGAGTCGATGTTCACGTTCCGGCTCTCTGTCTTGTTTTCTCGAACCTATCTTGCCCGCTTTCCGGCGCCGGGCGATAGCCGCCGGGCCGGACGGCGGCCTCCGGAGACGGTGACGGGCCTCTAGTACGGGCCCCCGACGCACGGAAAACGCAACGCTGGGTCTTGCGCATCACCATTAATGAGAATTAATATCAATGGCGAATGCTAAGACGTCACAAGGATCGACATGCTCAGCGAATCATCCGTCCTCGCCCGCCTCGGCCACGGCGAAGCCATCCACGGTCTGCTCGGCTCGGTGCCCTCGCCGCTGCTCTGCGAGATGGTCGCCGCCGCCGGCTACGACTTCCTGATCCTCGACCGGGAGCACCTGCTGCGCGGCGAGGAAGAACTGATGCACTGCCTGCGCGCCTGCGAGGCCGCCGGCATCGCCGCCTGGCTGCGCCTGCCGGAGGTGGACGCCAAACAGATCGGCCGCGCCCTGGACGCCGGCTTCGAAACCATCGTCCTGCCCCGGGTGGAAAGCGCCGACGAGGTCGCCCGGGCCGTCGCCGCCGCCTGGTTTCCGCCGCAGGGTCGGCGCGGCATCAGCGGCGGGCGCGTCACCGGCTTCGGCGCCCTGGCGCTGCCCGACTACATCGCCCGGGTCAACGGCGAGCCGCGCATCGTGCCGATGATCGAGAGCGCCGCCGGCCTCGAGGCCCTGCCGGCGATCCTCGCCCAGCCCGGCGTCGCCATGGTCCTGGAAGGCGCGCTGGACCTGGCCCTCGACCTGGGACTCGGCCCGCAGCCGGCCCACCCGCAGGTCTGGCGGGCGCTGCAGCGCATCGCCGAGGCCTGCGCCGAAGCCGGCGTGCCCTTCTGCGCCAACCCGCGCACCCCCGAACAGCTCGATCACTGGCGAGAGCGCGGCATCCGCTGCTTCCTCGCCGGCGAGGACCGCGGCCTGCTGCTCGCCGCCCTGAAGAACCGCCTGCACGACCTGCAACAGAAGAACTAAGGAGCAAGAAGCCATGAAGTACAAGGCCGCACGCCACATCCGCTGGTCTCTCAGTCTGCTCACCCTGGCGCTGGCCCAGGCCGCCGCAGCCGCCGAAGACGTCAAGGACGAGGAAAAGACCAAGGAGGAGAAGCTCTCGCTCGCCTCCCAGGTGATCAAGGGCGACGTCCTCGGTCACGGCAGCGACGAGGAGGTCCGCACCTACGCCGGCAGCCGCAGCGTGGTCAAGTCCGAGGATCTGAAGAAGGCCAGCGTGCGCGGCCTGGACGACGCCCTGCAGCGCGTGCCGGGGGTGAAGGTGTTCGACGAGACCGGCACCGGCGTGCTGCCGCAGATTTCCGTGCGCGGCCTCTACGAGAGCCGCAGCGGCCGGGTCCAGGTGCTCTCCGACGGGATTCCGCTGTCGCTCGCGCCCTACGGCCAGACCAGCCTGTCGCTGTTCCCGCAGACCCTGCAGACCGTCGACCGGATCGACATCGTGCGCGGCGGCGCCGCCGTCCAGTACGGCCCGAACAACGTCGGCGGGGTGATCAACTTCATCAGCAAGCCGATCCCGAAGAAATGGGAAAACAACATCGGCGAGCGCCTCACCTTCTCCCCCGGCGGCCACCAGCTGTACGACACCTACCTGAGCACCGGCGGCCACCTGACCGACAACTTCGGCCTGATGCTGGAGTACAACAACAAGAGCGGCCACTACGACCGCGACCACTCCAACACCGACGTGGACAACGTCCGCCTGCGCGGCCAGTGGGACATCGACGACGTGCGCAGCCTGAGCTTCGGCCTGCAGCACTACGAGGCCGACATGGAGCTGGCCGGCGCCCTCAGCGTGAAAGACTACAAGCACGACTGGCGCGACTCGACCCGCGACCTCGACCGCTTCAAGGGCAACACCGACCGGGTCTGGGGCACCTACACCCAGTTCCTCGGCTCCCACGGCCCGCTGGAGGACATGGAGTTCAGCCTCACCGGCTTCGCCCACGACAGCGACCGCAACTTCATCGTCGGCCTGGATTCCAAGTCGCAGTTCACCCCGGACGCCACGCCGGCCTACCGGCAGAGCGCCCCGCGCAACTTCAAGGTCTGGGGCATCGAGCCGAAGGTGAGCTTCAGCTTCTACGGCGACGTGGTGGACCAGACCTGGCTGGTCGGCGGCCGCTACGTCAGCGAGGACACCCAGTTCGACGTCAACAAGACCAGCCTGTCCACCGGCGCGACCAGCGTGGTCCGCGACTGGAGCTTCAACACCGACGGCGGGGCCTTCTTCGTCAGCGACGCCATCAGCCTGCTCGACGGCCGCCTGACCATCACCCCCGGCGTGCGCCACGAGCACGTGGAGATGAACTATTCCGACGCCGTCAGCCGCAAGAGCACGGCCAACACCAGCGACGAGTGGCTGCCCGGGATCAACGCCGGCTTCCAGCTCACCGACCACTGGTTCCTCTTCGCCGACGCCCAGCGCTCGCTGCGCGTGCCGCAGATCACCTCGATCGTCAAGGACGGCGACGTCGGCTCCGAAGTGGCCTGGAACTACGAGGCCGGCTTCCGCTACACCCCGCTGGCCAACCTGCGCTTCGACTTCAACCTGTACCGCATCGACTTCGACAACCAGATCGAATACAACCGCACCACCGACACCTACCAGAACATCGGCAAGACCCGCCACCAGGGCTTCGAGACCGAGATGTTCTGGACCCCGGTGGAAAAGCTCGACCTGCACGTCGGCTACGCCTATCTGGACGCCGAGCAGCGCGCCGGCCAGTACCGCGGCAACGAAGTGCCCTTCTCCTCCAAGCACCAGTTCAACGTCGACGGCCGCTATCGCCTGAACCAGGACTGGACCTACGCCCTGGACGGACTCTTCGTCAGCAAGGCCTTCACCGACACCGCCAACACCAAGGACGAGAACGCCATCGCCTCGGTCGGCCAGCTGCCCTCCTAC
Source organism: Azotobacter bryophylli (assembly GCF_042643485.1). Taxonomy (NCBI): domain Bacteria; kingdom Pseudomonadati; phylum Pseudomonadota; class Gammaproteobacteria; order Pseudomonadales; family Pseudomonadaceae; genus Azotobacter; species Azotobacter bryophylli. The sequence continues at coordinate 37,712 of NZ_JBHRSJ010000001.1, read as the reverse complement.
TGGGTCTGGAACACCTCCCTGGAGCGCAGGTTCCGCTTCAGCGGCGACGAGCTGACCACCTCGATCGGCATCAGCAACCTGTTCGACAACCGCTACTACTTCCGCGGCATGGACACCAGCCCCTGGGGCCGCCAGTCCGCGCCCGGCCGCACCGTCACGGTCGCCGCCAACTACCGCTTCTGATCCACCCTCCCCAACCCGCATCCATCTGCAGGCATCGCCGTCCAGCCTCACGGCCGGACGGCCCCTGCCCGGAGAACGCCATGCCAAGGCCCATCGTCATCCTCAGTCACGTCGCCACCCACGCCGTCTGCGAGGGCTTCCTGCCCGCCGCCCGGCGGCGCGGACACCCGCTGCTGCTCGTCACCGACCACGCCCAGGGCCACTGGCGCCACCTGGCCGACGCCGAAATCGAGATCGACGCGCTGGAGATCCTCGAGTGCGACGTGTTCAACCCGCTGGCGGTGATCGAACTGCTGCACGCCCAGGGCCTGCGCCCGCGGGCGGTGTTCTCCAACAGCGACCACCTGCAGACCAGCTGCGCGCTGGTGGCCGAGGCCTTCGACTGCCCCGGCAAGGACTGGCGGATCTGCCACGCGGCGAAGAACAAGGCGGAGATGCGCGAGCGCCTGCAGCGCCTCGGCCTGCCCGGCCCCTGGTTCCGGGTGCTCACTCCCGGCGCGGCGCTGCCGAGCGATGCCCCCTTCCCGCTGGTGGCCAAGCCGCGCGAGGGCGTCGCCAGCCTGGACGTGCAGCTGTGCCGCAACGCCGGCGAACTGGCCGCCTACTGCGAGGCCTTCTGGCAGCGCCAGCCGAACCGCGCGCTGCTGCTGGAGGCCTACCTGCAGGGGCCGCTGTTCACCCTGGAGACCCTCGGCGACGGCCAGAATCTGCAGGCCATCGGCGGCTTCGACGTGACGCTCTCGTCGCCGCCGCACTTCGTCGAGCTGGAGGCGCGCTGGAACGGCCCGCTGAGCCGCGGCGCGCGCCAGGCGGCGCTGGCCCAGGTGGCCGCCTTCGGCGTCAACTTCGGGGTCTGCCACAGCGAGTTCATCCTCACCGCCGACGGCCCGGTGCTGGTGGAGATCAACTACCGCAGCATCGGCGATGGCCGCGAGTTCCTCCTCGACCGCCTGCTGCCGCAGGGCTGGTTCGAGCGCATCCTCGCCCTGCACCTGGGCGAGCCGCTGGAAGAGAGCGAAAGCAGCGGCGCCGAAGCCCTGGTGCACTACCTGGTCGCCCCGCGCGACGGCCGTCTGCTGGCAGCCAGCCCGAGCTTCCGGGAAGAGGACGACGGCCACTGGGTCGACTACTGCGCGCTGCGCGAGGTCGGCGAGGAGATCCGCCTCAGCCACTCGAACAAGGACTACCTGGGCGTACTGCGCCTGATCGCCCCCGACGAGGCCGCGCTCGCCGCGCGCTTCGCCGCCGCGCGCAGCGACCTGCGCTGGGAGCTGGCATGAGCCCGGATAATCTCGACCAACAAGACCGCGCGGCCATCGGCCAGCGCATCCTCGACTGCTGCCTGCGCGAGGACATCCGCGGCCTGCTCGGCCGGGCGCGCGTCGCAGCCCTACCGGCGGAGCTGGCCACCCACTGGCCGCAGCCGGCGGAACCCGACTGGCTGTGCATCGACCACCTGGGCTGCGGCGAACTCTGGCTGCCGGTGCGCCGCGGCGCGCCGCTGCAGGACTGGAGCGCGGTCGGCGACCGTTGGCTGCGCCGCCAGGGCGAGCACGTGCAGCTGGAGCAGGGCTACCGGCGCTGGCTGGAGCACCTGGCCGCGGATCTCGACGCCGAGAGCCTGGCGCTGTTCGCCGACTATCTGGCGGAGGCCGACTGCGCGGTCGAGCACCGTCGCCTGTGCCGCGAGGCCTACGCCGCCCGGGCCGGCGCGCTGGGCGCGGTCCTCGACGAGCCCGACTGGGGCCGGCGCCTGCTCGGCATCGACCGCCTGGCCAGCTACCTGGACCATCCCTTCTACCCCACCGCGCGGGCCAAGAGCGGCTTCGACGCCGCGGCCCTGCAGGGCTACGCCCCGGAATTCGCACCGCGCTTCCGACTCAACTGGCTGGCGGTACCCAGGGCGATCCTCGAACGGACCGGCGCGCCGCCGGCGTTCTGGCCGAGCTTTCCCGAGGTCGGCCTGGACCCGGCGCTGGAGGCGAGCCATGCGCTGCTGCCGGTGCACCCGCTGACCTGGCCCGAACTGGACGCCCACGGCCTGCCGGAGGGCTGTCTACGCGCGCCGGAGAGCGCCCTGGAAGTGGAGCCGACCCTCTCGGTGCGCACCGTGCTGTGCGTCGGGGAGCCGCACTGGCACCTCAAGCTGCCGCTCTCGGTACGCACTCTCGGCGCGCGCAACCTGCGCCTGATCAAGCCGAGCACCCTGTACGACGGCCACTGGTTCCAGACCGTCCTCGAAGCCCTCGCCGCCCGCGACGACCAGCTCGGCGCGCGCTATGTGCACGTCGACGAGCGGCACGGCGGCCACGCCGCCGGCGAGCGCCATCTGGCCTACATCCTGCGACGCTACCCGGAGGGCCTGGAGCGGGCCACCCCGGTGCCGGTGGCCGCCCTGGCCAGCCGCCTGCCGGACGGCCGGCTGCTGGTCGAAGCGCTGGTCGAGCGCTTCGGCAGTGGCGATCTGATGGCCTGGTGGCAGGACTACCTCGACCTGCTGCTCGCCGTGCACCTGCGCCTGTGGCTGCGCTACGGCATCGCCCTGGAGGCCAACCAGCAGAATGCCGTGCTGCTGTTCGAGGCCGGCCGGCCGCTGCGCCTGCTGATGAAGGACAACGACGCCGCGCGGCTCTGGCCGGCGCGCTTCGCCGCCGCCTGCCCGGACCTGGCGCCGCGCCTGACCGAGCTGCGCGACGAGCGGATCCGCGTCGCCGAGGCCCGCCCGCTGGCGGAGATGTTCTGCACCATCACCCTGCAGCTGAACATCGTCGCGCCGCTGGAAGCCATGGCCGAGGCTGGCCTGGCCGGTCGCGAGGCGCTCTACGCCGTGCTGCGCCGACGCCTGCGCGCCGCGCTCGACGCGCTGGAGGACGAGGGCGTGGCGGTCGCCGAGGCGCGCCGCTTCCTGCTCGCCGCCCCGAAACTGCCGGTGAAGTACCTGCTCAGCGCCGGCAGCCTGTTCAGCAAGGAGCGCTCCGGCGCGGCCGACATCAACAAGTTCTACGGCTACAGCGCGGCGAACTTCCTCCAGGAGCCGGCCCCATGCCCCGGCGCCTGACCGCCAGCGTGCTGCTCGGCCACTACCTGTCGGCCTTCACCGCCCTCGGCGTGCCGCTGTTCCTGCCGCGCATCCTCGCCGACCTCGGCAGCGCGGTGCCGACCTGGAGCATCGGCGCGCTCTACGTGCTGCCGACCCTGTGCACCGCGCTGGCGGCACCGCTCTGGGGCCGCCTGGCCGACCGCCACGGCTGCCGGCTGTCGCTGCTGCGCGCCCACGCCGGCCTGGCCGCCGGCTTCCTGCTCGCCGGCTTCAGCCCGAACCTGGCGGTCTTCGCCCTGGCGCTGGTCGTCCAGGGCACCTTCGGCGGCGCCATGGCGGCCTCCAACGCCTACCTGGCGACCCAGCTGCAGGGCGAAGGCCTGTCCCGCGCCCTCAACCTGACCCAGTACTCGGCGCGCCTGGCGATGCTCAGCGGCCCGGTGCTGGTCGGCCTGCTGGCCGATGCCGGGCTGGGCATCGAGCTGTACCGCTACCTGGCCTGGCTGCCGCTGCTGGCGTTCGCGCTGGTCCTGCCGCTGCCGGCCGACGCGCCGCGGCCGCGGCGACACCCGGCCGGCACGCCGGGCGCGACCGAGCTGCCGGCGGACCTGCTGCGCCTGCTCGCCGTGCAGTTCCTGTTCAGCTTCGCCATGGTGGTGACCTTTCCCTACTTCATGCCCTACGGCGAAGCCCTGGGGCTGAACGACGACGCGCTGATCGGCCTGCTCTACAGCCTGCCGCACCTGGTCTACCTGCTCGCCCTGCCCTGGGTCCAGCGCCTCGGCGGCCCGCTGCTGCCGGCCGGCCTCGTCCTGCTGGCGCTGGGCAACCTGCTGCAGTTCCTGCGCCTGCCGGCCGAGCTGCTGTTCGCCCTGCGCCTGCTCGCCGGACTGGGCATGCTGCTGGCCTTCGTCGGCCTGCACCGCTGCCTGGCCGAACGCCGCCGCGCCGGCGGCGCCGGACGGCTGTTCGGCTGGTTCGACGCCAGCGGCAAATGGGCCGGCACCGCCGCCGGCCTGGTCGCCGGACTGGCCTGCCAGCGCTACGGCGTCGCCATGCCCTTCCTGATCGCCTGCCTGGCCGCGCTCGCCGCGCTGGCCGTGACCTATCCGCTCCTCACCCGTTCGCCGGAGACCGCCCCATGACCCCAGTCGCCCGCTCTCCCCAGCAGCGCCGCCTCGACGGCGAGGCCCAGCGCCACGCCATCGACTGCCTGCTCAACTGCTACCTGCGCGAGTACGCCCTGCCCCGCGGCGAGGCCTGCCTCGACTGCCAGGCCCAAGACCTGCCCATGACCCTGCGCCACGCCGAAGGCCGCTGCGTCGACATCCGGCTGGCCGACGGCAGCCGCCTGGCGCTGCTCGCCGACCGCACCAGCGCGCTCGGCCGCTGCCGCTTCGTCAGCGCGCCCTACTTCAAGGGGCTCGGCCAGGGCTGGCGGCCGCTGGACGCCACCGAACTGGCGCGCCTGCTGCTCGCCCCGCTGAACGGCCCGGAGCGCCACGGCGAACTGCTCGAACAGATCGACAACAGCCTGCGCGTCACCCGTACCTTCCTTCACCACGCCCGCGCCGCCAACCAGGAGCCGGCCGGCAGCCGCGAGCCGACGGACAGCCATGAGCCGATGGACAGCCTCTTGCTCTCCGAACAGGGCCAGGTCTGGGGCCACGCCCTGCACCCGACGCCGAAGAGCCGCGACGGCGTCTCCGAGGCCGACCTGCTGGCCTGCTCGCCGGAGGTCGGCGCGCAGTTCCCGCTGCACTGGTTCCGCGTCGATCCGACCCTGGTCCGCCACCAGGGCGACGACCCGCGCGGCCTGCTGGCGCGGATCGCCGGGGCCGACGACCTCTACCCCTGCCACCCCTGGGAGGTTTCCCGGGTGCTGGCCGACCCGCTGGTCCGCCGGGTACGCGACCTCGGCCTGCTGGAATACCTCGGCCCGCAGGGCCTGGCGCTCTACCCGACCTCCTCGGTGCGCACCCTCTACCACCCGGAACTGAGCCACTTCCTCAAGTTCTCGATCCATGTGCGGCTGACCAACTGCGTGCGCAAGAACGCCTGGTACGAACTGGACAGCGCGGTGGCCCTGACCCGCCTGCTCGACCCGCTGATGCGCGAGCTGGACGAGCGCCAGCCGGGCTTCGCGCTGATGCCCGAGCCGGCCGCCAGCACCCTGGACCTGTCCGCCCACGGCAGCGCAGAGGAGGCCCGCGAAGTCACCGAGTGCTTCGGCATCCTCTACCGGCAGAACCTCGACGCGGCCAGCCGCGCGCGCCACCGGCCGCGGGTGGCCATGGCCCTGTTCACCTGGAACCTGGACGGCGGCAGCGCCTGCCAGCCGCTGATCGCGCAGTGCGCGGCCCGACTCGGCGTCGCCCCGGCCGAGGCCGCGCGGCGCTGGCTGCGCGCCTACGCCGAACTGCTGCTGGGCGGCTCGCTGCACTGCCTGTTCCGCCACGGCGTGGTGCTGGAGCCGCACCTGCAGAACACCCTGCTCGGCTTCGACGCGCAGGGCCTGCCCTGCCGGGTGTGGATCCGCGACCTGGAAGGCACCAAGCTGGTCCCCGAGCACTGGCCGGCCGAGCGCCTCGCCCACCTCGACGAACGCACCCGCACCTCGCTGCACTACGACGCCGACAAGGCCTGGAAGCGGGTCGCCTACTGCACCCTGGTCAACAACCTGGGCGAGGCGGTGTTCCACCTGGCCGGCGGCGACGCGGCGCTGGAGCAGTGTCTGTGGAGGGAGATCGCCGAGCTCCTCGAAGCGCAGCGCGCACCGCTCGGCGACCCGCCGGCACTGCGCGAGCTGTGCGCCGGCGCGCCGCTGCCGAGCAAGGAGAACTTCATGACCCGCCTGCTGCGCAAGGCCGACCGCGAGGCCGGCTACACCGCCCTGCCCAACCCGCTGACCGCTGCCTGCCGGGGAGACTGCCGATGAACCTGCCCGCTTCCGTCCGCGAAGCCATCGCCGAGCTGCGCCGCGACCGCCGCGAGCCGCTGTGCGCCTATCTCTACGACCTGCCGGCGCTGGCGCGCCACGCCCGCACCCTGCGCGCGGCGCTGCCGGCCGGCTGCGAGCTGTTCTACGCCGCCAAGGCCAACCCCGAGGCGCCGATCCTGCGCACCCTGGCACCCTGGGTCGACGGCTTCGAGGCGGCCTCCGGCGGCGAGCTGCGCTGGCTCCACGAGCGCCATCCGGACAAGCCGCTGATCTTCGGTGGCCCGGGCAAGCTGGACAGCGAGCTGGCCGCCGCCATGGACTGCGGGATCTCCGCCTTCCACGTGGAGAGCCTCGGCGAACTGCGCCGCCTGGCCGCCGTCGCCAGGGCCCACGGGCGCCCGGCACCGGTGCTGCTGCGGCTCAACCTCAGGCTCGACGAAGCGCCGGACAGCCGCCTGGTGATGGGCGGCAAACCGACGCCCTTCGGTCTCGACGAGGAGGCCCTGGACGAGGCCCTGGCGCTGCTCGCCGACGAGCCCTGGCTGAAACTCGAGGGCCTGCACTTCCACCTACTTTCCCATCAGTTGGACACCAGCGCCCACCTGCAGCTGCTGCGCAGCTACTTCCGCTGCTTCCGCCAGTTGAACGCGCGCCACGGCCTGGACCTTTCGCTGCTCAACGTCGGCGGCGGCATGGGCATCGACTACCGGGACCATGCCCGCTCCTTCGACTGGCCGGGCTTCTGCGCGGGGCTGGCGGCGCTGATCGAAGAGGAAGGCATGGCCGGGACGCGCATCCGTTTCGAGATCGGCCGCTTCCTCGCCGCCGCCTGCGGCTACTACCTGATGGAAGTGCTGGACATCAAGCGCAACCACGGCCAGTACTTCGCCGTGGCCCGCGGCGGCACCCACCACTTCCGCACCCCCGCGGCCCAGGGCCACGACCATCCCTTCGTGGTGGTGCGCGGCGAACGACCGGCCGAGCTGGAGAACCAGCCGGTGACCCTGGTCGGCCAGTTGTGCACGCCCAAGGACGTGCTGGCCCGCCAGCAGCCCGTGGCGGCCCTGGCGGTCGGCGACCTCTTGGTGTTCACCCTGGCCGGCGCCTACGCCTGGAACATCTCGCACCAGCACTTCCTGATGCACGAGCCGCCGCAGATGGTCTTCATCGGGGCCTGATCGCCGCCTATTCCAGCTGCGGCGCGCTGCGTTCCAGCAGCACCTCGACCGCGAGCCCCCGCGGCAGGGTGCCGAACACCCGCCCGCCCTCGCCCAGGCGGCTGCGGATGAAGGCTTCGGCCACCGCGCCGTTGCCGCTGTCCAGGAGCAGGCGGGCCTGCAGCGTCAGGGCCAGCTCCTCGACCAGGCGGCGGGCGCGGTAGTGTGCCTCGCCGGGGTCGGCGAGTTCTGCCTTGAGCGCCTCGATCCGCGCGCGCAGCCGCGGGTCGCCGCCGCCGTCGCCCAGCCCGTCGAACAACGCATCGAGGGTCGCCGGTTCCTTGCCCAGGGCGCGCAGCACATCCAGGCACTGCACGTTGCCGGAGCCCTCCCAGATCGAGTTGACGGGCGCCTCGCGGTACAGCCGCGGCAGGATGCTCTCCTCCACGTAGCCTGCGCCACCCAGGCACTCGGCCGCCTCGCCGATCAGGGTCGGCGCGCGCTTGCAGATCCAGTACTTGCCGATGGCGGTGGCCAGCCGGGCGAAATGTCGCTCGCCCTCGTCCTCCCCGGCCCGGTCCATCGCCCGTGCCAGGCGCAGGGTGAGGGCCAGCGCGGCCTCGCTCTCCAGGGCCAGGTCGGCCAGCACGTTCTGCATCAGGTGGTATTCGCCGAGCACCTGGCCGCCGACCAGACGGTGCGCGCAGTGGTGCAGGGCCTGGGTCAGCGCCTGGCGCATCAGGGCGCTGGAGCCGATCATGCAGTCGAAGCGGGTCAGGCCGACCATCTCCATCAGCACCGCCAGGCCGCGTCCCTCCTCGCCGACCATCTTGGCCAGGGCGCCGCGGTACTCCACTTCGGCGGAGGCGTTCGACCAGTTTCCCAGCTTGTCCTTCAGGCGCTGGATGTAGAGGGCGTTGCGACTGCCGTCCGGACGGTGGCGCGGCAGCAGGAAGCAGGACAGGCCGCCGTCGCTGTAGGCCAGGGTGAGGAAGGCGTCGCTCATCGGCGCCGAGCAGAACCACTTGTGGCCGAGCAGCTCGTAGGCCTGCCCCGGCCCGGTCGCGCCGATCGCCGAGGCGCGGGTGGTGTTGGCGCGCAGGTCGGTGCCGCCCTGCTTCTCGGTCATGGCCATGCCGATGGTGACCCCGGCCTTCTTCTCCATGGGGACGTTGCGCGGGTCGTACTCCGTGGCCATGACCCGCGGCAGCCAGCGGGCGGCGATCTCCGGCTGGCGGCTCAGGGTCGGCACGCAGGCGAAGGTCATGGTCAGCGGGCAGGCGGTACCGGCCTCGATCTGGTTGTGCAGGTACATCAGGGCGGCGCGGGCGACATGGGCGCCGGCGCGCGGCTCGCTCCAGGGCAGCGAGTGCAGGCCGTGGGAGACGGCCGCGCGCATCAGCTCGTGATAGGCCGGATGGAAGTCCACCTGGTCGATGCGATGGCCGAAGCGATCGTGGGTGCGCAGCAGCGGCCGGTTCTGGTTGGCGAGAAAGCCCGCCGCCATCAGCGGACCGCCGGCCAGCTCGCCGTAGGCCTCCAGCCGATCGCTGGCCCAGTCGCCGTGGAAGCGGCGGACCCACTCCTGCAGCGGCAAGTCGATGCGGTAGAGATTGGCGCCGTCCAGCGGCGGCACCTGGTTGGTCACCTCATGGGTTTCGGCGATGACGGTCGGCATGGCGGGCTCTCGCGGCGGACGGCAGGAAGGGAACGGACAGCAGCCTTGAGTCTAGCCAGCGCGGGCCGATCCGGACGCCGGGCCTGCAGCCTGGCGCGTCTTTTGGTGATAAGCTCGCACGCCATGAAAACGCCTACATTCCCGCCCACGTCCCGCCCCGTCGTTCTCTGCCTGTCCGGCCACGACCCCAGCGGCGGCGCCGGCCTGCAGGCCGACATCGAGGCCCTGCTGGCCCAGGGCTGCCACGCCGCCCCGACCGTCACCGCGCTGACCGTGCAGGACACGGCGAATGTCTCCGGTTTCCGCGTGCTCGAGCGCGACTGGGTGCTGGCCCAGGCCAGCACGGTGATCGCCGACCTGCCGGTCGCCGCGGTCAAGCTGGGCATGCTCGGCGCCGTGGAGATGGTCGACACGGTGGTCGAAATCATGCAGCGACTGCCCGGCGTACCGCTGGTCTGCGACCCGGTGCTGCGCGCCGGCGGCGGCGGCACCCTGGGCAAGGACGACGTCGGCTACGCGATCCGCGAACGCCTGCTGCCGATCTGCCATATCGCCACCCCGAACCTGCCGGAGGCACGCCTCCTCGCCGGGCTGCCGGAGGGCACGGCGGATCAGTGCGCCGAGAAGCTGCTGGCCCATATCCGCCACCTGCTGATCACCGGCGGCCACGGCGACGAGGCCGAGGTGCACAACCGCCTCTACTCCCGCGACGGCGCGCCCCAAACCTTCACCTGCGTGCGCCTGCCGGGCAGCTACCACGGCTCCGGCTGCACCCTGGCCAGCGCCCTGGCCGGACGCCTGGCCCAGGGCGAAGCGCTGGACAGCGCGGTGCGCACGGCCCTCGACTACACTTGGCGCACCCTGCGCGACGCCGAGGCTCCGGGCCGCGGCCAGTACGTGCCACGCCGCCTGCCGCTGGACTTCTGCTCATGAACAAGCCCCTGCGCGGCCTCTACGCCATCACCGACAGCCAGCTGCTCGCCGGCGGCCGGCTGCTTCCCTACGTGGCGGCGGCCCTGGCCGGCGGCACCCGGCTGCTGCAGTACCGCGACAAGTCCGCCGACGCCGCCCGCCGTCTGGACGAAGCGGGCGCGCTCGCGGAACTCTGCGCCCGTCACGGCGCCGCGCTGATCGTCAACGACGACCTCGAACTGGCCGCGCGCCTCGGGGTCGGCCTGCACCTGGGCCAGGAGGACGGCTCGCTGGCCGCCGCCCGCGCCCGCCTGGGCGAAGCGGCGATCATCGGCGGCACCTGCCACGCCCGGCTCGACCTGGCCGAGCGGGCGGTCGCCGAGGGCGCCAGCTACGTCGCCTTCGGCCGCTTCTTCAACTCCAACACCAAGCCCGGCGCCCCGGCCGCCACGCCCGAGCTGCTGGAGCAGGCCCGCGCCCGCATCGCCCGGCCCATCGTCGCCATCGGCGGCGTGACCCTGGAAACCGCGCCCGGACTGATCCGTCGCGGCGCCGACATGGTCGCGGTGATCCACGCGCTGTTCGCCGCCGACTCCGCCGCCGAGGTGGAGCGCCGCGCCCGCGCCTTCGCCCAGCTGTTCGCCACCTGATTACCCGCCGGGGCGAACCCCTTAGCCCCGGCGCTGACTTCTGACTTGAGAGGCCCGTCATGTCCCGTTCGGAAACCCTGTTCGCCAACGCCCAGAAACACATCCCCGGCGGCGTCAACTCGCCGGTGCGCGCGTTCAAGAGCGTCGGCGGCACCCCGCTGTTCTTCAAGCACGCCGAAGGCGCCTACGTCGTCGACGAGGACGACAAGCGCTACGTCGACTACGTCGGCTCCTGGGGCCCGATGATCCTCGGCCACGGCCACCCGCAGGTGCTCGACGCGGTGCGCCAGCAGCTGGAGCACGGCCTCTCCTACGGCGCGCCCACCGCCCTGGAGACCGAGATGGCCGATCTGGTCTGCAAGCTGGTGCCCTCCATGGAAATGGTGCGCATGGTCAACTCGGGCACCGAGGCGACCATGAGCGCGATCCGCCTGGCCCGCGGCTGCACCGGCCGGGACAACATCATCAAGTTCGAGGGCTGCTACCACGGCCATTCCGACAGCCTGCTGGTGAAGGCCGGCTCCGGCGCCCTGACCCAGGGCGTGCCGAGCTCCGCCGGCGTGCCGGCGAACTTCGCCCGCCACACCCTGACCCTGCCCTACAACGACCTAGCCTCGGTCGAGAAGACCCTCGCCGCGGTCGGCAAGGAAGTGGCGTGCATCATCGTCGAGCCGGTGGCCGGCAACATGAACTGCGTGCCGCCGGCGCCAGGCTTCCTCCAGGGGCTGCGCCAGCTGTGCAACCAGCACGGCGTGATCCTGATCTTCGACGAGGTGATGACCGGCTTCCGCGTCGCCCTCGGCGGCGCCCAGGCCCACTACGGCGTCACCCCAGACCTGTCCACCTTCGGCAAGATCATCGGCGGCGGCATGCCGGTCGGCTGCTTCGGCGGCAAGCGCGAGATCATGAGCTGCATCGCCCCCCTCGGCCCGGTCTACCAGGCCGGCACCCTGTCCGGCAATCCGCTGGCCATGGCCGCCGGCCTGGCCACCCTCGGCCTGATCAGCCGCCCGGGCTTCCACCAGGAACTGGCCGACTACACCACCCGTATGCTGCAGGGCCTGCAGGAGCGCGCCGATGCCGCCGGCATCCCCTTCGTCAGCACCCAGGCCGGCGGCATGTTCGGCCTGTACTTCAGCGGAGCCGACTCGATCGTCACCTTCGCCGACGTGATGGCCAGCGACGCCGAGCGCTTCAAGCGCTTCTTCCACCTGATGCTGGACGGCGGCGTGTACCTGGCCCCCTCCGCCTACGAGGCCGGCTTCACCTCCATCGCCCACGGCGACACGGAACTCGCCATCACCCTGGATGCCGCCGAGCGGGCCTTCGCCGCCCTGAAGCGGGCCTGACGGCCGGCGCAGGCCACCTGCCGGGCGGGCGAGATCCGTTGTTCGTCCGCCCGGCACGAACGGAAAGACTGTAAAGACTTTGTAAGGCCGGCGCTGCTTATACATAATGGGACGGCCGGTCAGTTTCCGCCGGCCGGGTCCGTCACCCGCTCCGATTCGAGGCACAGAGATTCCATGATCCGCACCGGACGCAATCTGACTCTGGGTTGCCTGTTGCTAGTCTCCCCCCTGCTGGCATCGGCAGGGGAGAACACCCTGCTGGTGCCGGCGCCCAGCAGCTGCACGCTGGACAGCCCTCCCGACGCGCTCCCCGCGGCGCTGATGCGTTGCGAACAGGCGGCACAGAACGGCGACCTCCAGGCGGAATACGAGCTCGGCGAGTTCTACTACGAGGGCAAGCGCACCCCGCGCGACCTGCAGAAGGCCCTGCACTGGCTGGAGCAGGCCTCGCTGCGTGGGCACCCCGATGCGCAGCACCGTCTGGGGCTGATGTTCTATCGCGGCGAAGGGGTCCAGGCCAACAACGTGCAGGCCTACATCGTCCTGAAGATGGCCGCGGTGAACGGTTCCGAGGAGGCGCTGGACAGCGCCGATCTGGTCGCCGAGCAGATGAGCCGCGACGAACTGGGCATCGCCACCCAGGTGCTCGGGCAGATCTTCCGCAACTACCTCATGGAGCTGCAGGCCCTGGAAGGCCGCTCGCCGTTCGCGCCGCTACCGTAGCGCCCGCCTCGGGCGCCGGCCCGCTCCGACTCAGTCCTTGCCCGGCATCGGCATGGGGAACGGCATGACGTTGCCGCCGCCCTTGGCCTCGCTGATCTTCGGCGTGCCCAGGCGCTCCACCTCGTCGATGCGGATGATCGAGTGCATCGGCACGAAGCTGCGCAGCACGCCCTCGAACTGGGACTTGAGACGCTCCTCGCTGGGGTCGACCACCACCTGGGTGCGCTCGCCGAAGACGAATTCCTCGATTTCCAGGAACCCCCACAGATCGCTCTGGAAGATCTGCCGGGCGTACATCTCGTAGACCTGGCCCTGGTTCAGGAAGATCACCTTGTAGATCGGGGCTTCACGCTTGCTCATGGGGACAACGGGATACACAGGAAAAAGGGGGCGCGAAGGATAGCACAAGGGGAAGACGGCATGACGGGCGGGGCCTGCCCGCCCCTCAGTAGACCTGGGCGATCCAGTCGTTCAGGTTGTAATGGTTGCTGATGCGCGCCACCTTGCCCTCTTCGATCTCGAAGAAGGCGCCGGCCGGCAGGACGTAGGTCTGGCCGCGGGCCGGCGGCAGGCCCTTGTCGTCGGCGAGATATTCGCCGTGCACCACGAACTCGGCGGCGGCGCGGCGGCCGTCGGCGCTGGTCATGATCACCAGGTCGGTCAGCCGCTCCCGGTAGCAGCGGTTCATCTGGGCCATGAACTCGACGAAGGCCGCCTTGCCGACCTGGCGCGCGCCCTGGAGAACCAGATCGCCGTGCTGCAGTCGCCCACCGTCGGCCTCGCCCCCTGGTCGCCGGCGCCCGACGAGAACCTCGGCCGCGCCGCCCTCTATGTGCCGTCCGACTACGGCCTGCCGCCCAGCGGGGTGCTCGCCGAGAGCGCCGAGCTGTGCCCGGCGCAGAGCCGCTGGCTGGTCGCCGACCTCGACCAGGTGCGCCGGGTGCGCGCCGAGGGCCAGGTGTTCATCCGCCGCGACTGGCCCGAACAGTTCGACCCGGCGCGGGTGTTCCGCCGCGACTGACGGGCGCCGGCAGGCCCCCTGTGGTCTGCCGGGAACCGCTGCCCTATAATGTGCGGTTCTTCGAATCACCCGACCGAATACCATGGCCAAGAAGCTTTTCATCGAAACCCACGGCTGCCAGATGAACGAGTACGACAGCTCGCGCATGGCCGATCTGCTGGGCGAACACCAGGCTCTGGAGCTCACCGAGAATCCGGCGGAGGCCGACGTCATCCTCCTCAACACCTGCTCGATCCGCGAGAAGGCCCAGGAGAAGGTCTTTTCCCAGCTGGGCCGCTGGCGCGAGCTGAAGCAGGCCAATCCCGAGTTGGTGATCGGCGTCGGCGGCTGCGTGGCCAGCCAGGAAGGCGCGGCGATCCGCGACCGCGCGCCCTACGTCGACGTGGTATTCGGTCCGCAGACCCTGCACCGCCTGCCGGAGATGATCGACGCCGCGCGCACCACCCGCGCGCCCCAGGTGGACATCTCCTTCCCCGAGATCGAGAAGTTCGACCGCCTGCCCGAGCCGCGGGTCGACGGCCCCAGCGCCTTCGTCTCGGTGATGGAAGGCTGCAGCAAGTACTGCAGCTTCTGCGTGGTGCCCTACACCCGCGGCGAGGAAGTCAGCCGGCCGCTGGACGACGTGCTCGCCGAAATCATCCACCTGGCCGAGAACGGCGTGCGCGAAGTCACCCTGCTCGGGCAGAACGTCAACGGCTACCGCGGCGCGACCCGCGACGGCGGCATCGCCGACTTCGCCGAGCTGCTCTACCTGGTCGCCGCCGTGGATGGCATCGAGCGCATCCGCTACACCACCAGCCACCCGCTGGAGTTCTCCGATGCGCTGATCCAGGCCCACGCCGAGATCCCGGAGCTGGTGAAGTTCGTCCACCTGCCGGTGCAGTCGGGCTCCGACCGCGTGCTGGCGGCGATGAAGCGCAACCACACGGCGCTGGAATACAAGTCGCGCATCCGCAAGCTGAAGGCTGCGGTGCCGGAGATGTGCCTCAGCTCGGACTTCATCGTCGGCTTCCCCGGCGAGACCGAGCAGGACTTCGCCCAGACCATGAAGCTGATCGAGGAGATCGGCTTCGACTTCTCCTTCTCCTTCGTCTACAGCGCGCGCCCCGGCACGCCGGCCGCCGACCTGCCCGACGACACCCCGGAAGAGGTGAAGAAGCAGCGCCTGTCGATCCTCCAGGCGCGCATCAACCAGCAGGGTTTCGAGATCAGCCGGCGGATGGTCGGCACCACCCAGCGCATCCTGGTCAGCGACTACTCGAAGAAGGACCCGGGCATGCTCCAGGGCCGCACCGAGAACAACCGCATCGTCAATTTCCGCTGCGACAATCCGCGGCTGATCGGCCAGTTCGCCCTGGTGCGCATCGACGACGCCCTACCCCACTCCCTGCGCGGCACCCTGCTGGACTGAGCGGCGGCGCGGGGCGCGCAGGCGGTTCGCCGCCGCCTGCCACCCAGCGCGTCCGGCACGCAACCATCATCCGTCGCCATCGACCTGAGTCGACTTCCACCCCGCCGATGACGACGCTATCCTTCATCCCATCATCCTGCCGAACGACGGCCACCCACAGAAGCCCTTGAACGCACCCACAGAACCCCATCGTTTCACCCTCGAACCCTTCGAAGCTCGCCGCTTCGCCAACCTCTGCGGACAGTTCGACGAGCACCTGCGGCTGATCGAACAGCGTCTCGGCCTGGAGATCCGCAACCGCGGCAACCAGTTCGAACTGCTCGGCGACGCCCGCCACACCCGCTCTGCCGAACGCCTGCTGCGGCGCCTGTACAAGGAGACCCACGGCGTCGACCTGACGCCGGATCTGGTCCACCTGTTCCTGCAGGAGTCGGGCATGGAGGAGCTGGAAGACCCGAGCGCCCCCCCGAGCGTCTCCCTGCGCACGCGCAAGGGCACCATCCGCCCGCGCGGCGCCAACCAGCAGAAGTACGTCAAGGCGATCCTCGACAACGACATCAACTTCGGCATCGGCCCGGCCGGCACCGGCAAGACCTACCTGGCGGTGGCCTGCGCGGTGGACGCCCTGGAGCGCGAGCAGGTGCGCCGCATCCTGCTGGTCCGCCCGGCGGTGGAGGCCGGCGAGAAGCTCGGCTTCCTGCCCGGCGACCTGGCGCAGAAGATCGACCCCTACCTGCGCCCGCTGTACGACGCCCTCTACGAGATGCTCGGCTTCGAGCAGGTGGCCAAGCTGATCGAGAAGCAGGTGATCGAGATCGCGCCGCTGGCCTACATGCGCGGCAGGACGCTGAACAACAGCTTCATCATCCTCGACGAGAGCCAGAACACCACCCTGGAACAGATGAAGATGTTCCTCACCCGCATCGGCTTCGGCTCCACCGCGGTGATCACCGGCGACATCACCCAGGTCGACCTGCCGCGCGGCACCAAGTCCGGCCTGGCCCACGTGATGGAGGTCCTCAAGGACATCCCGGGCATCAGCTTCACCCGCTTCCAGCCCAAGGACGTGGTGCGCCACCCGCTGGTACAGCGCATCGTCGAAGCCTACGAGCGCTTCGAGGAGCGCCAGCCGACCCGCCCCCGGGACGAGAACGGACGTCACCACGATGCTTGAACTGGATCTGCAGCAGGCCAGCACCGCCCCGGTACCGGCCGAGACCGACTTTCGCCGCTGGTGCGAGCTCGCCCTGCGCCAGCGGAGCGCCGACTCCGAGCTGACCATCCGTCTGGTCGACGAGCCGGAAGGCCGCGAGCTGAACCGGACTTACCGGCACAAGGACTACGCCACCAACGTGCTGTCCTTCCCCGCCGAGATCCCGGACGGCTTGCTGGACATCCCGCTGCTCGGCGATCTGGTGATCTGCGTGCCGGTGGTCGAACGCGAAGCGGCCGAACAAGGCAAGGCACTGGATGCCCACTGGGCCCACCTGGTAATCCATGGCTGCCTGCATCTGCTGGGCTACGACCACATCGAGGATGCCGAGGCCGAGGAAATGGAAGCCCTGGAACGTATATTGCTGGCTGAGCTGGGGTACCCGGACCCCTATGCCGGCGATGACCTGCCTGAGTCCCCAGGCGTTATGAGCAAGGAATCATGAGCGAAGATCGATTGAGCAACGGGCAATCCTGGCTGAGCAGACTCACCCAGGCCTTTGCCCACGAACCCCGCAACCGTCAGGAACTGCTGGACGTCCTCCACGAAGCGCACCTGAACAAGCTGCTCGACAGCGAAGCCCTGACCATCGTCGAAGGCGCCATCCAGGTCGCCGATCTGCAGGTCCGCGACATCATGGTGCCGCGCTCGCAGATGATCACCGTCAAGGCCTGCCAGTCGGTACGGGAATTCCTGCCCACGGTCATCGAGGCGGCCCATTCGCGTTATCCGGTGATCGGCGAGAGCCTCGACGACATCGTCGGCATCCTGCTGGCCAAGGACCTGCTGTCGCTGCTGCTGCAGGAAGGCACTCACGACTTCAACCTCAGGGACATGCTGCGCCCGGCCACCTTCGTGCCGGAATCCAAGCGCCTCAACGTGCTGCTGCGGGAGTTCCGCAGCACCCACAACCACATGGCCATCGTCATCGACGAGTACGGCGGCGTCGCCGGCCTCGTGACCATCGAGGACGTGCTCGAACAGATCGTCGGCGACATCGAGGACGAGCACGACGTCGAGGAGGACAGCTGGGTCAAGCCGCTGCCCAGCGGCGACTTCGTGATCAAGGCGCTGATGCCGGTCGAGGATTTCAACGAGTTCTTCCACTGCGAACTCTCCGACGACGAGTTCGACACCATGGCTGGCCTGGTGACCAACGCCTTCGGCCACCTGCCCAAGCGCAACGAGACCATCGAGATCGGCGACTTCCGCTTCCGCGTGCTCAACGCCGACAGCCGACGCGTCCATCTCCTGCGCCTGACCCCGCCGCGCTAGCCTTCGGCGCTCGCACCGGCCGGGCCGCACCGCGGGCGCCCGGCCGCCTCGCCGGCCGGCCATGACAGCCCGCCGCCCGCTCCGTTAAGCTTGCCGCCCCCTCCCAAGCAAGGACTTTCTCGATGCGCTGGATCACCCGCCCCGGCTGGCCGGGCAACCTGCTGGCCCTGGCCGCCGGTGCCCTGACTCCACTGGCGCAGGCCCCCTTCGATCTCTGGCCCCTGGCCCTGCTGTCCATCGCCCTGCTCTACCTCAGCCTGCGCGAACTGGCGCCGCGCCCGGCGCTGTGGCGCAGCTGGTGCTACGGCTTCGGCCTGTTCGCCGCCGGCACCAGCTGGGTCTATGTCAGCATCCACGACTACGGCGCGGCCTCGGTGCCCCTGGCCGGCCTGCTCACCTTCGGCCTGGTCGCCGGACTGGCCTTCTTCTTCGCCCTGCCCGGCTGGCTGTGGAGCCGCTGGCTGCGCCGCGCCGACTCGCCGCTCGCCGATGCCCTGGCGTTCGCCGCCCTGTGGCTGGCCATGGAGGCGTTCCGCGGCTGGTTCCTCACCGGCTTCCCCTGGCTCTACGCCGGCTACAGCCAGCTGACCGGGCCGCTCGCCGGGCTGGCGCCGCTGGGCGGAGTCTGGCTGATCTCCCTGGTGCTGGCCCTGTCGGCCGCCCTGCTGGTCAACCTGCCGCGGCTGTTGCCGCGCAAGCCGGCCCTGGCCGCGGCGCTGGCGCTGCTGCTCGCCCCCTGGGCGCTCGGCGCGCTGCTCGCGGGGCACGCCTGGACCACGCCGGCCGGCGCCCCTCTGCGGGTCGCCGCGGTGCAGGGCAACGTGGAACAGAACATGAAGTGGGACCCGGAGCAGCTCAGCGCCCAGCTGGAGCTGTACCGCGATCTGACCCTGGAGCGGACCGAGGGCGCCGACCTGGTGGTCTGGCCGGAAACCGCCGTCCCCATCCTCCAGGAGTTCGCCCGGGACTACCTCGCCGGGCTTGATCGCTACAGCGTCAGACGCGACGCCGCGCTGATCACCGGGGTGCCGATCCGCCAGCGCAACGCCCAGGGCGAGGTGCGCTATTACAACGGCATCACCGTCGTCGGCCAGGGCCACGGCGACTACCTCAAGCAGAAGCTGGTGCCGTTCGGCGAGTACGTGCCCCTGCAGGAAGTGCTGCGCGGTCTGATCGCCTTCTTCGACCTGCCGATGTCCGACTTCGCCCGCGGCCCGGCCGACCAGGCGCCGCTGCAGGCCAAGGGCTACCGGATCGCGCCCTACGTCTGCTACGAGGTGGTCTATCCCGAGTTCGCCGCCGAACTGGCCGCGCAGAGCGAGATCCTCCTGACCATCAGCAACGACGCCTGGTTCGGCACTTCCATCGGCCCCCTGCAGCACCTGCAGATGGCCCAGATGCGCGCCCTCGAGGCCGGTCGCTGGATGATCCGCGCGACCAACAACGGCGTCACCGTGCTGATCGACCCGCAGGGGCGCATCGCCGAACGGGTGCCGGCGTTCGAGCAGGCCGTCCTGCATGGCGAGGTGACGCCGATGCAGGGCCTGACGCCCTATCTGCGCTGGCGCTCCTGGCCGCTGGCGACGCTCTGTGCCCTGCTGCTGGGCTGGGCCGCGCTGCGCAGGAAAGCCGAGAGGGCCTGACCGCCGGCACGCGCCGAGGCAGGGGCGAGCCTTCGCCCCTACCCGCAAATCTCGGCGAATCCCGCGCGGATCTCCTCTTCCGGCAGGTCGTCGCCGATGAACACCAGCACGCTCTCGCGCGCCTCGTCCGCGCCCCACTCGCCGTCCCAGTCGAAGCCGTAGAGCCGTAGCACGCCCTGGAACACCAGGCGCCGCGGCTCCCCGGCGATCTCCAGCACGCCCTTGTAGCGCAACAGGGAATTGCCGTGGCGCTCCAGCAGCCCTTCCATGAAAGCGCTCAGCCGCTCGAGATCCAGCGCCCGGTCCGCCCGCAGCACCAGGGTGGAGATGCGATCCTTGTCCTTCCTGGGCAGCACCGGCCGCAGGGTCAGGGCCTGGCCGAAGTCGGCGTTCAGGTTGAAGCCGCGCACGTCGAGCAGTTCGGCGAGATCGATGCGACCATGCTCCACCACGCGGATCGGCGCCCGGCGGTTGATGCGCTGCAGTCGTTCGGAAAGGGCCTCGACCTGTTCGGCGGCGGCCAGGTCGGTCTTGCTCAGCAGGATGCGGTCGGCGAAGCCCACCTGGGCCTGGGCGATGGCCTCCTGCAGGTGGCGCTCGGCGTTGACCGCATCCACCAGGGTGATGATGCCGTCCAGCACGTAGCGGTCGCAGAGTTCCTCGTCGGCGAAGAAGGTCTGCGCCACCGGCGCCGGATCGGCCAGGCCGGTGCACTCGATGACCAGGCGGTCGAAGGCGATCTCGCCGCTGTCCAGGCGCTCCAGCAGCAGGAACAGGGCCTTCTCCAGTTCCACGTGGATGGAACAGCAGACGCAGCCGTTGGCCAGGGTCATCAGCTGCACCGGCTGGTCGCCCAGCAGCTGCCCGTCGATGGGCGTCTCGCTGTATTCGTTCTCGATCACCGCGATTCGCAGGCCGTGCTCCGCCTTGAGCAGATGACGCAGCAGGGTGGTTTTGCCGGCGCCGAGAAAGCCGGTCAGCACGGTGACCGGGATGGGAGTTTGGGACATCGACTGCTTCCTCCGAAATGACACGCGCCACGGCTAAGCGTGGCGCGCGGGTACAGCTATTGATCGGCGGCCTACCCGCCGAGGGGCGCGGGCAGGCTCAGCAGCAGCGGATCGGCCGCCCCTTCCCGCCGCCGTAGCGCGCGTCCTGACGCTCGCGGAAGAACTCCTCGTAGCTCATCACCGGCTGGTCGGGATGCTTGCTGCGCATGTGTTCGACATAGGTGTCGTAGTCCGGCATGCCCACCAGCATACGGGCCGCCTTGCCGAGGTATTTGCCCATGCGGCTGAGGTCGTTGAACACGCGCTCGTCTCCTCGTCTGGAGCCGGACCCGGCGCACGGGCCCGGCTGGATGGGCCGATCAGGCGCCGGGAATGGCCTGGAACGGGGTTTCCCGGTCGCTCCGCTCGGCCTTGGCCGAGGCGGCGAACGCGACCTTCAGCGAATAGAACAGGATGCTGAACACCACCAGCAGGAACAGCGCGCTGAGACCGGCGTTGGTGTAGGCGTTCATGATCACGTTCTGCATCTGGCCGAGGTCCTTGGCCGGGGCCAGCACCTGACCGGCGGCCAGGGCGGCCTCGTACTTGTGCGCCAGGGCCAGGAAGCCCACCGCCGGATCGGCGTCGAACAGCTTGATCAGGCTGGCGACGGTGGTGCAGATCAGCAGCCAGACGGCCGGCATCAGGGTGACCCAGGCATACTGCTGGCGCTTCATCTTGATCAGCACCACGGTGCAGAGCATCAGCGCGATGGCGGCGAGCATCTGGTTGGAGATGCCGAACAGCGGCCACAGGGTATTGATGCCGCCCAGCGGGTCGATCACACCCTGGTACAGCAGGTAGCCCCAGAGCGCCACGCAGCCGGCGGTGGCGATCACGTTGGCGGCCCAGGAGTCGGTGCGGCGCAGGGCCGGGACGAAGTTGCCGAGCAGGTCCTGCAGCATGAAGCGGCCGGCGCGGGTACCGGCGTCCACCGCGGTGAGGATGAACAGCGCCTCGAACAGAATGGCGAAGTGATACCAGAAGGCCATGCTGCTCATGCCCGGCATCAGTTGATGGAGGATCTGCGCGATGCCCACGGCCAGGGTCGGCGCACCGCCGGCGCGGGCCAGCACGGTGGTCTCGCCGATGTCGCGGGCCACTCCTTCCAAGGCCTCGGGGGTGATGACGAAGCCCCAGCTGCTGACCTTGGCGGCCACGCTGGCGACGTCGGCACCGACGATCGCGGCCGGACTGTTCATGGCGAAGTACACGCCGGGCTCGATCACCGAGGCGGCGACCATGGCCATGATCGCCACCATGGACTCCATCAGCATGCCGCCGTAGCCGATGTAGCGGGCGTGGCTCTCGTTGGCCAACAGCTTCGGCGTGGTGCCGGAGGAGATCAGGGCATGGAAGCCGGACACCGCGCCGCAGGCGATGGTGATGAAGAGGAAGGGGAACAGCGCGCCCTTCCACACTGGGCCGGTGCCGTCGGTGAACTGGGTCAGCGCCGGCATCTTCAGATCGGGGCTGAGGATCAGGATGCCGAGGGCCAGGGCGGCGATGGTGCCGATCTTCAGGAAGGTCGACAGGTAGTCGCGCGGCGCCAGGATCAGCCACACCGGCAGCACCGCGGCGACGAAGCCGTAGCCGATCAGCATCCAGGTGATCTGCACGCCGTCGAAGGAGAACACCTCGCTCCAGTACGGGTCGGTGGAGATCGCCCCGCCGAGCCAGATGGAACCGAGCAGCAGGGCGATGCCGATCACCGAGATCTCGCCGATCCGGCCCGGACGGATGTAGCGCATGTAGACGCCCATGAACACGGCGATCGGGATGGTCGCCATCACCGTGAACATGCCCCAGGGACTGTGGGCCAGGGCCTTGACCACGATCAGCGCCAGCACGGCGAGGATGATGATCATGATCAGGAAGCAGCCGAACAGCGCAATGGTGCCGGGAACCGAGCCCATCTCCTCGCGCACCATGTCGCCCAGCGAGCGGGCGTTGCGGCGGGTGGACACGAACAGCACCATGAAGTCCTGCACCGCACCGGCCAGCACCACACCGGCGATCAGCCACAGAGTGCCGGGCAGGTAGCCCATCTGCGCGGCGAGCACTGGTCCGACCAATGGCCCGGCGCCGGCGATGGCGGCGAAGTGATGCCCGAACAGCACGTGCTTGTTGGTCGGCACGAAATCCAGGCCGTCGTTGTTGAGCACGGCCGGCGTGGCGCGCCGGGGATCCAGTTGCATCACCTTGGTAGCGATGAACAGGCTGTAGTAGCGGTAGGCGACCAGGTAGGTGGCTACCGCCGCAACGACTATCCACAAGGCATTGACGGCCTCGCCGCGACGCAGGGCGATGACGCCCAGGGCGCTGGCGCCGACCAGCGCCAGCACTACCCAGGGCAGATGGCGCAGAGGATTATTCTTATTGTCCATAGGGACTCCGAACGGATGGGCAAAAACGGTAGCAGACTGTTGAAAAATGCCGGGGAGACAGCCGAGGCGAGGCAAAAACGGCCGAAAAGCGCAGTTCACGTGCGTAAATGAGCATTTCGAGACGTTTTTAACGCAGCATCGGCAACGCAGGTAGTTTCTCAACAGACTGATAGAGCTCAGCCTCGCCATGGAAACCCAATATCCGTGCTTTGTCGATCCCTCGCGCCGGAAGCGGCGCCTGGGGACGATGGCGGGATTGATCGGGAGATGGCCTGGCGGGGGCGGCGCATTATAGGCAAGCGTCGGGACAACGCATCTAGACGAAATGGTCAGACCGCTTGCCAGTCGGCCAGCGGTATTCCCCGGTGGCGAACGCAATGCCGAAGTACCGGCTCGGGCGGCGGCCCGGGCCGGGAAGTGGCGGCGAAGCGGAAGGAGATGGGATCAGGCAGGCTGTCTGACGTAGCGGGCCAGCCGGGCGTCGCCGCGCATCACCTCGAGGGTGGCCGCCAGCACTTGCTCGCCGCTGGCATCGGCGCTCGGGAATATCCGCGCGAAGTTGTCGTGGGCGACCCTGGCGAAATGGGCCCGGTCGGCCTGTTCGACGCCCAGCAGGATGGCGTAGGCATCCAGGGCCTCGCCCTGCCCTTGGGCCATGTCCTCGGCGATGGAGTCGAGCATGCCGTTCATCGCCAGCAACGAGCGCCCGTCGTAGGAGAGATGGGCGCGGGAGGTGCAGCCGTTGGTTCCGGAGGTGACGCCGAAGGTGGCGTTGCCGGAGGTGCCGTTGGTGGTCATCGCCAGCACGTGGGAGGCCTTGCCGTTCTGCCCCTCCCAGATCATGTTGCCCCAGCCGCAGCCCTTGCCCCCGGCCGCATCGGCATGCGCCGCCATGCTGCCCGCGCTCAGCAGCCCCAGGACCAGTCCCTTGCCCAACAGACGTTTGTACATGTCAATCACTCCCTGTGATGATGGAAAGGCTGCCGGAAAGGATCAGCGACGGCACCGAAGCTGTCAATTTCCGCGATCCGCGGCGCTACAATCGGGTCGTTGCCAAGGGAGGCCCTCCATGTCCGATCGCTCCACCCGAATCTTCCTGCCCCCGCCGGTGATCTACCTGCTGTTCGTCGGCACGGCCTACGGCCTGGGGCGCTGGCATCCCCTGCCGCTGGCGGACAACGACTGGACGCGCTGGGCCGGCTGGGGCCTGATCGACGGCGGCGTCCTGCTGATGCTCTGGGCCGCCCTGCAGATGTTCGCCCTGCGGACCACGGTCAACCCCTATGGCAGACCGCAGAAACTGGTGGTCAGCGGCCCGTTCCGCCTGTCGCGCAACCCCATCTACCTGGCCGACAGCCTGGTCTACTGCGGCATCGCCCTGCTCCTGGCCAGCGCCTGGCCCTGGCTGCTGCTGCCGGCGCTGATCCTGTGCATGAACCGCTGCGTGATCCGCCACGAGGAAGCGCTGCTCGCCCAGATGTTCGGCGAGCAGTTCCAGGCCTACCGGACCCGGGTACGACGCTGGCTCTGAGGCCGGCTGGCGGTCATGCCGGCCGGTCGGCGTAGCGGGCCAGCCGGGGATCCTGGCGCATCACCTGGAGCGTGGCGTCGAGGACCTCCTCACCGGTCACGTCCTGCCGGCTGAAGATCCGTCCGAAGTTGTCGTGGGTGACTCTGGCGAAATGCGCCCGGTCGACCTGTTCGACGCCCAGCAAGGTCGCGTAGGCATCCAGAGCCTCGCCCTGCCCCTGGGCCATGTCCTCGGCGATGGAGTCGAGCATGCCGGCCAGATTGAGCCAGGACTTGCCGCCGTAGCGGATCGTCTTGCTGGTGTCGCAGCCATTGGTGCCGGAGGTCATGCCGAAGGTGGCGTTGCCGGAGGTCATGTTGGTGGTGCTCGCCAGCAGGTAGGGCGGCAGGCCGTGCTTGCCTTCCCAGACCATGTTGCCCCAGCCGCAACCGCCGCCTCCGGTTCCCGTGTCCCCCTCGCGCGTCGCGGCGACCGCCGCCATGCCGGTGGTGCAGAGCAAGCCCAAGGCCAGCGCTTTGACAGGTATCGAAGTGTTCATTTTTCCTTTCCTTGAAAGAAGGATGGCGATACCCGTAAAGGATTGGCGCCACCCCAGACACTGTCAAAACCGCTCGCGACCTTCCGTCCGGTCCTGCCCTGCGCTACTCGAACAGCGCGTCGAGCGCCTGCTCCAGGCGCGTCACCGGGATCACCTGGAGATCCCCCGGCGCCTCCTTGGGCGCGTTGCCGCGCGGCACGATGGCGCGCTTGAAACCGTGCTTGGCGGCTTCCTTCAGGCGCTCCTGGCCGCTCGGCACCGGACGGATCTCGCCGGACAGGCCGATCTCGCCGAATACCAGCAGATCGTGGGGCAGCGGCCGGTTGCGCAGACTGGAGATCACCGCCGCCATCAGCGCCAGGTCCGAGGCCGTCTCCAGCACCTTGACCCCGCCGACCACGTTGAGGAACACGTCCTGATCATAGGTGGGAATACCGCCGTGGCGGTGCAGCACGGCCAGCAGCATGGCCAGGCGGTTCTGGTCCAGCCCCAGGGTGACCCGCCGCGGGTTGGCCAGATGGCTGGTGTCGACCAGCGCCTGCACCTCCACCAGCATCGGCCGCGAACCCTCCCAGGTGGCCATAACCACGCTGCCCGGCACCGACTCCTGGGCGCGGGTGAGGAAGATCGCCGAAGGGTTAGAGACCTCCTTGAGGCCCTTGTCGGTCATGCCGAACACGCCCAGTTCGTTGACCGCGCCGAAACGGTTCTTCACCGCCCGCAGCAGGCGCAGGCGGCCGTCCGATTCGCCCTCGAAATAGAGCACGGTGTCGACCATGTGCTCCAGCACCCGGGGGCCGGCCAGGGCGCCTTCCTTGGTGACGTGGCCGACCAGGAACACCGCCGTGCCGCTCTGCTTGGCGAAGCGCACCAGCAGTGCCGCGCTCTCGCGCACCTGGGCCACGCCGCCGGGGGCCGACTGCAGCTGCTCGGTGAAGATGGTCTGGATCGAGTCGATCACCATCACCTTGGGCTTCTCCTGGCGGGCGGTGGCGACGATCGCCTCGATGCAGGTCTCGGTCATCACCTTGAGCCGGTCCTGGGGCAGGTCCAGCCGGCGGGCGCGCATCGCCACCTGCTGCTGGGACTCCTCGCCGGTGACGTAGAGGGCCGGGAAGCGCTGGGCGATGTTGCACAGGGTCTGCAGCAGGATGGTCGACTTGCCGATGCCGGGGTCGCCGCCGATCAGCACCACGGAGCCGTCCACCAGGCCGCCGCCGAGCACCCGGTCGAGCTCGGTGGAGGCGGTGGAGAAGCGCGGCACCTCCTCGACGCTGACTTCCGCCAGGGTCTTCACCTGGGCCTGCTGTCCGGCCCAGCCGCCGCGACCGCTCGGCGTCGCCGCGCCTTCCAGGAGGGTTTCCACCAGGGTGTTCCAGGCGCCGCATTCGCCGCACTGGCCGGCCCATTTAGGGAAAGTGGCGCCGCACTCGGTGCAGCCGTACATGCGCTTGGCCTTGGCCATGGGAGCTCCGCTCGAGGGAAAAGCACATGATAACCGCTGTCTGGATATACAGCACCATTCGCGAGGCGCAGCCGCGGCTTGATGCCGATCAGCCCCGGCGGCACGCCATTCGGTGCACACTGGCGCTCCCCACAAGAAGGAAGACGACATGCGAATACTGCTGTTCCTGCACCTGCTCGGCGCCAGCGTCTGGGTCGGCGGCCATCTGGTGCTGCTGCTGGGCGTGCTGCCGAAGGCCTTGCGCCAGCGCGATCCGCAACCGGTGCGCGCCTTCGAAGGCATCTTCGAGCGCATCGGCATCCCCGCCCTGCTGCTGCAGGTCGTCAGCGGACTGTGGTTGGCGAGCCTGTGGCTGCCCCACGACCTCTGGTTCTCCGACCTGCCGCTGGCCCGCGTGATCCAGGCCAAGCTGCTGCTCCTGGCCTTCACCGCCGCCCTCGGCGTCCACGCCCGGCTGGCGCTGATCCCCCGGCTGGACGCACAGAGCCTGCCGCGGCTCGGCCTGCACATCCTGCTGATCACCCTGACCGCGGTGGCCTTCGCCTGGGCCGGGACCGGGTTCCGCTACGGGGGGCTGCTGTAGGGCGTCAGGGCAAATGAGCCCGCCGGGGGAGCGGCCTCAGCGGCCGCCGGCACTGGCCGCCTTGAGCTTGTCGGAAATGCTGTCCTTCAGGGCCACCCGTTCGTGCTTGAGGGTCTGCAGCGCCAGGTCGTCCAGGTTCTCGGTGCCGCTCTCGATACGGCTGATGCGCTTGTCCAGGTCCTCGTACTGCTCCACCTGGCGGGCGAAGGTGGCGTCCGTCTGGCGCAGCTGCTTCATCTGTTCCTGCAGCTCCGGAAAGTCTCTGGTCAGGGAATGGGGTGCGACATACATGGGTGGCCCTCCTCTCAGATCCGGATTGCTTTCACCATAGCAGCCCATGCCGGCCCCTGCCCCACCCCGCGGAGTGCCGGCCCGGCGGCATTGACTTACACTTGACGGATCACCTGGGAAGCAAGGAGACAGCCATGGGGATGCTGAACGAGTTCAAGGCCTTCGCGGTGAAGGGCAACGTGGTGGATATGGCCGTGGGGATCATCATCGGCGCGGCTTTCGGCAAGATCGTCTCGTCCTTCGTCGGCGACGTGATCATGCCGCCGCTCGGCCTGCTGATCGGCGGGGTGGACTTCTCCAACCTCGCCATCACCCTCAAGCACGCCCAGGGCGACGCGCCGGCGGTGGTGCTGGCCTATGGCAAGTTCATCCAGACGGTGATCGACTTCCTCATCGTCGCCTTCGCGATCTTCATCGGCGTCAAGGCGATCAACCAGCTCAAGCGCAAGGAGGCCGAGGCGCCCAGCGCACCGCCGGCGCCGACCCGGGATCAGCAGTTGCTGGAGGAGATCCGCGACCTGCTCAAGGCCCGGAACAGGCCCTGAGGGAACGGGGACGCGCCAGACAGCCGCCCCGCCCGGCCGCAACCATTCAGATCAGGGCCTTCTCGATGGCCTGGATCAGGGCCGGATCGTCGGGCGCGGTGCGCGGTGAGAAGCGCGCCAGCACGCGTCCGTCCTTGCCCAGCAGGAACTTCTCGAAGTTCCAGGTGATGTCGCCGGGAAACTCGGCGCCCTCGCCCGCCAGCAGGCGGTAAAGGGGGTGTCGGCCGGGACCGTTGACCTCGATCCGGCTGGCGAGCGGGAAGGTCACGCCATAATTGAGTCGGCAAAATTCGCGGATCTCCGCCTCGCTGCCCGGCTCCTGGCCGGCGAACTGGTTGCACGGCAGGCCCAGTACGCTGAAGCCCCGGTCCTTGTACTGCTGGTAGAGCTTCTCCAGTCCGGCGTACTGGGGCGTCAGGCCGCACTTGGAGGCGACGTTGACCACCAGAACCACCTTGCCCTTCAACGGTGCCAGCGGCAGATCCTGCCCGTCCAGGCCGCACAACGTCTGATCATGAAAAGCACTCATGGGCGACTCTCCCTGTTTGAGACCAAAAAAGGCGCCAACCGGCGCCTTTTCTTCGTATTTTCCCGCTCAGCTTAGCAGCTAGCCATCAATGGTGATGACCGCCGGCGCCGTGGATGTGACCGTGAGCGATCTCTTCCGGATTGGCATCGCGCACGTCGACCACCTTGACCTTGAAGTTCAGGCGCTGGCCGGCCAGCGGGTGGTTGCCGTCGACAATCACGTCGTCGCCGTCCAGATCGCGGATGGTGACGATCTGCATGCTGCCGTCCGGGCCCGAGGCATGGAACTGCATGCCCACGGCCAGTTCGTCGACGCCTTCGAACATGGCGCGGTTGAGGGTGGCGACCAGTTCCGGGCTGTACTCGCCGTAGGCTTCCGCCGGCTCGACGGAGACGTTCAGCTCGTCGCCGGTCTGCTTGCCTTCCAGAGCCTTCTCCAGACCGACGATAATGTTGTTGGCACCGTGCAGATAGACCAGCGGCTGACCGCCGGCAGAGCTGTCGAGCACCTCACCGGAATCATTGGTCAGGGTATAGTCGATGGAGACAGCCTTGTTCGGGGCGATCAGCATGGGGGCGAACCTTCTGCGAGAATATGAGTAATGAAGAGCCGAGTTTAACCGCGCCGCTGCGGGAAAGCGAACCAAGCGTGGATGAGCGGGCCGGGCCGTCCCGCCTGGTGGAATTTCGTCAAGACGAAGAAGGTAACTGGGTGGCGGTCATGTCCTGCGGCCATACTCAGCATCTTCGCCACCAGCCGCCCTGGCAGAACCGCGCCTGGGTACTCGACCCGGAGCGACGCCGGCAGATGCTGGGCCGGCCCTTCCCCTGCGGCTGGTGCCTGAAGGCCGAAGAAACGGCAGACCGGCGACGGTCTGCACCAAAACAACAACCCAAGGAGGACTGATGGCCACTCGCAATATCCTGGTGATCAACTGTGGCAGTTCGTCGATCAAATTCGCCCTGATCAGCCAGGCGCATTCCTATCCCCTGCTCAGCGGCAAGGCCGAGCGCCTGGGCAGCCCCGAGGCGGCCCTGCGCTGGTGGCATGGCGACGTTCAGCAACACCGCGAACTGCCCGGCGCCGAACACCATGCCGCCCTCGAGGCCGTGTTGCCCCTGGTGGAGGAAGCCTGCGGCGGCCAGCTCGACGGCATCGGCCACCGCGTGGTGCACGGCGGCGAGCACTTCACCCAGTCCTGCCTGATCGACACCCAGGCGATCGAGGCGATCCGCGCCACCATACCGCTGGCGCCGCTGCACAATCCGGCGAACCTGCTCGGCATCGAGACGGCCATGCAGCTGTTCCCCGGCCTGCCGCAGGTCGCGGTGTTCGACACCGCCTTCCACCAGAGCATGCCGGCGCACGCCTTCCACTACGCCATTCCGCATTATCTCTATCGCGATCACAGCGTGCGCCGCTACGGCTTCCACGGCACCAGCCACCGTTACGTCAGCCAGCGTGCGGCGGAATTCACCGGCCTGGACCTCGGCGACAGCAGCTGGCTGAGCGCGCACCTGGGCAACGGCTGCTCGACCTGCGCCATCGTCAACGGCCAGAGCCGCGACACCAGCATGGGCCTGACCCCGCTGGAGGGCCTGGTGATGGGCACCCGCAGCGGCGACATCGACCCCAACCTGCACAGCCACCTGGCCCTCTCCCTCGGCTGGAGTCTGGAACGGATCGACCGCATGCTGAACAAGGAGAGCGGCCTGCTCGGTCTATCCGGCCTGTCCAACGACATGCGCAGCCTGGAACAGGCCAGGGTCAACGGCCATCCCGAGGCGACCCTGGCCATCGAGGTGTTCTGCTACCGCCTGGCCAAGTCGCTGGCCAGCATGGCCTGCGCCCTGCCCCGTCTGGACGGCATCGTCTTCACCGGCGGCATCGGCGAGAACTCGTCGCTGGTGCGGGCCAAGACCATCGGCTACCTGCCGCTGCTCGGCCTGGCCGTGGACGAAATCGCCAACGCCCGCTGCGTCTCCGGCGTCAGCGGGGCGATCAACGCCCACGGCCATCCGCGCCTCCTGGTGATCCCCACCGACGAGGAAAAGCAGATCGCCCTGGACACCCTCGCCCTGCTCGACCGAGGTGTCCACTAAACGAGGGATTCCCATGCAGACCTTTCTGATCGCCCCCAGCGGCTACGGCGTCGGCCTCACCTCCGTCAGCCTCGGACTGGTCCATGCACTACAGAGCCACGGCCTGAAGGTCGGCTTCTTCAAGCCGGTGGCCCAGCAGGAATCCGGCGACCGGGGCCCGGAACGCTCCACCGCCCTGGTCGCCCGCACCCACCACCTGAACCCGCCTTCGCCCCTGCCGCTCGCCCAGGTGGAGCGGCGCCTCGGCAAGGGCCAGCTGGACGAACTGCTGGAGGACATCGTCAGCCGCCGCCAGCAGATGGAGAGCGACCACGACGTGCTGGTCGTCGAAGGCCTGGTGCCGAGCGCCCAGGTCGGCTACGCGACGCGGCTCAACGGCCATCTGGCGCGCAGCCTGAACGCCGACGTGATCCTGGTCTCCACCCCGACCGAGGAATGCCTGGAGGAACTGCGCGACCGCCTGGAGATCCAGGCCCGCCTGTTCGGCGCCGGCCCGGACTCCCCGGTGGTCGGGGCGATCCTCAACAAGGTGCCGCCAGGAGCGCTGGCCGAATCCCTGAACCGAGCCGAAGCGCTGGGCAAGTCCCTGCGCCTGCTCGGCTGCATCCCCCGGCACGACGAACTGGGCACGCCGCGCACCTGCGACATCGCCGACCTGCTCGGCGCGCACCTGCTCAACGCCGGCGACTACCGCCAGCGCCGGGTCCAGCGCAGCCTGCTGTGCAGCGGCGGCGTGCCCGCCCTGCTGCCGAGGCTCAAGCCCGGCACCCTGCTGGTGACCACGGGCGACCGCCACGACGTGATCCTCGCCGCGGGCCTGGTCAGTCTCGACGGCGTGCCGCTGGCCGGTCTGCTGCTGTGCGGCGACCCGATCCCGGAGCCGCAGGTCCTCGAAGCCTGCCGTCCGGCCCTGAACGGCGGCCTGCCGCTGCTCAGCGTGGCCGAAGAGCCCTACGCGGCCCTGCAGGCGCTCGATCGCCTGGATCACGAGATTCCCCTGGACGACCTGGAGCGAGCCGAGCAGATCAGCGAATTCGTCGCCGCCCACCTCGACCAGACCTGGCTCCTCCAGCGCTGCGGCACGCCGCGGGAGCTGAGCCTGTCGCCGGCAGCGTTCCGCTACCAACTGGTCAGCCGGGCCCAGGCGGCGAACCGGCGCATCGTCCTGCCGGAAGGCAGCGAACCGCGCACCGTGCAGGCCGCCGCTATCTGCGCACAGCGCGGCATCGCCCGCTGCGTGCTGCTGGCCAGACCCGAAGAGGTGCAGGCGGTGGCCCACGCGCAAGACATCGAGCTGCCGGCGGGGCTGGAAATCCTCGATCCGGAGCGGGTTCGCGAACGCTACGTCGAGCCCATGGTCGAGCTGCGGCGGAACAAGGGCCTGGCCGCGCCCATGGCCCGCTCGCAGCTGGAGGACAACGTGGTGCTGGGTACCATGATGCTGGCTCTGGACGAGGTGGACGGGCTGGTTTCCGGCGCCGTGCACACCACCGCCAACACCGTGCGCCCGGCCCTGCAGCTGATCAAGACCGCGCCGGGCTGCAAGCTGGTGTCCTCGGTGTTCTTCATGCTGTTGCCGGATCAGGTGCTGGTCTACGGCGATTGCGCAGTTAACCCCGACCCCAGCGCCGAGGAGCTGGCCGACATCGCCCTGCAGAGCGCCGCCTCGGCGGAAGCCTTCGGTATCCCGCCGCGGGTGGCCCTGATCAGCTACTCCACCGGCGACTCCGGCACCGGCGCCGACGTGGAGAAGGTCCGCGAGGCCACCCGCCTGGCCCGGCTAGCGCGGCCGGATCTGTGCATCGACGGCCCGTTGCAGTACGACGCCGCGGCCATCGCCAGCGTCGGCCGGCAGAAGGCGCCGAACAGCCCAGTCGCCGGCCGCGCCACGGTGTTCGTGTTCCCCGACCTGAACACCGGCAACACCACCTACAAGGCGGTGCAGCGCAGCGCCAACTGCGTCAGCGTCGGCCCCATGCTGCAGGGGCTGCGCAAGCCGGTGAACGATCTGTCGCGCGGCGCGCTGGTCGAGGACATCGTCTTCACCATCGCCCTGACGGCGATCCAGGCCGCGGCTGCCGAAAACGCCGCCCCCTGACCGATCCGCCAGGCATCCCGCACCAACGAAAAAGCCCGCCGAACGGCGGGCTTTTTCTCAGGCTCTACCTGCGACTCAGCGCGGGGTGAGCGGCTGGGTGGTCGGCTGGGTGGTCGGCTGGGAGACCTGGGCGCCCGGCAACGGACGCAGATTGACCTCCACGCGGCGGTTCTGCGCGCGGCCGGCTTCGGTGGCGTTGCTCGCCACCGGCTGATCCGGACCGGCACCGCGGGTGGTGACCCGCGCACCGTTCACGCCCTGGGAGAGCAGGTAGTTGGCCACGCTCTGGGCACGACGCTGCGACAGGAGGATGTTGTGATCGCGGGAGCCGGTGCTGTCGGTATAACCGACGATTTCGATGCTGTTCTGGTCGTACTGCTTGAAGGAAGTCGCCAGGTTATTCAGCGGGGCGTAGAAGTCGCTGGAGATGTCCGCCGAATCGGTGGCGAAGGTGATGTTGCCGGGCATGACCAGAGTGATGTTGTCGCCCTGGCGCTGTACCTCGACGCCGGTGCCGGCCATCTGCTGGCGCAGCTGGGCCTCCTGCTTGTCCGCGTAGTAGCCGTAACCGGCCGCGGCGGTCCCCGCCACCGCAGCGCCGATCAGCGCGTTGCGGCCGTGGTGGTCGCCGGGGATCATCGCGCCGACGGCTGCGCCGGCCAGGGCACCCAGACCGCCGTACTTGGCGGTACGGCTCATGCCGGTCTGCCCGGACTGATCCTGATAGGGATTGTTGGTGGCGCAACCGGCCAGCAGGGACATGGCGGCCGCGGCGATCAACAGGCGAGAGGGAATAAACATTCGGTACTACTCCTTGGAATATTCTTCAGCCCTGGGCTAGGGTCGGTTAGACCACGGTAACGCCAAAAGATTCCGTGAGCCGTTCTAGGCCCGAACGAAAGGGTTCTCCCGCATCTCGTCGCCCAGACGGGTTTCCGGCCCGTGACCGGTGATTACGGTGGCCTCCTCGTCCAGGGTGTAGAGACGCTGCCGGATCGAGCGCTCGATGGTGGGATAGTCGCCGCCCCACAGATCGGTGCGGCCGATGCCGCGGCGGAACAGGGTATCGCCGGCGATCAGCAGCTTGGCGTCGGCGAACCAGAAGCTCATCGACCCCGGCGTATGCCCCGGCGTGTGCAGTGCCACGCCGCAGCCGCAGGCCAGCTCCTCGTCGTCCTGCAGCCAGCGGTCCGGCGCCGGCACCGGCGTGTAGGGCACGCCGAACATCTGGCACTGCATCTCCAGGCCGTCCCAGAGGAACTGGTCGTCCTGGTGCAGGTGCAGGGTGGCGCCGGTCAGCTCCTTCATCTTCCCCGCGGCGAGGAAATGATCGAGATGGGCATGGGTGTGGATGATGCTCACCACCTTCAGCCCGTGCTTATCCAGGCGCGCCATGATCGTCTCTGGATTGCCGCCCGGATCGACGACGATGGCCTTCTTGCTCACGGGGTCGCCGATGATGGTGCAGTTGCACTGCAAAGGCCCGACGGGGAAGGTTTCGCGGATGAGGGCGGGTCGTGCGGCGTCCATAAGGGCTCCAATGGAATCGGTCGCCCATTGTTGGCACAGCCGCCCTCGAGATGGCAACGCCCGGGAGGAAAGCCCCGCCAGCGGCGACGCCTTCGACGCCGGCCGCCTCACGTCGTTATGTCAGGGCGCGCCGCCTCAGTGGCGCGCCATGGCCGCATAGGGATCGAACGGGTATTCGACCATCAGACGGAACTGGTTGACGGTGCCCCCGGTGGAGCGGTCGCCGCGGTGCCAGGCCTGGCGCACGCGGAAGGCCAGGTCCTTGGCCGGGCCGCTCTGCACCACGTACTTCATCTCCACGTCGGTTTCCCGTTCCCGGTCGCCCTTGCCGTAGGCGCCGGCATAGGCGCCGTGCGGGTCGGCGTGGGTGCCGTCGATGCCGGTACCGTGCAGGTAGCGGGCCATGAAGCTCAGACCGGGGAAGCCGAAGGTGCCCATGTCCAGGTCGTAGCGGGCCTGGAGGGACCTTTCGCCGGGGCCGTTGAAGTCGGAGTACTGCACCGAGTTCGATAGATAGATCGAGTCGCCGTAGTTGGCATGGTCGCCGAAGCCGGCGTAGTCGAAGGGCTCGTCGCCGTGGACCTTCTGATAGGCCAGTTTGAAGGTGTGCGCGCCCAGGGTATAGGCGCCCGCCAGCGACCAGGCGGTGGTGTCGATCTGTCCCGCCTTGGCCCGCCCCTCGTCCAGGGTACGGTAGAGGTTGAAGCCGAACTTCAGCGCCTGGTTGCCGCTGATCGGCAGCATATAGCTGGCGCTCCCATAGTACTGGCGCCAGACATCCTCGAAGCGCGAGGCGTAGAGCGAGACGCTCAGGTTCTTGGTGACCGTGTAGTCGCCGCCGACGAAGCTGACGCTGTCCACTTCCGTCACGCCGTAGGCGGTCTTGATCGGATCGTGGTTGCCGTTGTCCTGCCAGCCGGTGGCGGCGGTGAAATGGCCAGCCTGGAGCGACAGGGCGGAGAGTTCCGAGCTCTGCAGCAGGAAACCCTGCGCCGTCTCCGGCAGGATGCGCAGACCGCCGGCGGCGAACACCGGGGTGATCGGCTGCATGATGCCGTACTTCAGCACGGTGTTGGACAGGCGCACCTTGGCGGCGCCGCCCACGTGGCTGAAGGAGTGGCTATCGCCCTTGTTGTCGATCATCACGTTACCGCCCCCGCGACCGTACTCGTGCAGCTTGAGGACGCCGTAGGCGAAGGCGTCCACGCCGAAGCCGACCAGGCCGCGGGTGTAGCCGGACTGGTAGTTGAGCATCAACGCATGGGCCCAGTCGCTCGCATCCTGGCGGCCCTCCTTCTTGTCGTGGTTGAAGAAGTAGTTGCGGTTGGTCAGCTTGATCTGGCCGTCTTCCAGAAAGCCCTTCGCTTCCGACTGTTGGCTCCCCATGGCTATTTGTATGTCGCCGCCAGCAATTGCCGCAGCAAAAAGACTCCACTTAATTGCTTTCATTCACATCGCTCCTTCTATCGAGATGCTGGCGAAGACTTTTCGGATATTCACGACGAGCACAGAGTTTGGAATCACCGATTCATGCATTTCCTGAAAAGCATCTTCCATGCCATATAAAAAGAGCCACCCAAACAGGGAAACGCACAACTTTCAGCCCTAAAAGAAAGCACTCACGCAATTTCATGCACCAAACTTTAATCATCCATCTCGATAAACAGCGAACTTAGCGGAAGCTGCGGCCAAGCAATCCGGCTGCCCACTTGGAGAAGTTGGCGATCCTTAGACTGTCAGACATGAGGCGGCGGCCACACCGCTCTTATCAAGGGACGAAAAAATAGCGTGCACGGAACCACCGACGGACACTCCACGGGGAATATCCGCAGGGCGAAACCCGAACGCAAAGAGGCACTAAACCCAGCAAATACAAGGATTTCAGCGACACAACCTGCCGCCACACGGGACTTGGCACCAGCCCCGCCGTACAATCGCCGAATATCTCGGGACATGCCTTTCCGGAACGGAAGGATGCCCCCTGCAATTTTATTGTTTATGGCAATACCGATGCAGCACGACAACCCGACATCAAGCCAAAGCCATGCGAACAAATACCAGCGGTAAACTTCAGCCGATTATCATCGACGCAAGAAAGACATAACCACGAGCAATTCCCCCAACCAAAAGAAGCCAGCAGTCAAAGTTAAAAACCACTCGAGCCAAACAACATCGAAGCCAACAACTTCATATCGAGAAACGTTCGAACAACCATTCTCTCAGCCGGCCAAAGGCACCAGTCTCGGCGCGATCATGTTTTCCGGCCGCAATATATCGGCGAGCAACTTCTCGTCGAGCAGTTGCTCTTCCCGTACAAGTTCCAGCACTCCGCGCCCGCTCTCCAATGCCTGTTTGGCGATACGCGTGGCATTCTCGTAGCCGATATAGGGATTGAGTGCGGTGACCAGTCCGATGGAGTGCTCGACCAGTGCCTTGCAATGCTCGGCGTTGGCGGTGATACCCACCACGCAGTGCTCGCGCAGCATGTCGATGGCACGCTGCAACAGGCGGATGGAGTCGAACATCTTGTAGGCGATCAGGGGTTCCATGACGTTGAGCTGCAACTGGCCGGCCTCGGCCGCCAGGGTCACGGCCAGGTCGTTGCCGATCACCTCGAAGGCCACCTGATTGACCGCCTCGGGAATCACCGGGTTGACCTTGCCCGGCATGATCGAGCTGCCCGGCTGGCGCGGCGGCAGGTTGATCTCGTTGAGACCGGTGCGCGGACCGCTGGAGAGCAGGCGCAGATCGTTGCAGATCTTCGACAGCTTGACCGCCGTGCGCTTGAGCATGCCGGAGAGCAGAACGAAGGCGCCCATGTCGCTGGTGGCCTCGATCAGGTCGGCGGCGGGCTTGAGCGGCTGGCCGCTGATGGTGGCGAGGCGCTCGACCGCCAGCTTCTGGTAGCGCGGGTCGGCGTTGATGCCGGTGCCGATGGCGGTGCCGCCGAGGTTGACCTCGGTGAGCAGCTCGGGCACCAGGCGCTTGAGGCGGTCCAGGTCCTCGACGAGGGTGTTGGCGAAGGCGTTGAACTCCTGGCCGAGGGTCATGGGCACCGCATCCTGCAGCTGGGTGCGCCCCATCTTCAGCACCGCGGCGAACTTCTCGCCCTTGGCCGCGAAGGCCTGGATCAGGCTGTCCAGACTGGCCAGCAGGGCATCGTGGGCGAGCAGCAGACCGAGGCGGATCGCCGTGGGATAGGCGTCGTTGGTCGACTGCGCCATGTTCACGTCGTTGTTCGGGTGCAGGAAGCCGTACTCGCCCTTGGCGTGGCCCATGGCTTCCAGCGCCAGGTTGGCGATCACCTCGTTGGCGTTCATGTTGGTCGAGGTGCCGGCACCGCCCTGGATCACGTCGACCACGAACTGGTCGTGGCACTCGCCGCGGACGAGGCGCGCACAGGCCTGGCTGATGGCCACGTGCTTGTCCTCGCCCAGGTGGCCCAGCTGGCGGTTCGCGTCGGCAGCGGCCTGCTTGACCATGGCCAGGGCGATCACCAGTTTCGGGTAGTGGGCCAGCGGCACGCCGGACAGGCGGAAGTTGTTCACCGCCCGCAGGGTCTGGATGCCGTAGTAGGCGCTGGCCGGGACCTCCAGGGTGCCGAGCAGGTCTTTTTCGATTCGGAAGGGTACTGCGGACGACATGACGGATTCGGACTCCGAAAACGCTGGGCAAGCCGGCGGCCCCGCGGGGCCGCGCAGCTGTTGGGTGGAGGGAGGCCGCCCGGGGACGGACCGCCCTCCTCTCTTACCGGCTGGCCGGCGTCAGTCCAGCTCGTCGAAGCACTCGGCGAGCAGGGCCAGGCCGTGGTCGAGCTGTTCGTCCGGCACGGTCAGCGGCACCAGGATGCGCAGCACGTTGTAGTAGG